>DATDCH010000858.1:0-4406 GCA_036524455.1 Kofleriaceae bacterium | reverse complement strand
GACGCTGCGTGCGTCGTACGAGAAGCAGGCGATCGGCACGCGGCTCGAGAATGGCGTGCCGCTCACCGTGTCTGGCTGGGCGGGCACGTGGCAGCACTTCTACGTCACGTTCCCGCCGGGCGCGACGGAGCAGATCGTGCGCACATCGGGCGGAACCGGCGATGCCGACCTCTACGCGAGCTTCGGTGCGGCGAACGTGCCGACGCTGTCCGCGTATCACAAGCGGTCGGCGTGGGGAGACAACTCCGAATTCGTGTCGGTCGTCGCCGGCGATCCAACCTCGGGAACGTGGCAGATCGCGCTCTATGGCATGCGCCCGTACTCGAACGTGACGATCGTCGCGAGCTACACGCCCGATCCAGGCACGCTCGCGCTGAGCTCGGGTGTGCCGTCGCCGAGCTTCATCGGCAACACCGGCTCGCGTCGCATGTTCTCGATCGACGTGCCGCAGGGTGCGCAGAACCTCCGGTTCAAGCTGCAGGTGCCGACCGGCAGTGCCGATATGTTCATCAAGCGTGGCGTCGCGCCGACACTGACGAGCTACTCGCACTACGGCAGCCTCTATCAAGGCGTGTCGACGGTGACGCCGACGTATACGGACCTGCCGGGCACCTGGTACGTGATGGTGCGCGGCAAGACCTCCTACGAGGGCGCAACGCTGACCGCGACGTTCGATTCACCGACGCCGCCGCGCGTGCTCGCCAACAACGTACCGATCACCGGCCTTGCCGGCAGCTACGGTACCGAGCATCGCTTCGTCATCGACGTACCGCCGGGCGCGAGCAATCTAGCGTTCACGACCGCCGGCACCGGTGACTCCGACGTGTTCGCGCGGTTCGGCGCACCACCGACGATCAGCCTCTACGACAAACGCGCGTCGAGCTTCAGCGCGAACGAGACGATCACGCTCCCCGCAGCGACCGCAGGCCGCTGGCACGTGATGGTGCGCGGCTACGCCGCATTCTCGGCCGTTCAGCTCGTCGGCCGTTACGACCTGATGCAGGACTAGATGAAGTAACATTGCCGGGTGCGCGAGGGGACGATCTCGATCCGCGCGATCGCGGTAGGTGCGGTGTTCGGCATCCTATTCGCGGGCGCTGCGATGTACGCCGGCCAGAAGGCGGGATACATCGATGGCGGCAACATCCCCGCGGCGCTGCTGGCGTTCGGCGCGCTGTCGGTCGTGTTGCGCAGGCGTCCATCGGTCGACGACGGCAACATCGTGCAGACGGTGTCAAGCTCGGCCGCGGTGATGGCGATCACCGGTGGCCTGACGGGGCCCGTGGCCGCGATGTCGATCGACGCCGCAGGTGGCGCCTCGATGCCTTCGTACGTTCTCATCATCGCCTGGGGCATCGCGGTCGGCGTGGTCGGCACGTTGATGGCGATCCCGTTGCGCACCGCGTTCGTCCTGCGCGGTCGGCTGCCGTTTCCGAGCGGCATGGCGACCGCGGAGGTGCTCGAGGACATCTATCGCCGCGAGGGCTCGGCCACATCGCGGTTGCGGATGCTCGCGATCGGCGGCGTGCTCGCCTTCGCGCTTGCGTTCGTGCGGTCGCGCCTCCACTGGATCCCCGAGATGTACGTCTTACCCGTCGTGATCGGCGGGATCGGTGCGGAGGCGATCGCGCTCGGCGTCGGCTGGAGCCCTTTACTCGTAGGGGTCGGATACCTCGCCGGCGCACGCACTGCGATCGCGCTCGTCATCGGCGCCGTGATCGCGTGGCTCGTGATCGCGCCGCAGCTGGTCTCTGCGGGGATCGCGCAACCCGATTACATGTCGCTGCTCCAGTGGCTGCTGTTCGCGGGCACGGGGCTCATGCTCGGCGGCGCCGCTGTTTCGGTCGTCGCTGCGATTCGCGATCTACGCGTGAGCCTGCGCGAGGTCTCTGCCGCGGGCGGCCTTGCGATGACACGTACCCACGTACTCGGTCTCGTTGCCGGCTCGATCGGTGTTGTTGCATTTGGCACGCTCGTGTTCGACGTCAACCCGATGTTTCCGCTGTTCGGCCTCGTGCTGTCGGCTGTGCTGTGCGCGGCGTCGGTGCACGCGATGGGCGAGACCGACAACACGCCGGCGGGGCCGCTCGGCGGTTTCGCACAGCTCGTCATCGGCGCGACCGCGCCCGGCGGCGTCACGTCACCGCTGTCGGGCGGCGGTGTCGTGAACAGCGCAGTCATGCACGCGTCGATGATGGTGCAGAACTGGAAGACCGGCGAACGCGTCGGCACATCTCCAAACACGCAGCTCGTCGCGCAGCTCGTCGGCGTTGCCGTCGGCGCAGTGACTTGCGCGGGTGTGTACGCGCTGTTGGAGGCGGCGTATGGGATCGGCACCGAGGCGATGCCGGCTCCCGCGGCCGTGTCGTGGAAGGCGACGGCAACGATCGCCAGCTCCGGCATTTCGGCGATGCCCGACTACGCGATTCACGGTGCGGCGATCGCGTTTGTCGTTGGCAGTGTGCTCAGCCTGAAGCCGATCGCGAAGTATGCGCCGTCGCCGGTCGCGATGGGCATGGCATTCATCCTGCCGCCGTACATGTCGTTCACGATGGCGATCGGTGGACTCTTGTACTGGGTCGCTGCGCGGCGCTCCAAGAAGATCGCTGACGAAGAGGGCGTTTCACTCGCATCGGGCATGATCGGCGGCGAAGCGCTCGCGGGACTGCTCATCGCGGTGCTGTTGCTGTGGGCCCGCTAGCGATCGCCGGCAAGGTCCTGCGGATATACTGAGTCGGTGCCTCGCTGTGCGGCTTGCCGTCGGAGAAGGCCGGCCGGAGCGACGTGCTGCGGTACGGTCACCGCGTCAGCATCCGCGCTGATCGAAGCGGCGCCGCCGTCGCTCGCTGACTTCACGATCGGTGCCCAGATCGGCGCCGGCGGCTTTGCATCGGTGTGGAGTGCGGTGCGGCGTTCCGACGGCGCGCGCGTCGCGATCAAGATCGCGCATCTCGCGACTACGACGACAGCGCGGCGGTTCGCACGTGAAGCGCGCGCGCTCGAGCAGCTCGCGGGCCAGGCGGTGCCGGCGTTGCTCGGCAGCGGCGAGGATACGAATCGCCGGCCGTATCTCGCGCTCGAGCTGCTCGTCGGTACAACGCTCGCCGACGAGCTCGCGGCATTCGAGCTGCCACCCGGTGAGCCATGGGCCGCATCGCGTGGCGCGCAGATCGCGACCGCGCTCGCGAGGTTGCATCGCCGCGGCGTCGTTCATCGCGATATCAAACCGGAGAACGTGTTCGTCGAAGCCACTCGGATCGTGCTGCTCGATCTCGGGCTCGTCCGCATTCCCGACGTAAGCGAGGCCCTGACGCGAGCGGGCGCGGCAGTTGGCACGCCGGCGTACATGGCGCCGGATGCCGAGCTCGGGCCCGCCGGCGACGTCTACGCGCTCGGTGTCGTGTTGTTCGAGCTGATCACCGGTCGCTTGCCGTTCGAAGCCGAGGGGCCCGCGCTCGAGCTCGCGCATCGCGCGCTGCGCCCGCCGCGACCGAGCGCATTCTCCGAGGTCTCAGCCGAGCTCGACGATCTGGTGATCGCGTGCCTTGCAAAAGATCCTGCGCGGCGTCCAACCAGCGACGAGCTCGCCGCACAGCTTGCTCAGCTCGGCGAACGCGCACGCACCGCTCCGCGTGTGACGCTCGCTCCTCCGCGCGTCGCTTCACCGGCGCAGGGCGTGCCACCCGAGCCGCTCGCGCTCGTGCAGCTCGCGTACGGACGTCGCCTGACCGAGCTGGTGAAGCTCGTCGCTCGCCATCACGGCGTGCTGGTCGAGCGTGACGATCACGCGGCGGTGTTCGCGTTCCCCTGGCTCGCATGCGATCACCCGATGCGCAGCGCACTCGCCGCTGCGGCATCTGCGCTCGCCGCTGGATTCGCACCGATCCTCCACCTCGCACCCGCGATCGCTCAGCGCAACGCGCGCGGGCAGATCATCGTGCAGCTGGTCGAGCCCGGGACCGGATCGACATGGCGACCGGCGCAGGCCGACGGTACATCGATCATGCTCACCGCGACCGCAGTGCGCGCGCTGCCGACCGATCATGCGGCGGCCGATGCGGGCGATGGCTACTACCGCGTCGTCGAGCCCGAGTCGATCGTCGATATCGAGCCCACGCTTGTCGGCCGCGACGAGCTGTTACAGGCCGCAGTCACATACCTGCGGCGCGCCGTCGCCGGCGAAGAATCGCTGCTCGTGCTTTCCGGTGACGCAGGCACCGGCAAGAGCCGATTGCTGCGCGAGATCATCGACGAAGCGACGCGCATCCACCCAGAGATCAGCGTGCAGCGGCTGAGCGGCACGGGCGAGCTGGCAGTGCCGACGATCGACTCACCACATCTGGTCGTGCTCGACGATGGGCACGATGCGTCGCCCGCGTTGCTCGACGCGATCGAAGCAGTCACCG
>DATDCH010000857.1:0-8027 GCA_036524455.1 Kofleriaceae bacterium | reverse complement strand
GTCGATGACGACAACGAGGAGACCGTTCAAACCGCCAAAGAGCAGCTCGCGCGACTCGTGTTTGACGGGCTCGAGAACGTCGGCCACGGCGCCGATTGGCGTGCGCGCCTTCACGTACGCGCCGGCAAACCGCATGAAGAAATCGTCTCTCTCGCCGGCGAGCTCGACGCACATCTGATCGTCCTCGGCAGATTCGGCGCGCGTCGCACGTGGCGCCGGCTCGGTAGCGTCGCGCATCGCGTGCTCGAGGACGCGCACTGCCCGGTGCTCGCGGTCAATCTTGTCGATCGACCGATCGAGACGGTCGTGCAGTGCCCCGACTGTGTGGCGCTGCGCGCGGAGACCGACGGCGAGACGTGGTTCTGTGCAGCGCACTCGGCGCCGGATCGCGAGACGCTCGCGACGACGAGCATCTCGTCGCTGCCGCGCACAGGGGGCGGGCTACTGTGGTGATTTAGCGCGGGCCGTGGACGCTCGTGCGTGAGCGCTCGGCGTCGCCGATGCGCCCACTCAGGCGCGATCGCGCTCGATATCGCGCGGCGCTTCCTCGACGGGCGCTTGGCGTTCGATGTCTTGCGACTCGCCTGGGTGAATCTCCTTGCGGTCGTCCACCTGCGGATTCGCCACGGTGGCCTGTTCGGCCTGCTCGTTTTTGGGCTTACGGCTCGGTTTGAATCGTTGTTTACGCGGCATGCCTGCGAGCAATTGCAACGTGTGTGCAACTCGGAGTGAGACGAGCATCTCGGTGGCACGCACATCGCACGTCACCCACGAGCTGGCAGAGGGACCGGGAGCACCGGCTCACGTCTATTCGGGAGAAACGCAATGGCGACTCGGCACGAAGACCGGCGCGGCAGTCATTCGCGCGATGGGCAGCACGGGCGGCGGTTTGGAATCGGCCGCTTCGAGCAACAGCAGTTTGCGCGGCCACGCGACGAACGCGATCGATTCCTGCGTAACGACGACGACGATCGCGGTTGGTTCGATCGCGTACGCGACACGGCATCGCGGTGGTTCCGGCGCGACGACGATGAGCGGCGCCATCACCTCCAGGATCGGCGCGACGAACAGCGCTGGGACAGCCATCGCGATTACGGCGAACGCGACACCCAATCGCGCGACTGGCAAAGTCGCGACTGGCAGGGCGACGACCATCGCGCCCGCATGCGCGGCGACGACCATCGCGGCCGGTATGGCGATCAACGCGGTCGGTATGGCGACCAGCGCGGGCGGCATGTTGACGATCTGCGCGTACGACATGCCGACGATCGCAGCCGCATGCGCAGCGACGACGACCAACGCGGCCGGTATGCCGACGATCCGCGCGTGCGAAATGCCGACGATCCCAGCCGCATGCGCAACGACGACGACCAACGCGGCCGGTATGCCGACGATCTGCGCGTGCAATATGCCAACGATCGCGCGCCGTATGCCGACGATCGACGCGGACGCGACGCCAACGATCGCAACCGTTCGTTCGACGACCGCAACCGTTCGTTCGGCGATCGCGCCCGTTCGTTCGACGACCGCGCCCGTTCGTTCGACGACCGCAACCGTTCGTTCGGCGGCAACCCTTCGTTCGGCGGCAACCCTTCGTTCGGCGGCAACCCTTCGTTCGGCGGCAACCCTTCGTTCGGCGGCAACCCTTCGTTCGACCGCAACCGTCCGTTCGGCGACCGCAGCCGTCCGTTCGACAACGAGCGCTCTGAACGTGGCCTCGAGCGCGGCCGCGCGATGAGCGACTATGAACGCGACCGCGGCGACGACAATCGCGACCGCATGAGCGGCTACGACCGCGACCGCATGAGCCGCCAGGACCACAACCGCACGAGCCACGACCGCGGTTACGATCGCGGCTACGACCGCCCTCGCCCGCGCGGCTTCGAGCGCCGCATGGGTGGCATCGGCCGCGAGTGGTCTCCGGACGATGGCAGCCGCGCGGATCGACGTTTCGATGATCGCGACCTGCGCTCGTATGGCCGCGACGACTACCGGTTCGGGCAGCGCGACGATGGCCGCGGCTATGCGAGCGGCCTCGATCGCGACGAGTACGGCCGGTTCGCACCCGGCCGCCGCGAGCACGGCGAGCACGACGACGATACGCGCCGCGGTTGGCGCAATCGCCGGTGAACGCTCGCGCGACTGTCGCTGCACCGGCTCGCCGCTGAGGTATCGTCGGGACGTGGCGAAGGTCCTCATGCCGCTCCCCGACCGCGACTTCGACGTCACCGAGGTTGCGGTGCCGTGGCAGTTGCTACGCGAAGCGGGCCACGACGTCGTGGTTGCGACCGAAGCCGGCGCCGTACCCGTGTGCGATCCGCTGCTGCTCACCGGCGTCGTGTTCGGCAAGCTCGGCGCGCGACCCGAAGCGATCGGCTTCTACCGCGAGCTCGAACGCGCGCCCGAATTCACCGCGCCGCTGCGCTGGTCGGACTGCAACGCCGACGACTTCGATGTGCTGCTGCTCGCCGGCGGTCACGCGCCCGGCATGCGCCAGTACCTCGGCAGCGAGATCGTGCAGCAGCTCACAGCCGCGTTTTTTGCCGCCGACAAACCGGTCGCCGCGATCTGTCACGGCGTGCTCGTAGCTGCGCGCGCGAAGCGAGCGGACGGGAGGTCCGTCCTCTGCGGGCGCCGCACCACGTGCCTGCCGAAGTACATGGAGCGGGCTGCGTTCTTCTCCACGTTCTGGCGACGTGGCCGCTATTACCGAACATATCCCGCCTACGTCGAGGACGAGGTTCGTGGTGCGCTTGCCGCGCCAGAGGACTTCATTCGCGGCCCGCGCAACTTATCGAAGCGGGGTACTCGCGAGGACGACACGCACGCGGTCGTCGTCGAGGATGGACGCTACATGTCGGGCCGCTGGCCCGGCGACGCTTACCTCCTCGCAAAGGTACTTATCCGGCGTCTAGCGGAAGCAACAGCACGTATCTCAGCCTGATAGAATGTTGAACTGATGGGTGCCCCGAGCGTGGCAGTTAAGTCGGGCGATACGCTCGAGGGGCGCTACAAGATCATCAAGACGGTCGGCGAAGGTGGCATGGGCACGGTGTATTTGGCCGAGCACATGCTCATCAAGCGTAAGGTCGCTATCAAGATCCTGCGCCCGGAGCTCGCGGCCGACGCCGCCGTCGTCGAACGCTTCATGAACGAAGCGCGTGCGGCAGGCGCGATCGGTCACCCGCACATCGTCGAGTCGACGGACATGGGATTCACGCGCGATGAAGTCCCCTTCATCGTGTTCGAGTACCTCGAAGGTACGCTGCTCACCGACGAAATTTATCGCGTGCGGGGTATGCCGCCTCGCCGCGCCCTACGCATCGCGACGCAGATTGCATCCGCGCTCCACGCCGCGCACTCAGCCGGGATCATTCACCGCGACCTCAAGTCCGACAACGTGTTCCTCACCGACAAAGAGGACGCGAGCGATCACGTCAAAGTCCTCGACTTCGGTATCTCGCGCTTCCTCGAAGCGGAGGCCGGCGAGGACTCGTCGAGCCGGCACCTGGTCATGGGCACGCCGGAGTTCATGGCGCCCGAGCAGATCTTGACGCCCGAGAAGGTCGACAAGCGCGCTGACATCTACGCGCTCGGCGTCGTGCTCTACGAAATGCTGACGGCCCGCCGGCCGTTCGACTTCGACGAGCACAAGCTCACCGCCGAGCGGCGGCTCACCGAGACCGATCGGTTGCTCCACAAGATCGTCACCGAGCCGGTGCCGCTGATCAATCGCTTCGATCTCCCGCCCGGGCTCGAAGAGTTGATCAAGGACAAGCTGCTCGCGAAAGATCCGGATCAGCGGTTCGATTCGATGAAAGACGTCCAGGGCGCGTTCGAGGCGTTCTTCAGCGTCGCGCGCCGCGACAGCGAACCGATTCCGCTGTCGTCGACGTCGACGTCGGCGGAGATGGCCGCGACGTTGGCCACACCGCCGCCTAGCATGGCGCCGAAGAAGAAGAGTGGGCTCGGCTGGCTGCTCGCCGCGCTGCTCGTCGGTGGCACGGGCGCAGCGCTGCTCGTCGTCGAGCCAAAGCCGAGCGACGCGACGGTCGCGAGCAACGATGCGGCGCGCAAGACGCTCGAAGAGGCCGCCGCCAAGCTCGCGGCGTTGCTCGACACGCAAACCCAGGCGTCTCGCATGCGCGCCGAGGGTATCGGCAGCCTCCCGATGCTGCGCGCCGCGATCGAGACCGACGCGGCGACGCTCAAGGACATGGTCAAAGATCGCGACGTGCTGTTCAAAGCAGAGCCGAACGAGGTGCTCGAGATCTTCCAGGTCCGCGACGGCAACCCGTCGACGATGCTGCGCATCCCCGAGGACGCGCCGGCGATCAAACCGCTCGGCGAGGCCGCGACGCGCATCGAGACCGACGGCACACGCGTTCACCTGATCGTCGGTACGCCGGTCGTCAACCAGAAGAACGTCAACGAGGGCGTGATCGCGCTGTCGGTGCCCGTCGATCTCACGTCGGTCAAGACGCTGATCGCGCCGCACACGAACGCGGCTGCGCTCGTCGGGCTCGACAAGCCGATCGTGCTCGCCGGCACAGCGGTTCCGGCGTCGCCGGTGTCGTTTCCGATCAAGACGGCCGCCACGACGAAGATCGACGGGCTCTCGCTCGCAGCCGCGGTCGACTCGCCAGCGGCGGTCGCCGCGAAAGCGGCGTCCCCGACCTTCGCCTATGCACGCTTCGCGTGCTGGGGACTCGCCGGGCTCTTGCTCGTCATGTTTGCGGTGAGCAGAGCCCGGAAGAGCTAAGGGCGGCTAGCCGCGCGACGTACCGAACTTGTCGGGCGCGATGCCGGCAGGCGCGGCCTTCAGCTCGAAGTCCTTCTCGTTCGCGCCTTCCTTGATCTCGACCTCGGCGTCCATCGGATCGCCGGCCGACTCGTTCCACACCTGCACCTTGTACTTGCCGGGCGCGAGCGCCTTGAAGTTGAACTTGCCGTCCTTGTCGACGACGACGTAGTGCGGTGCCGCAACGACGATCAAGTACGCCGACATCGCCGCGTGCAGGTTGCAGCCGAGACGGACGATGCCCGGCTTGTCGAACTTCATCTCGCGCGTCTCGCCGTTCTTGTACATGCCGAGGTCGAACGCCTTGCTCTTCGAGAGCGAGAACACGTTGTGATAAATCTGGTCGAAGTTGGGGAACGACACCGTCGAGCCGACCGGGATCGCCATCACGTGCGGCGCGAACTCTTTGCCGCGCTGCTCGATGATGCGGGCCTTCGCGACGCGCTTCTTGCCGCCCTTGGCCGGCGTCAGCATCACGACGCCGATGCCCGACGGCGCCTTGCCGTCGATCTTGAGGCTGCCCGCGAGCTGACCGATCTTCGCCTTCGCAGGCGGCGCCGGCTCCTCTTCAACCGTGCCGACGGCCGGCTGCGCGCCGGCGTCCTCGAGCTTCTTCGTCGCCGCGGTGACGCGCGTCGGAGCGCCCGCGCGGAACGTCGCCGCGACCGACGCGACCGGCTTCGGGCCGACCTTCATCTCGACGCGGCTGAAGATCTGCTCCGCGTAGTTGCGCTGGCCACGCTTGCCAGCCTGCACGGCGAGTGCGAGCAGCTCCTGCGCTTCCTTGTCCTTGAGCGTGCCGGCGAGCTTGGTGACCGCCGCGAGCTTCTTCTCGTCGATCGGCTTGAGCTTGTCGGCCGGCGTCACGATCTGCGGCTTCAGTGGGCCGAGCGCGCCGAGCAGCTCGCCCTTCTCCTTCTCGGGCACCTTGAACTTGTCGAGCGCGCCGACGAGGTTCTCGACGAGCGCGTTGAACTCGTCGTCGACGAGCTCCATGCCTGCGTGCGACGTGGCCATGTCACGGCCCGTGTACTTGCACGACCCACCGGTTGCCATGCACACGAACTCGGTGAGCAGCTTCTTGAGCTGCACCGCGTCGGTGTTGAAGAAGCGGTCCTTGATCCGCGGGTCCGCGGTCGTGCGGTTGACGAACTCGTCGACGACGGCCGTGATGGCAGGCAGCCCACCCAGGCGGTCGTGGAGCGACTTGCCGCCACCCCCGGCCGGTTTGTCGGCCGGCGGCGCGGGCGTCTGCGCGACGGCGTCGGTGCCCGTCGTCGTCTGCGTGGTGTCGCCGCCTCCTCCGGGGGGCGGCGGCGGTGGTGTCTGTTTCGGCTTCGAGCCGCCACAGCCTACAAGCACAGCTACGACAATGATCCCTAGGGTCGTCCTCATGGGGCGGACGTTATCACCAAACAAAAACGGCCTGCATTTTCGCAGGCCGTTGTTTCCGCGCGGGGCGATTCGCCCCAACTAGTCGCTGACGGGCAAGCCGCTCGGCACGGTGGCGGGCATGAGATCCATCGAGTCGTCGATACTGTCGTCGTCGGTGTTCGCGAGCATGAACGCCGTAATCGGATCGACGAACTCGGGACGAATCGGCGAGCCCGTGCGGAACAGCGGGTCGATGTGGTCGATGACCGTCTGCACGTTGTCGAGCAGCGTCGGTTGCAGGCGCGCATCGATCTGCGTGACGTCGTATTCGCGCAGGTTCTGGGCCGGGCCCGGAATCGCGCCGATCGGATTGCCGTTCGCATCGAAGTGCTGCGAGTAGTGGTCGATGAAGTCGCGCAGGTCGACGATCTCGCCGGTGTGACCGAACGGCGCGGTGAACTCGACGTTGCGAAGCGGCGTCGTGCGGAACGCGAACCGATCGGACTCGAGACCGGTCACGCGCTCGCGGCCGAAGTCGTCGACGCCCGACGGGCCGTTGCCGCCGCTGCGCGGGCCGGGCCCGAACTGCGCGAGCGCGGTGTTGTGGAACAACAGGTCCGAGCCGACCGGGCCGCTGTGGCAGTTGACGCACGTACGCATGAAGACCTCGGCGCCAATTAGCGCGTCGGTCTTGAGCGCCTTGTTGTCGCCCTCGAGGAACTGATCCCAGTCGCTGTTGCGCGCTTCGAAGCCGCCGACGATGAAGCCGCCGATCGCGTTCGCCGCGTGTGCGAACGTCATGTCGTTGAAGCTGGTGCCCGGATACGCCGCCTCGAACAGCTGGCGGTAGCGCGGAATCGCGCCGAGGCGCGCCATCAGCGCGTTCCAGATCGCCGGCAGGTTGCTGTCGTCGATCTGCGAGAGCTCGTTCTGCGCGCCAAAGCCGCGCATCTCGTCGCGCGCGGTGACTGGGAACATCGGCAGTGCCGAGATGGCGCCGAACTCGAACACGGCGCGCATCGCCGGCGTGATGTGCGCATCGCCGGGCGTCTTCACGAAGCCGTTCGCGAGCTGCTCGACGCGTCCATCCCAGAACAGCTTCGGCATCACGTGGAGGTTCCAGAACGGCGGCGCGTTGCGACCCTCCTCGCCCTGCGCGAAGTCACCCGTACGCGCCGGTCCCGAGCCCACGCCCGTCACGCCCATCGACAAATGACGACCGTCGGCCGACGCGAACGAGACCGGGTGGCAGGTCATGCACGACGTGTCGCGGTTGCCCGACAACAGCTTGTCGAAGATCAGCGCCTGGCCGAGCCTGAACAGCGCCGGACGGACGTTTGGCGCCGCAGGCACCGGCGTGACGCCGCGGAACGCGATCGAGTCGCGCGTGCTCTGAATCAGCGCGTCGCGCTGGGCGCGGCTCAGCTCGGATTCGGTCGTGCTCTCGTTGAGAACGCAGCCGACCAGCGACAGCGCGACGAACCCACCCAGTAGCCGCATCCCGTGGCGTGGATGCACAGTGAGCGCCAGCGCCCACGGCTTTGCTTAC
Source organism: Kofleriaceae bacterium (assembly GCA_036524455.1). Taxonomy (GTDB): domain Bacteria; phylum Myxococcota_A; class Polyangia; order Haliangiales; family Haliangiaceae; genus JABFXX01. The sequence goes on along the minus strand of DATDCH010000857.1, from coordinate 303 downwards.
AATTCAAAATCGTTAGAGATCTCGGTAATCCGGAATTATAGCCACTGTCCCAATTTCAATACACCATTAGGCTAACCTGATGATCTATAAAGGTAAATGGCCGAGTGTGATGGTCGTAGGCTGGGCCACACCTAAGGCTAGAGAAACCTTGAGGTGCCACTCTTTGGGCGTATGGAATTCCATGCACATACCGGCCGTCACTCGTTAAGAATTCAGTACTTAACCAGACCAAAAAGAAACGCCCTGCTTGGTCGGCAGGGCGTTTCGGGTTCAGACGGACGCCCGGTTAGAGAGTCGCGAGGA
>DATDCH010000856.1:0-9674 GCA_036524455.1 Kofleriaceae bacterium | reverse complement strand
TGGCGGCGATGATGTGGGGGCAGGTGAGACGGGTGGTGGTCGACTCGGCGGGGGTGGTGATCAACATGGGACGCCGGCGACGGCTGTTCACCGGCAACGCCCGCCAAGCCATCTTGTTGCAGTCGAGTCGTTGTGTGGTGGCCGGGTGTGCGGCACCGATCCGACACTGCCAAGCCGACCACCTCACCGAATGGGGCCGACTCGGACACACCAACGGCCCCAACGGCGCACCCCTGTGTGGCCGGCACAACCGGGTGAAGAACACCGGCTACCGAGTACATCGCGACGACCACGGTTTCTGGCACACCTACCGACCCGACGGCACCGAAATCAACTGACCGCGGATCGACAACCGACAAGCTGCTGATCGACCGGCTGAAGTCCGCCGAACCGACAAACGACAATTTGCTGACCGCCGATCGAGGACCGACAATCTGCCGACCGCCCGATCGGGCGAGACACGATCGCGGGTGGGCGGACCGACGTTCCCGGCCGACGAGGTCCTGGGGGTCAGACGTGGGCGCGCGCGGCGTAGCGGGCGAGGAGTCCGGTCCACCCGTCGTCGGAGTCGAAGATCGCTCGCATCGTCTCGGCGCGGTCGCCGAACGTTGCGAGGTTGCGATGCTCGAGCTCGACCCGCGTCGTGGTCGGACCTTCGGCGATGAAGCGCACGTCGATCTCGCTCGTGATGGTCGAGTCCGGCGCCCAGTCGGCGGAGATCTCCCAGGTGACGACGAGTCGTTCCGGTGGCTCCCATGTCACGACTCGTCCCCAGTCGCATTGCGTGCCGTCGGCGGACTGTTCGTACCAGCGACCGCCCTGGCGCGGTTCGAGGACCGCGGTCACCGCCGGTTGCCCGCCGATCGTGTACTCGTCCAGTGGCCACCAGCTGGCGATGTCTTCGCCGAACACGCGGAACGCGGTGGCTTGCGGCGCGTTCACCGTGATGGTCTTGCGGACCGACAGGTCGTCAGCCGTTTCCTGCTGGCGCATTTCTCTGGTCATCTGCGTTGTCCTTTCGTGGGTCATCGCCGGGGTCGAACCCGGCCGCTTCTGCCCGGGCCGCGAAGTTGGCGAGGGCTTTGGTCCAGAACCGGTCGAAGTAGGCGCGCATCGCGCCAACGCCGGCCGGATCGACGTGGTAGAGCCGTTGCCGGCCGATCTGCTGGTCGACGACGAGGCCGGCGTCCTTGAGCACCTTGAGGTGCTGCGACACCGTGGACTGCGCGAGCGGCAATTGCTCGACGAGCTCGTTGACACAACCCTCGGTCCGCGCCAGCAGCCGTACGATCTGCACCCGGATCGGATGCGCGAGTGCCTTGGCAAGTGATGCGATCTCGTCGTCACTGCCGCCGTCGAGGGCATCGTCGGCGACCTGTCGGGCTGGAGCGCATGCCGACTTCATCGTAAAAAGACGATAGCATCTGGCCAGGCACAGGACAAGCGGGCTGCGTCGAGCTACAAGCCGAGCTGCTTTGCGACGATCACTTTCATGATCTCGTTCGTGCCGGCGTAGATGCGCTGCACGCGAGCGTCCATGAACGCGCGGGTGACCGGGTACTCGAGCATGTAGCCGTAGCCGCCGAAGAACTGCAGGCAGGTGTCGATGACCTCTTGCGCCATGTCGGTCGTCCAGAACTTCGCGATCGAGCACTCCTTGACGAGGTGCTTGCCCGCGACGTGTCCCTCGATCACTTTGTCGACGTACGCGCGGCCGACCTCGACCTTGGCGAGGCACTCGACAATCTTGAACTGCGTGTTCTGGAACTTGCTGATCGGTTTGCCGAACGCCTTGCGCTCTTTCGTGTACTCGATGGTGTCGGCGAGCACTTGCTCGGCGCCCGCCACCGCGCCGATCGCGACCGCGAGGCGCTCTTGCTGGAGCTTCTGCATCATCATCATGAAGCCGCCGCCCTCGACTCCGAGCAGATTGCTCGCCGGCACGCGACAGTCTTCGAAGAACATTTCGCTCGTGTCTTGCGACGCCATGCCCATCTTGTGGAGGCGCTTGCCTTTGACGAAGCCTTTGCGATTGGCTTCGACGACGAGCATCGAGATGCCGCGATGCGCGTTCTCGGGGTTCGGATCGGTCTTCGCCGCGACGACGACGAGGTCACACAGCTGACCGTTCGAGATGAACGTCTTGCTGCCGTTGATGACGTACTCGTTGCCGTCCTTGACCGCGGTGGTCGCGATCGCGGCGAGGTCAGAGCCCGTGCCCGGCTCGGTCATGCCGAGTGCGGTCACGATCTCGCCCGACGCGCACCCGGGCAGCCACTTCTGCTTCTGCTCCTCGCTACCGAACGAGTAGATGTACGGCACGATGATGTCGGAGTGCAGGCCCATCGCGAAGCCGCTCTCGTAGCCGCGCGCGAGCTCCTCCATGATGATCGTCGCGCACAGGAAGTCGGCGCCCGGGCCGCCGTACTTCTCCTCCATCCACGTGCACAAAAAGCCCTGCGCGCCCGCCTTGCGCCACACCTCGCGATCGACCTGGCCTTGCTCGCGCCAGCGCGCTTGGTGAGGCGTGATCTCGCGCTCGACGAACTGGCGAAACGCCTTGCGGAAGCTCTCGTGCTCTTCGTTGAACAGACTGCGCTCCATCCGGCGTCTGTATCACGGCTCCCGGCACCGATCGGGAGCGCCACCGTGTGGGCCGTGCACACACAGCCAGATCGTAACTTTGCGATTGGCGCACCTAATGCGCCTGGATTACCCTCGGAGGGATGGGTAAGCGCGACGACATCAGATCACGCACCACCCGAGAATTCGACTCCGCCCGGCTCGCCGCCCTGACCAAGCAGCCCGAGCGTGAGGTGCAGCAAATTGCGGCGCCCACCCCCGAGGAGACGGAGCCTGCCGCCGACGCCGAGCTCAGCATCGGACGCACCACGACCCTCGACGATCCGATGACCACGGGCCTGCTCGCAGAGGTCGCGCGGCGGTCGCAGACGGCCGACTTCGACGAAGAGCTCATCAAAGAAGTGCTCAACAAGATCGACGCCGGCGATACCACGCACCCGCACACGCGGCGGCGTTCGCGCTAGGTCAGGCGAGCGCGAGCTCGGCGCACTTCTCGGCGATCATGATCGTCGGCGCGTTCGTATTGCCGCCGATGATCCGCGGCATGATCGACGCGTCGGCAACGCGCAGGCCGCGTAGCCCGTGCACGCGGAGCTCGTGATCGACGACGGCGAGCGCATCGACGCCCATCTTGCACGTGCCGGTCGGGTGAAAGATCGTGTTGCACGTTGCCCGCACGTAGGCGCGCACATCGTCATCGCTCTGGACCTGGGGTCCGGGAAACACCTCGGCACCGAGCATCTCCTTCATCGGTGACGTCGCCGCGATCTCGCGCGTGAGCTTGACGCCTGCCACGAGCAGCTCGAGATCGGCCGGCGCACTGAAGTACTGCGGATCGATGATCGGCGCCGCCATCGGATCGGCGCTGCGCAAGCGGACCTCGCCGTGGCTGCGTGGATAGATCAGGCCCGGCCCGAGCGAGGCGCACCGCCCGTACGCGCGCGCACGCGGCTCGTCGGAGTTCGGCTGAAACGGCCACGGATACGGCGTCAGGTGAAACTGGATATCAGGACGCGGCGCGCTCGGCGTCGACTTGACGAACGCACCGACGGGCGGCGCGGGAAGCGCGAGCGGTCCCTTGCGCGCGACCAAGTGCTGCATCAGCCACCACACGAGCTTCGACCTCGCGAACGACAGCGCGTTCGTCGCGCTCACCTCGTACATCATGGGCGAGAGCAGGTGGTCCTCGAGGTGCTTACCGACGCCGCCGAGCTCGTGCCTGGACTCGACGCCGGCGTCGCGCAGCTCGGTCGTCGGACCGATGCCCGACAGCAGCAGCAAGTGGGGCGAGCCGATCGCACCCGCCGCGACGATGACCTCGCGGGCCTCGATCACCTCCTCGCTTCCGCGCACGCGCACGCGCACGCCGGTGACACGATCGCCGTCGATGACGAGGCTCGTCGCGTGGGCGTCGGTGAGCACGGTCAGGTTGTCGCGGCCTCTCACCGGATCGAGAAAGCACGTGGCGGTGCTCGCGCGCAGCCCCTTGCGCGCGGTGTGTTGATAGATGCCGGCACCGAGCTGGTCGGCACCGTTGAAGTCATCGGTGACGGGCACGTTGCAGCGTGCAGCGACCGCCTCGACGAACGCCTGGCACACCGGCACGACCGGGTGATCGTCGACGTGCAGCGGGCCGCCGGCACCATGGAACTCCGACGCGCCGCGCGCGTTGTCCTCGGATCTTTTGAACAGCGGCAGGACGTCGGAGTACCCCCAGCCTGGGTTGCCAAGGTCGCGCCAGGCATCGTAGTTGTCGCGATGGCCGCGGATGTAGACCATCGCGTTCAAGCAGCTCGTGCCGCCGAGCAGCTTGCCGCGCGGCCAGTAATGCCGGCGTTGATCGGAATGGGGCTGCGGCTCCGTCGAGAATCCCCAGTCGAGCTTCGTGCGCCACAGCTCCGGCCAGCCGCCCGGCGCACGCACGTTGAACGTCCGGTGGTGGGGGCCGCCCGCTTCGATCAGTGCGACCTTGCGCGCCGGATCAGCGCTCAGTCGATTCGCGAGGACGCATCCCGCCGATCCTGCCCCCACGATCACGAAATCGAACATGACGGCCATGCTATGCGATCTGCGTGAGTGTTTGGACCGTCGACCAGCCAGGCCTCACCGTGGCCGCGTTCGTGAAAGCGAGCGCTGGAATTGCGTGGTCGGTCGCGAAGCGCCATGTCACGACCGGCAAGGTGTTTGTCGACGGTGAACGTGTCACCGAGGTCGATCACCGGCTCGCGGTGGGCCAACAGGTCGAGCTCAAAATGGCCGCACCCCGGCCTCGCGATCCCGAGCGTGAGGGCGTCCTCGTCTACGACGACGCGCATGTCGTCGTGATCGACAAGCCTGCAGGGGTGTCGAGCGTGCCGTTCGAGGATCGCGAGACCGGCACCGCGATGGACCTGATCCGCGGCGCGTGGCGGCGCATGGGCAAGCCCGCGACGAGCGTGCCGCTGCACGTCGTGCATCGCATCGATCGCGCGACCTCGGGACTGCTCGCGTTCGCGAAGACCAAACGCGCCGAGGTTGGCCTCGCAGCTCAGCTGCGCGCGCACACGATGCAGCGCACGTACATCTGCGTCGCGCAAGGCACGGTCAAACCCGGCCGCATCGAATCGAACCTCGTCGCCGATCGCGGCGACGGTCTACGCGGCTCGACGAGCCACGCCGGGCAAGGCAAGCGCGCGATCACGCACGTCAGCGTGCGGCAGGCGCTGCGCGGCGCGACGCTGTGCGAGGTGCGGCTCGAGACCGGCAAGACGCACCAGATCCGCATCCACCTCGCAGAGTCCGGGCATCCGCTCGTCGGTGAACCGGTCTACATCCGCGATTATTCCGGCACGCCGATCGCGGCGCCGCGCCTGATGTTGCACGCCGCCACGCTCGGCTTCGAGCATCCGATCACGCGCGAGCACATTTCGCTGAGCTCGCCGCTGCCGCCCGATTTCACGAGCGTGGTCGATTCGCTGACCTTAGGTTGACGCTCGTGGTCGAGCTGTTGGGTTCGTTGTGGCCGCTGCTGCTGCTCATGTACGTGCCTTCGCTGCTCGCGACGGTGATGCGAATCGTGATCACGCGCGCGCTGCGCCGGCTCGACGAGTCGCATCCCGACGATCTCGAGCACACTGCCGGCACGTGGCTCGCGCACGAGCTCGCGCGCCTGGGCCTCGGTGATCGCGTGAAGACGATCGTCACCGACAAGGAGGCGAAGCTCTCGCTCGACGCGTATCACCCGTTTCACGGCGTGATCCAGCTCAGCGCCGACACCCACTTCAAACGCGACCCGATGCACTGGGCGATCGCCGCGCACGAGCTCGGTCACGCTCGGTTTCATCTCGGCTGGCCCGTGCTCGCTCGCATCATCATCACGGCGCTCTACATCAAGCGTGCGCTAATCCCGACGGGTGTCGCGCTCGTGCTCGGCAACATCGCCTTCGCGTTGCCGCACCTGACCAGCATCGCGTTCGCGCTGTTCGTGATCTCCGTCGGCCTGCATCTGTTCGTGCTGCTCGACGAGCTCGTCGCGAGCGCGTACGCGATGCAGTCGCTGCGCGCGAGCCCGACCTTCTCGTCGAAGCACATGCGCTCGGCGGACCGAATGCTCGCGCTCGCGTTCGCAACGTACTTGTTCGGCTTCGCCACGCGACTGCTGCTCCTCTCGCAATGGCACCTCGTCGAGCAGCTGACCCGCCACGCGCTCGTCCCTCCGCTGGCCACGCTGACCACGTTCGGCTTCGTGCTCGCCGCTATCGTATCGACCGTGCTCGTCGTCGCCGTGCTGTGGCGGATCGTGAAGCGGTACTTGGACCCCATTGGACTGGTGAACACGATCGGCGTAATCGCCGAGTTGCTCGCAAAGCCGGCGCTTATCGTGCTCGTCCTGTTGATCTGGAACGTGCGCGCCGACGTCGGCTACGCCTGGAACGTGATCCTCGCCCTGATCACGATACAGCCGTATTTCGTGATCATGCTGATGCTGCCGATCATCCTCATCGATATATTCGTGGTCGAGCGGTTCGCTCGCCAGCTCGTCGTCGACATCACACATCGCACGTCGCAGCTCATCCGCGATTACGAGGCTGGCCGCGCCGAACGCCGCGTCGGCAACCTGGCGATCGCCGACGTGATCAACAAGTGGCGAACCTCGCCGCCACTCGAGCACCGCATGCTGCACGTGCTTCACTACAGCTATCTACCGTTGCTGATCACCTTCTGGCTGTCGTAGTACCTAGGGGCGATGTCCGATCTGCTGATTCGTTTCGCGGTGCCCGACGACGCGCCCACGATCCTCGCGTTCATCCGCGAGCTCGCGGACTACGAGAAGCTGCTCCACGAGGTGATCGCCGACGAGCACGCGATCCGCGCCACCCTGTTTCACATTCGGCCCGCCGCCGATGTGCTGATCGCCGAGCTCGGCGGTGAGCCTGTCGGCTTCGCGCTGTTCTTCCAGACGTACTCGACGTTCCTCGCCAGGCCCGGCATGTGGCTCGAAGATCTGTTCGTGCGCCCCGCCGCGCGCGGCAAGGGCGTTGGTGCCGCGCTCATGGCAGCGCTCGCGCGCGTGTGCGTGCAGCGCAGCTACGGCCGCTTCGAGTGGGCGGTGCTCGATTGGAACGAGCCGGCGCTGAAGTTCTACGCCTCGCTCGGCGCGAAGCCGATGTCGGAGTGGACCGAGCAGCGCGTCACCGGCCCAGCGCTCGAGGCGCTCGCGGACCGCTGGCCCGAGCCCGTCGGCAAGACATAGGGCTCGCCGATCGCAGCCGAGCGGCTTACGCAGCGGGCGAAGCGCTCGGGCTACGCAGCCGGCGACGCGCTCGGCGGCAACGCGTAGGTCACGGTCGCGTGCGCGACCAGCTGATCGCCCGAGTGCAGGTCAACCTTCGCCACCGCGAGCCGGCGCCCGAGCCTCAGCATCGTCGCGGTCGCGGTGATGTCGCCGGGCTGCGGGCGCACGAGGAAGTGAATGTCGAGATTCGCGGTTGCGGCGCTCGGCACCGGGCCGGCGTGTGCGAGCGTGAGGTAGTACGCGGCGGTATCCGCGAGCGCCATCAGTGCGGGGCCCGAGATTGTGCCGCCGGCGCGCATAAGGTCTTTGCGAAACGGCATCGTCACCGTGATGTCTTGCTCCCCGAGTGCCGTGATCCGCGAGAACGACCGCCAACCCTGAAAATACTGATCCATCAACGCTTCGAGCTCGGGCAACGTCATGCGGGGCATACGCGAAGCTTCGCATCGTTCGCGCGCGACCGCGCTTGCTGCGCGAGCACAACGGCGAGCGCGTTTACGCAAACACGCGCGTGCGAGTCACTCGCATTGAACTTGCGCCGCGGGCATAGCGATTGCTCGTTCGAGCTGCCAGCGAAGGAGGATTTTATGATGAGACATGCATTGGTTCTGGTCGCAGCGCTCGCGAGCGGCTGCGGCGACAATGATGACTTCGACGATGACGTCGACGTTGACATCGACGAGAACGATGATGGTGATGATGGCGACGATCCGCCGCCCCCGGGCGTTCTGCGGTGGACCGCCACCATCACGGGGTATGCCAATTACGGCACGATCGCCGGTGTGGCTAACGTGCAGATGACGAACGGGGCCGCGCTGTTCTTGGCGACGGTGTCACTGAACAGCGATATCCCAGGAAGCGTCCGGCCGTGGCACGTGCACGATGGTACCTGCAACTCGGGCGGTGACATCATCGGCGATGACGGCGACTATCCACGCTTGATCATCGACAACGCCGGCACCGCGGCAGGCGAGGCAGTCGTCGACGTGGGACTCGTCTCGGGAGAGGCGTATCACGTGAACATTCACGAGTCCGACGCGCAATTCACGACGCTCATCGCCTGCGGCGACTTGGTGCGGCTGTAACCACGTGCGGCTGTAACCGCGGTGCGGCTGTAACCGCGGTGCAGCTGTAATCGCGGCGCGGCTGCACGAGCAGCCTCGCAAATCAGGCGAGCCGCACAAACACTAGCGACTACGCCTCGGCAACCACGACCTCACTGCGACCGCCACCCTTCGGCGACACCCGCACGTGCGCACCGACACGTTCGACGAGCGCGGGCACGTGCGAGATCACGCCGACCTGGCGCCCGGTCGCCTGCAATGCATCGAGCACGGCGAGCGCGCTATCGAGCGTCGCTGGATCGAGCGTGCCGAACCCTTCATCGATCAGCAGCGTGCGCACGCGAACATCGTGCGCGGACATCGACGACAGGCCGAGCGCGAGCGCGAGCGACACGAGGAAGCTCTCGCCACCCGACAGGCTCTGCACCGAGCGCACCTCGTTGCCCAGATCGCGATCGATGACCTGCAGCTCGAGGTCGTGTTTCGGCACGCGCTCGAGCTGATAGCGCGGCGCGAGCTCCTCGAGGTGCGAGTTCGCGACCGCGAGCAAGCCATCGAGCGTGAGGCTCTGCGCGAAGCTACGGAACAGCTTGCCATCGTGCGAGCCGATCACCTCGCCGAGCACGCGATCGACTTCGGCGTCGTGCTCGGCAGCTGCCAGCTGCGCGAGCGCGGCGGTACGGCGTGCACGTGCGTCTGCATCGGCAGCGAGGCTCGCGGCGAGCGCGGCTGCATGATGGTCGGCGGCCGCAACCGCTGCCGCCAGCTCGTCGAGTCGCCCTGCATCCGCGAGCATATCGTCTGCGCACGCGCGGTCGTCTGTCAGCTCGACTGCGGATGGTGTTGCACGGCCAAGCATCGGGCGGGCTGCGTGATCTTCGACGAGCGGGCGCACCGGGCCAGACACCGCGTGATCCTCGACGAGCGGGCGAGCCGCCGCGCGATCCTCCGCGTGGTTTTTGACGAGCGGGCGCACCGGGCGAGCCGCCGCGTGATCCTCGACGAGCCGGCGTCGCTCCGCGACGAGCGTGCGCGCGCGATCGACCGACCGATCGAGCGCGTCGAGGTGCTCGGCGAGCGTCTCGACACGACCCGGCTCCGCGCTCAGTAGCCGGCGCAACTCGTCGCGATCGAAGCCCGCCGCGTCTCGCGCGACTTCGAGCCGCCCTGCTGCCTCGGCCACCTCGGCGCGCAGCGCTTCGCGACGGCCGTACGCGGCGTCCCGGCGCGCGAGTTGCTCGGCGACCGCACGT
>DATDCH010000855.1:0-15442 GCA_036524455.1 Kofleriaceae bacterium | reverse complement strand
ACGCCGCTGCCGCTGCGGGCGCGCATGGTGATGCCGGTGCTGCCGCCGCTGCTCGTGTGCGCGGCGCTCGCAGTCGACGCGGCGATCGACCGTGCGCGCACGTCGCGAGCGAGCTGGCACCTGCCGGTCGCGATCGTCGTCGGGCTCGCGATCATCGCGCCGGCCGCACGCGCGATGATCGTCCTCGCAACCCGCCCGCAACCCGAGACGGCGGCATTCATGCACGTCCGTGCCGAAGCTCGCGACCCGACGCGACAGATCGTGCTCGTGTGCAACTACCGGCGCTGCCCATCCGTCGCCAATTTCCACTTTGGCTTCGAGGTCCCTTCGCACGTGACCATCACCGATGCGGTCGACTTCGCGCGCCGACCGAAGCCCGAAGGTGCGCTCGTGCGTGCGCTCGTCAACACGAACCGAGCGCGCGACCTCGACCACGTCCACCGCAAGATCGATGCGCTGCAGCTGCCGACGCTCGTGCGCCATCACTATCTGCGGCTGTACGACGCCGGCGACGGCACGCAGCTCTGGCAAGCGCTGCAGTGACTACTGGTTCGCGCTGGAGCTGCCGCGTGCGCTGCGCGAGCCGTCCTCGCACGTGATCTGGAGCGGCTTCTCCCAGATGAGTGCCGTGCCATAGACCACCTGCGCGAGATCGACGTCGTCGATCGGCTGCGAGATGTGGCCCTGCACGATCACCCACTTGTCCTCGCGCTTCTCGAAGATAAACGTACCGCGCAGCAGCACTTTGCTCGCCGGCGTGCCCGGATGATGGTTCAAGTCGGCGACGAGGTTACCGACCCAGTACGCCATCGTCGCCTTGTCGGGACGACCGCCGGCGATCAGGCCGACGCGGCGCTCGTCGAGCGTCACTTTGCCGTCGACGAGCTTGATCGATTCGACGGATCCGCCCGACCACTCGGCATCCGAATCGGGTCCGAGCAAGAACGTCGGCGCCGGCTTCGTCGGGTCGTCGGTCTTCGCCGCGGCTACTGACAGCTTCATGCGCGCCACTTGCGCCGACAGCAGCGCGTTGAGCACGCGCGACAGATCATCAGACAAGCTGCGATCGACGACGGCTTCGCGGATCGCGGCGCCGCGCAGCTTGCCGTCGGCGGTCGGCTCCGGCGTGCGTCCAAACGATAGATGCTCGAACACCTGCACCCAGCGATCGCCGTCGTGCGCGTACAGCGCGGTGATGCGCAGCGGAATCACCGCGGTGCGCCCGCACATCGTGATCCGCCACGACAGCTCGTCGGACATCCACGCCGCGCTGACTTGCTTGTCGTGTGACAAGTGGATCTTCAGCGCCTTCGAACGCACGACCGTTTGCGTGCCCGGCTCGAGCTGCAACGGCCACCGGCTCCACGCGAGGCGACGCACGTCGTCGCCGTAGAGCACGTCGCCCGGGCCAACACCGATGCGCGCCGGCCCGACCTCGGGCGCGATCATGCTCGTCTCGACTTCGGGCAGCTCGTCGCGCTCGTACGATGCGAGCACTTCGTCCTGCAGCTCGCCGATCAGACGATGGCGGCGCTCGGTGTCGGAGTCGGTCACGACGGTCTGATCGGTCGGCGTTGTCGGCTTCGGGCCACTGCGAGGACAGCCCCCGAGCGCGCCGGCCACTGCGGCGACCACAGCGACGCGGGCGTGCTTCACATCCCCTCCAGATCGACCGGCGTGTCGATGTCGCGCACGCAGCCTGGATCGTCGACGGCGACATCGATCGTGTCGGCCGCCGCGAGCACCGCACGCGCGCCACCCGGCACCTCGTCGCACTCGGCGAGCTTCGCGATCAGGCTGCGTCCGATCAACGGCGGATGACCTCCACGACCTGCGTAGACGGGCCGCGCAGCGTCGTGATTCATCAGCGCCGACACCAGCATGTGCAGCGTGTTGGCCGCCACGTTCGGATGATCGACGGGCCACAGCCACGCCGCGTCACTGTCATCGACCGCACTAAATCCGACGACGACCGAGCTTGCCATCCCGCGCTCGGGCTCGTCATTGACGACCACGTGTGCACCCAGCTCGCGCGCATGCGCGGCGACCGCGTCGCCGAACGGCGGGCCGACCACGACGATCGCGGACTCGACGCCTGACACGCGAGCCGTCGTCAGAATGTTGGCGAGGAACGTGCGTCCGTTCTTGCCCACGAGCAGCGCCTTCGCGACGCCGCCGAGCCGCACGCCGGCGCCTGCCGCGAGAATCACGGCGGTCGTGTTCACACGCCGTCCCTCGGCGGCATGTCCTCGCGCCAGCCGCGCGGTGGCCGCCAGTCGCCGACGCTCGGCGCACCGCGCCGCCGGCACGCGACGAGCTCCGCCGCGACCGCGACCGCGATCTCCTCGGGCGTCTCCGCACCGATATCGAGGCCGATCGGCGCGCGCAATCTCGCCCACCGCTGCATACCGAGATCGCTGTCGTCGATGATGCCCTTCGCTTCGAGCCGTTTGCGAAACCGACCGATCTTGCCGCGGCTGCCGATCATGCCGAGGTAACGCAGCTCGTCGCGCCCGATCAGCTGCTCGAGCAGCTTGAGATCGATCGCGTGATCGCGCGTCACGATCAACACGTAGTCGTCGCCGCCGAACCCGCCGAGCTCGCGCTCGACCTCCAACGCATCGAACGATTCGATCACCCGATCGGCCCACGCAGGTGGCTCGGCGAGCGCACCGGTCTCGCCGTCGTCGCACACGACCACGGAAAAGCCGAGCTTCGCGAGGTGCGGACCGAGCGTGCGCGCGACGTGACCAACGCCGAACAGGATCGCGCGCTCCGCGGCACCGACCCGCTCGACAAGCGCGCCGTCCTGCACGATCGGTTGATGCGCACGCGGATCGCCGCCAGCAGGCTCGCGCACCGACAGCGGCCCGCCGTCGAGCGGCGTCACCAACACGAGCGCGCGCCGTGCACCGGCGAGCTGCTCGATCGTAGCCCGTGACGGCGCAGCCGGCGTGATCGCGACTTCCATCGAGCCGCCGCAACACATCGCGAGGTCGCGCACCAGGTGCTGACGCACAACGCGCGGCGCGGCACCCGCGGCGACTTCCTTCGCTGCACTGACCACGAGCGCTTCGATGCGCCCGCCGCCCACGGTGCCCCACTGCTCGCCATCGGCGGCGACCGCCATGCGCGCACCGAGATGCCGCGGCGTCGAGCCACTCGCGTGGGTCACCGCAGCGATCGCCACACCGCGGCCGCCGTCGAGCGCGCGCAGAGCGGCGGCGAACACGTCGATGGCCATGGCGCCACTATAGCCTTACGCGCACGGCCGCCGAGCGCCGCGCAACATGTCTTAATGAGGGCGCGTCGGGCCAGCTCGTCGTCAGTGGCGCTCGAGCGTGAGCAGGTGCTCGACCAGCTCGCGCAGGCCCGCGCCTTCCGGACGCTCGGTGATGAACGCCGGCTTGTGCGCGAGCTCGTCCCACCAGGTGCGGACGTTGGCGACGCCGACGCTCGTCGGGAAGCCGTGGAACATCGGTGCATCGTTGAGCGCGTCGCCGACGTACACGTACGGCGCGAGATCGTTCATCGTGCCGCCGAGCACGCGGCGAACCACCTGCTGACACGCGCTGAGCTTGTCAAAGTGCGGCGGACCGAAGTTGACGTGCACGCTCGACCGCACCGCGGCGAAGCCGGCTTTCTGGATCATCTGCACGCAGGTCTCGGCGTCGTCGCGCGACAGCGAGACCTCTTCGTTCCAATCGATCGCGAGATCGACTTCGCGATATTTCGAGTCGCTCGACAGCCGCGCGCCCGGGACCTTCGACATGACGTCGACGGCGATGTCGTTCATGCGACGCCGCCACTCCGGCAGACTCGCCGGCGGTACGCCGTATGACTTGACCAGCTTGCGCCCTTCGCGCACGAACATGACGCCGCCGTTTTCGGCGACACACGCCAAGACCGGCGTCATCTTCATGAACGCGTGACCAAAGCCGGCGGGTCGCCCCGTCACCATGATCACCGGTACGCCCGCCTCGCCCAGTCGCTCGAGTGCCTCGTAGGTCGCGGCCTCGATGCGATCGCCGGTTGTCATCGTCCCATCGACATCCGAGAACAGTGCGCGGACCGGCCCGCGCAGATCAGACAAAGGGCCTGTCATTCGCGCGCTCTATAGCACGCGACCAGATCAGGCGATCAAGCGCAGCGCCACGTCCTCAGGCGTCGGCCCACGCATCGAGCGATCGCGCTGGCGACCAAGCCAATCTTCGAGATCGTTGTTGTTTAGACGAACGATGCCGCCGACCTTGAACACCGGAAGCGGGTCCGCTCCGCGCCGCGCCATATACCGACACCAGCGTTCCGAGCGACCAAGGGCGGTGGCGATGCCTTTCCAAGTTTCGACGAAATTCGACATTTCACGTCCTCCGTGTGCCCGCCGCATTGTGCAGAGGGCGTGCCGGGGTCGGACCTTTCATGTAAGTCCTGGCAAACCCGGAGGATCCGGTGTCGATCACCCTGTCAACGACTCGACACAAGTCAGAAAAAACCGACGCAAGAGCTGACACAGTTGTCGCTAATTTTCCGCACCCCACGTTCCGATTCCCACCCTGGCAGAACCCGCCTGCGGCGCGTATCTTTGTTGAACATGCGTGGACACATGCGGCTTGGAGCCGCAGTCCTGGGTGCTTGGATGGCGTTCGCATCGAGCGCATCTGCGTCACCCGACACCTATCCCCTCGAAAAAGTGAAAGCCGGCCAGACCGGTTACGGCCTCACCACGATGTCGGGCACCAAGCCCGAGCGGTTCACGTTCGAGGTCGTCTCGGTCGTGCACAACTTCCTGCCGAAGCAGGACATCATCCTGGTCAAGAGCGACGACAAGAAGCTCGCGGTCACGGGCTTCTGGCAGGGCATGTCGGGCAGCCCGCTCTATATCGAGGACAAGCTGGTCTGCGCGTTCTCGTATGGCTTCCGCTTCAACAAGGTCGCGCTCGGTGGCTGCACGCCGATCGAGTACATGAAGAAGGAAGGCGGCACGCCGCGGCGCGCGAACGCGATCGCGAGCAAAGGCGGCGGCCCGAAGATCGTGCAGCAGCCCGCTGCGTCGATGGCCGATTGGAAACGGCTCGCACCGACGGTCGATCCGCAGGCCGCGATGGACGCGCTCGGTCCGCGCCACAAGAGCTGGCTGCTCAGCGCACCGCTGCCGACGCCGGTGTCGCGTCCCACTGAAACCGACGGTGGTGTGATGACCGCGTCGGTGCCGCTCTCGGTCTCCGGGTTCTCGGCGCCTGCGTTCAACCAGCTCGAGAAATTGTTCGCCGAATCGAACATCGTGCCGGTGCGCGCGGGCGGAACCGCAGGCGGCTCGTCGGAGAATGGCCCGTCGAAGTTCGAGATGGGCGGCTCGATCGCCGTGCAGCTGATCCGCGGCGATATGTCGGCGGCCGCGACCGGAACGGTCTCGTACATCGACGGCCACAACATCCTCGCGTTCGGTCACCCGATGTTCCAGACCGGCGAGACCTACGCGCCGGTCGCGACTGCGAAGGTCCACACCGTCGTGCCGTCGGCGATGAGCGCGTTCGTGCTCGCATCGCCGATCAAAGAAATCGGCTCGCTGACGCAGGATCGCCAGTCGTCGATCGCGGCCGACACCAATCTGCGCACGCCGCCGATTCCAGTCTCGATCTCGATCGTCACCGCGGCGGGCAAACACACCGAGAAGGGCACGTTCAATGTCGAGGTGCTCGACAACAAGTTCCTCACGCCAGCGATCACCGGCGCCGCGCTGATGAACGCGATCAACTACTACCTGCCCGATCGCGACGACGTCACGGCGCGCGTCGAGTCGAGCGTGCGGATCAAGGGCGCGCCGCCGATCGAGTTCACCGACTATCTCTACGCCAACGATGGCGCGTCGTCGGTGATGGGCGCGGTGCGCGGCCTGCGCGTGCTCGTGCCGTTGCTGCTCAACCCATACGCACCGATCGCGATCGAGCGTGTCGACATCAAGGTCGACCTCCGGTTCGAAGCGAACTACGGCGACATCAAGGAGATCAAAGTGCCGACCGGCGATCTTGTCGTCGGCCGCAACAGCGTCCAGGTGCTGATGAGCACGTGGGACGGCAAAGACATCGTCGAGGATGTGCTCGTCGACGTCCCGAAGTCGCTCTCCGGCGGCATCGTCCAGCTCGAGGTCACCGCCGGTGACAGCGCGAAGCTCGACGCCGCGCCCCCGACGGACCTGCCCTCGCTGCTCGCTGCGTTCCGCAAGCTGCTGCCCGGCAACGTGTGGGCCGCGACGATCTATCCCGCCGACGAGGGCGTCGCTCTCGAAGGCAAGCTCGTGAAGGATCTACCCGCGAGTGCACAAGACAAGCTGCGGCCGCAAAGCCACACGCAGCGTGCGCAACCCTACAAGCCCATGATGCGCACCGTGTCACCTGCAAAGCGCGTGGTGAACGGGTCGGCATCGATGCTCGTGCGCGTGCGCGCGAAATAGCTACGAGGAGACATCGTGAAGCGACTCTGGTTGGGAGTGCCTCTTTGCTTGCTCGCGCTCCGCGCGGACGCGGTGGTGACCGCGCAGTGGACCGTCGAGACCTATCAACAGTTCGACGCGGGTGACGCGACGAGCGCGTTCATCACGTCGACCGGCGAGCTCCGGCCCGGCTGGGACACCAAGCGCGTCAAACTCGAGGGCGACGCGGTGTGGTCCGCGCTGCGGCTCGGCGATGGCTCGCTGCTGCTCGGCTCCGACGCGAACGGCGCGATCTACAAAGTTACCGGCGAGACGCACAAGCAACACGTCAAGCTCGCCGGCGCGATCGCGGTCGTCTCGCTCGCTCAAACCAGCGACGGCACGGTCTGGGCAGGCGCGATGCCCGGCAACAAGATCTGGAAGATCGACGCCAGCGGCAAGGCCACGGCCGGTCCCGCGCTCAAAGACGTCGAGACGATCTGGTCGCTCGCCGCCGCAGGCAACACGGTCTACGCGGGCACCGGCCCGTCGGGCAAGCTGTTCGCGATCAGCGGCAATACCGCAAAGGAAGTGTTCGACTCCGAGGACAAGCGCATCACCGCGCTCACCGTCACCAGCGACGGTGCGATCTGGATGGGCACCTCCGAGCGCGCGCTCGTATTCCGTTACGATCCCAAAGCCGGCAAGACGCGCGCGATGGCCGACTTTGCGGGCAACGAGGTCACCGGGATCGCGCCGTACCGCACGGGGGTCGTCGTCGCCGCAAACGATCTCCTCGACACGCCGCCGCCGATCGGCAAGACGCCCGGCCAGGTCGAGGCCGCCGAGAAACCGACTGCGGCAAAGGGCCAGGTCGCGAAGCCGCCCGACGTCGGCACCAAGCCGGGCGCCGACAAAGATCCGACGCCGGTCACCGACCTCGGCCGCAAGGGTGCGAAGAAGGGCAAAGGCGCCCTGTTCCGCGTTGGCGGTGATGGCCGCCTCGATCAGCTGCACGCGCTGACCGCCACGTACTTCACATCGGTCGCGGTTGGGCCCGACGGCACCGTCTACGCGGGCGCCGCCGACAAGGGCCGTGTCTACATGATCGATAACGACGACGCCGTCGGCACCGCATTCGACGTCGACGAGCGCTCGGTCTCGCAGTTGTGGTTTGACAAGAACCTCCTCGGGTTCGCCACCGACGACGCAGCCGCACTCTATCGCGCCACCGGCCGCGCCTCGCAGGCCAAGTACATGAGCGACGTGCTCGACGCCAAAGCCGTCGCGCGCTTCGGCAAGCTGACCTGGATCTCGGCAGGCAAAGTCAAAATCGAGACGCGCAGTGGCAACACCGCCAAGCCCGGCGTCGGCTGGAGCGAGTGGCAGTCGCCCACGCAGGTCGGCAAGCTCGGCGGCGGTGTCGACGGCGGCAAGATCGCGTCGCCGCCCGGCCGCTACCTCCAGTTCCGCACGTCACTCGACGACGACAATGCGCGCGTTCGTCGCGTGACCTCGTTCTACGTGCCGCAGAACACCGCCACCGATGTCCAGGAGATCACCGTCGAGCCCTCGACGAAAGAGAACATGCCGACGCTCAAGGATCTCGCCGCCAAGCCGCGCAGCCCGATCCTCAAGCTCAAGTGGAAGGTCGAGAACCCCGACAGCGACGACACCGTCTACACGCTCGAAGCGCGTCGCGATGGCGAAGCGAACTGGCGTCCGCTGCAAACCGGCAAGACGCCGCTCACCGCGACCACGTGGGAGTGGAACACCGAGACGTATCCCGACGGCTGGTACAAGCTGCGTGTGACGGCCTCGGATCAGGCCGCCAACTCGCCTGACCGCGCGCTGACGTCCTCGAAGATGTCGACGCTGTTCGCGATCGACAATACGCGCCCGATCATCGAAGGCCTGACGATCAACTACGGCAAGGGCGCCGTCGCCCGCGCAAACGATCAGATCAGCACGATCGCCGAGATGGCGTTCTCCGTCGACGATCAACCGTGGCAACTCGGCACCACCGCCGACGGCCTGTTCGACGATCAGAACGAAGAGCTGCGCATCGACCTCCCGACCGGTCTGTCGCGTGGCACGCACACGCTCGCGGTGCGCGTCGCCGACTCCGCCGGCAACGTCGGCTCGACCTCGTCGACGTTCGTCGTGAAGTAGCGGTTCGACCGTCTGCTCGAATCGACGCCTGATCGGAAGCGGTCAGGCGAGCTCGTCGTGATTTCCGCACGTTCCAGGCGGCACGCCGGGTGAACTACGAGCGGCCATGGAAGAAATCAATGCTGTGGAATTGAGTCAGGTCATCGGTGGTGCCCGCGAAGAGCTGCCAACCGCGAGGACCACCGGCGAGGGGAACGTCGGGAACATGATGACGCAGAGTGGCGGGGCGAACGCGGGTGCGGCCGATGGCCGTGGCATGCGGCAAATGGTCGGGCCCGGCAGCCCTGGCTACAACGGCTTTCAGAACTACAACACCAATATGGGGAAAATCGGCCAATAAGATCTGGGGCTCGATTCGTCGTCGTCGACGTTCGTCGTGAAGTGAGCTACGAGAGTCAGGTGACTCGGCACGTCCACGCCGCCGACGGCGAACCGCTCGCCTATCGCATCCACGGCACGCCCGGCAAGACGCCGATCATCACGGTGCACGGCCTCGTGTCGTCGATCGAGCACTGGCAGATCTTCACGCCGTACTTCGCAGCCCATCGTCCCGTCGTGTCGTGGGAGTACCGCGGTCACGGCGGGCGGCCCGCGCCGCGCGACCCCGCGACCGTCTCGATCCCGCACTTCGCCGAGGACATGCATGCGGTGATGCGAGCCGCGGAGCTGCCGCCTGCGATCGTCACCGGCCTGTCGTTCGGCGTGCAAGTCGCGCTCGAGCTCTACCGGGCGCATCGCGACTCGGTCCGCGCGCTCGTGCTCATCTGCGGCACGGCTGGTCATCCGCTCGATCGCGTGTCGCGCTCACCGATGCTGCGCCGTCTCGTCGCCGACACGATCCGCGGCCTCGCGTCACAACGCTTCATCGCCGATCCGGTGCTCTCGTTCCTGCGCTCCAAGACCGGCATGCGCATCGCGTGCGAGCTCGCGTTTCGCACCGGCGGCGCGCATCGCGACGCGTGCCCGAACGAAGTGCTCGAGCAACTGTTCGGTCACGCCGGCAATCTCGATCCCGCGGTACTCGGCGCGATCACGGCGAGCTACCTCGAGCACAGCGCGTGGGACGTGCTGCCCACGATCACGGTGCCGACGCTCATTATCGCGGGCGACGCCGATCAGCTCACGCCCGTCGACACCGCGGAGCGTATGCGCGAAGCGATTCCGAATGCGGAGCTCGTCGTGTTTGCCGGCCACACGCACCTCGTGCAGGTCGAGAAACCGCACGAAGTCCACGCGGCGATCGACGACTTCCTGCAGCGCAACCGGTTCTAAGCCGGCTCGCTCACTTGCCGTGGCACGCGCACGGTTTGCGTCGGCGATTCAACGGCATGACTCGGCGCGCGACCGTAGTATCGTTGGAGACGTGCGGGATGGCGGGCCGCAGATCGGGCGTTACCGGGTCATCCAGCTGCTCGGGCGTGGCGGGATGGGCGATGTCTATCTCGCGTCGTCGCAGGGCGTGGCCGGCTTCGAGAAGCAGGTCGTGCTCAAGGTGCTTCGCCCGCAGGGACGGCACGTGCTCGACCTGCTGCGCGAAGCGTTCATCGGCGTCACGCTCGAGCACGCGAACATCGTGCAGGTGCTCGACCTCGGCGAGCACGAAGGCCGTTACTTCATCGTGATGGAGTACGTGCGCGGGCTGTCGTTCGGCCAGCTGCTCGGCGACGCCGAAGTACGCGCCACGCGATTGCCGCGCGAGCTGGTGACGCGCGTGATCGCGCAGGTGGCCGACGCGCTCGATCACGTGCATGCGATCGGGCACGGCATCATTCATCGCGATGTGAGCTCGTCGAATATTCTGCTCGGCCTCGACGGCCGCGTGAAGCTCGCCGACTTCGGCGTCGCGGTGCTGACCGGCGAAGCGAAGGACGGCGCCGTCGTCGGCAAGCCTGCGTATCTGCCGCCCGAGTCGTTCGAAGGCATCGCCCCCGCGCAGGCGTGGGACGTGTATGCGCTCGGCATCGTGTTGTGGAAGGCGCTCGCGGGTCGTGATCCATTCCAAGGCAGCAACGCGGCCGAGGTGCGCGCTGCCGTGCTCGCAGGACCGCCGGCGTTTCCGCGCGACCTGAATGTTCCGGACGCGCTCGTCGAGGTCGTCGAGCGGGCGATCGCGCGCGATCCGGTGCGGCGCTTTGCAACCGCGGTCGAGCTGCATCGCGCGATGCACGCCGCGTGTCCAGCGGTGCCCGGCGATGTCGACATTCACCGCGCGTATCTGCGCGACTGCTTCGCGGCGGATAACTTTGTCGAGCGGTTCGGACACAGCTCCGTCGACAGCGCCTCACGTGGCAGTGCGTCGCGCGAGACACCGATCCCGCGGCTGAGCATTTCGGATGCGCCGACCATGGATGCGACCGTGCAGCCGATTCGAATCGGGTTGTCGCAAGCCGGTGGCTCGGGCTGGGCACGCGGAGAAGGTGAGCGACTCGCGGCGCGGCTCGCGGCGCGGATCGATCGGCCCGTCGTCGCCGCGGTGCTCGCCGACTATCGGTCGCTAGTCGATTGCTTGAGCACCGGCGCACTCGACATCGCGTGGATGCCGCCGGCTGCGTTTGTCGATGCGGAGCGGCATGGGGCACGCGCACTCGCCGTCGCGAGCCGGCTCGGCAAGACGACGTACTTCTCCGCGATCATCGCGCGCGCGGATTCTACGATCGGCAAGCTCGGCGATCTGCGCGGCCAGACGATCGCGTGGGTCGATCGCGACTCGGCGTCGGGATATCTGTTCGCGCTCGCCGAGCTCGTGCGCACGTTCGGCAGCGCCGAAGTCGTCGGCAAGCAGCACTTCGTCGGTTCGCACCGCGCGGTGTGCGAAGCGGTTGCCGATGGCTGGGCGGCCGCCGGTGCGACGTACGCGATCCTCGACGACACCGGGCGCGTCGACACGTCGGGATGGCACGAGCGCTTGGGGCCGCGCGCGGACGAGATCAAGGTCGTCGCGTACACGCGCAAGATTCCCGGCGACAACGTCGCGAGCCGGCCCGGCCTTGATCCCGACGTGCGCAAGAAGCTGACGAAGGCACTCGTCGACCTGGCGAGCGATGACGAGGGCCGCAAGATCCTCCACGACGTGTTTCGCGCCGATGCGCTCGTTCCCGAAGCCACCGACATCTATGGCGACGTGCGGGCGACGCTCGCGATCTTGCGCGGCTGAGATCGAAGTCGCTCGCCGTGCGTTTGTCTCGCGGCCGCTACGATTTCCCGAGGCGGCACGCGCGGTAATGAAATTGTTCTTGCGCGCGTGGGGTCCGATCCTCAATATGTGCGGCCTTCGGGGAGGTGTTCTTGCCAAGTACAGCAGCGACATATCTTCGATGGGCATCGCGGCGAGGCCGCCTCCCGATTCGAAGCGAGACGAAGTAACGCATCAGCACGACGGCTCCTCTGGCGGGAGCAGCCGGGTGCGTGACTCGGCACCGCATCCCACCGCAAGTGGTGCCTTTGGGTCTGTTTGAGTTTCGCGCCGTCGACATCGGAGCCTCCCGTCCATCCGGCGTAGCCGACTTGTCAGGCTGATACCCTGACGAGTTGTCAAACATGCGTCGGCATTGGACCCTCCGACTTCGCGTCGGGCTGCGCGCACGTGATTGCCGATCGCTCTTTCGCTTGGAGCACACGTCCCCTTGTGTGCAACGAGCACGTCCCGAGCGATCGCTGACGGCGACGCGCATGCGGCGCCGCGAAGCCCAGATTTTTCGCTTCTCGTTTGCGAGCCGCGCATGACCGCGCCGGCTCGATTTCTCGTTACCTTTCCCATGAGCAGCCATGCGCGACCTCGAGATCTGGCGCCGGTTGGTCGCGCGAACCGCGACCGTCGAGGATGTGCGATCGATCGCGCAGCTCCCGCTCGCGAATCGCGTCGCGCACGTGGGGCACGTGCTGCCGCTCGCGGTCGATGGCGACCCGGCAATGCGCGCCGCGGCACTGCGAGCGCTCGGTGGCGCACGCGGCGTCGAGGGCGTACGTGCGATCGTCGCGCGCCTCGATGACCCCGAGGCCGAGGTTCGCGTGGCCGCGCTCGAAGCGCTGCGCGAGGTCGCACGCGACGCGCCGTATCGCTACGTGCACGCGCTGTTTCATCCGCGCGTCGACGTGCGGCGTGCAGCGCTCGACGGCGAGCTACCGATTCGCGTCGCCGAGCTCGCGATCTACTTGCGCGCGGATCCCGAGGTCGCGGATCTCGCCGGCGGCAAGGCGCGCTGGCCCGACAACTCGTTCGGGCTCGCGCTCGAATTCTATGGCACCGGCCATTTGCCGGCGAAGGACGTCGTCGAGCTGTTCATTCACGCGTCGGGCGCCGAGATGCGCGCGTTTGTCGCCCGCGCAGCAGGACGCGCTCCCGACGTCGTCGACGCCGTGCTCGAGCGAGCCGCGCGCGAACGCGACATCGTCGCGCCGGGATTCGATGTGCTCGACGCGATCCTGACCGCGATCTTCGAGGCCGGCGCACCCCCGCGCGCGATCGAGCACTTCATCGAGGTCGTGACCCCCGAGCGCGTGCGCGTGCTTCCGAGACGCGCCGCCGTTGCGCTGCTCGCGCAGCTCGCGCGCCACCCGAGCGAACAAGTATGGGCGATGTGCGTCGCGCTCGAGCCTCGCGTGATCGGCTATCCCTGTTTCGATCCGGCGTATGCCCGCGCCGCGGCGCAGGGGCTGTATCGCTTCAAGTGGCCGCAGCGGCCGACCACGCAGCAGGTCAAGCGCATGCTGACCACGTCGCCGGTCGTGCGCGGCAATCTCGCGCTCGCGGCGGCCGTCGCAGGACTGGCGACCAACGCGCGTCTCGAGCTGCTCGGCGAGACGTTTGGCGAGGACGCGATCGTGACGTCGCTCGTCGCGCGCGATGACGGCTGGGACGAGATCTGCCTGTTGCCGCCCGAGACGCCGCAGCTCGAGCTCGCGTGGCTCAAGCTCGTCGAGAAAACCGACTACGAGCGCTACATCGTGCTGGCCGGCCGCGCACTCGGCACGTTTCACGGCAAGCGGCTCGACGGGTTCGTCGAACAGATGCCGCGACGTCACCGCCCGCGCGTATTTCTCGCCGCGGTCACCGCGTATCGGACCAGCAGCGATGCGACCGTGAGCTCGATCGCGAAGCTGATCGCCGCCCGCGCGGATCGCGAGACCATGCTCGACTTGCTCGCCTCGCTCCTCGACGAGCCCGAGCCCAATCGGATGTTGCTCCCGCTCATCGGCGCCGCGAAGCCCGCATGGCTCGCGGGTGCAATCGCCGAGCTACGCCCCGACAAGATCGAGCGTCTGATCCGGCTGATCGATAGCGAACCGATCTCGCGCGACCGCGAGATCGCGATCGCCAACGCGCTCGTACGCAACACGAGTCCGTTCGTCGTCGACTGGCGCAAGCGCGTCGAAGGGCTCGTCACCGCCCCCGTCGTGGCAACCGCTCCGGCGCCGCGCGTGCATCGCGAGCTGACGCCGGAGGAGCGACGCAAGATCGCAACGTGCACGCTCGGCCAACTCGAGAATGCGCTCGAGCCGGTGTTTGCCGGCCACATCAGCGGCGTGTGTACGGCTCTCGGCGAGCGCTCGCCCGGCTTCAGCGTGGCCGCGTGTAACGCGCTGCTCGGTTGCGCCGATCCGATCCACGATGTTGCGCGCCTGCTCGATCGATTCTCGGATCGCACGCCGAAGTTCGATGCCGAGCTCGACAACGCCTCCATTCGCTGGGTGCGCGTGAAAGAGCTCCCCGTGCTCGCCCACGCGCGGCTGTGGCGGTGGGAGGCACACCAGTTCGCGCTGCTCGACTGGATCGACGCGGTCGGCGGCACGTATCACGCGCTGAAGATCGCCAACGCGTTTCCCGGTCACGTCGCACACCAGACGCTGTGGAAGGCGATCTCCGAAGCGATGATGCTGATCCGCTATCGCCAGCGCGATCGGTTCGCGAACCTGGCGTCGCTGACGCTCGCGCAGCTGTGCGCGGAGTCGATCGATCATGATATCGGCCGCCACGCGGCGCGGCTGCTGGTTGCGCTTGTCGAGAGCCGCACGATCACGCTCGCCGACATCCGCGACCGCATGCTCGATCGGATCGCCGATGCAGATGCAGAGACCCGCGAGTACCTCGCGCGCCTGGTTCGCCTCGACGGGATCCCCGAGCCACCGCGCACGGTCCAGCTGCCCTCCTCGACGCTGATCGAACAGATTCGCGCGTGCACCGACATCGAGACGCTCGCGGAGTGGTGCGGCGACCCGCGCCCACCGATCGTCCAGGAGGCGGCGCTCGCGCTCGTCGTGCTCGGCGCGCCGGGCCAAGCGCGACTCGCCGAATTGCTGGCGCGCATCGACGAGCTGCCCGCACCGACGCCGATCCTCGCCACGATCATCCTGTGGGATCACCTACCGGCACTCGACCGCGTGCGCGCGCTGTCGCAGCGCCTCGATCTACCGCCCGCATGGCAGTTCCACATCTCGGTCGCGTTCGCGAAGCGCGGCGAAGGCGAAGCGCTGCTGCGCGCGATTGCAGCCGTGCGCGCGCCCCCAAAGGGCTGGTATTTCCGCCGCGAGGATTGGGACACGCTGACGCAGGTCGGGCACATCGTCGCCATCTCGATCGCGCTTTGCGATTCGCCGCACCACCACGCGTATCAACGCGCGATCAACACGCTGCTGTCGCTGACCAAACCGACGTGGACCGTGCAGGAAGGCCTGCGCCGCTTCCTCGAGGTCGGCGTCGATCGCCCGCTCCACATGCGCGTCGCCGTCGCGCGCTACCTCGCGCAGCAATGGGACGATCCGGTCGGCATTCCGCTGCTCACCGAGTATGTCGCCGACGAGCACGCCGACGACTGGCTCTACACGCTCGAGCTCGTGCCACGCGCCGAGATGCCCGCCGTCGGC
>DATDCH010000854.1:0-10511 GCA_036524455.1 Kofleriaceae bacterium | reverse complement strand
TCGAGGTGATGGCGCGCGTCGGCGATCTGCGTGAGTAGCTCTTGCTTCATTTGCTGCGGCGAGACCTGACCGAGCAGCGCTTCGAAGCGGGGAGGGCGCGCGCCGATGCGCGGGTAGTCGATCGAGTTGATCCAGTGCGCTTCGTCGGCAGCCATCCACGTGTTCGTCCAGTAACCGCCGACATTCTTCGTCACGCGGAACCGCTTGAGACCGCCGCCGAGCTTGCTGTACGGCACGCCGTCGCCGGAGAGCTCGCTACCGCCCGCGTACTGGCTCGTGAAGTAGCTCTTCGACGATTGGCCCGACTGCTTGACGCCCTGGCGGCGCGGCATCGACCCCGAGATGGTCGTGACGTCGAGGCTGGTCTCGCCGATCGGCGCGACCTCTTTGATGACGAGCGTGTGGCCGATGCCGGAGCGCTGCCAGCGCTCGATCAGCACGTCGCCCGCGCGCACCGACTCGGGCACGACGTTGTACGTGTTCGCGGTGTCGGCGACGTTCGCCGACGACAGATAGTTCAGCGTGAGCACCGTAAAGTACGCGGCGCGCTTGTTGAGGTGCAGCTCGTCGACGTACGCGCCGAACACTTGGTTCGCGCCGAGCTCGGGCTGCTCGTCGACGCCGCCCCACAACTTGCGCGAGCGCAGCGTGCTGTCCTTCGGCCACGTGGTGCGCCACGTCGTGCTCGCGGTGTGATCCTTGTACGCGATCGCGAACTCGGGCGTGCCGGCGAATCGGCCAGCAGCGGTGCGCACGCCGTAGTGACCGAAGTAGACGCGCTGGCCGCTCGACACCGCCTCGAACTGGAGCGGCAGCTCGTACCACGCGGCGAACGTGATGCGCAGAAACAGCGCCATCTCCGCGCACTCGAGATACGGCGACGGCAGCGTCTTGCCCCACGGCGTGGTGAGCCGCACCGTCGTCGAGTAGTTGTCGACCGCCGGGATCCACTCGAGCGAGTCGATCCACGCCGCGTACTTCTCGTCCCACGTCAGGCCGCTGTTCGCGATCCACGCGATGCCGGCGGCGCGCGCAGCGGTCGTGTCTTTGTCTTCCCACTTGTTTCGCGCGGTCCACACCTGCGTGCGCGAGGTGTTCGTCGCGATGAGCAGACCCTTGCGGTACTGGGAGTCTTCCTTGCCGGGCGGTGGCAACGGCTCGACGGGGCCTTCCATGCCCCAGTCCTCGTCGGGACCGCCGGAGTCCGTACAGGCGAATAAGCAAACTAGGAGCAGTGGCAGGACGCGCATATGCCGCCGGCCCTCAGCAGGCCCTGTGCCGCGGTCGGGCCACGTGAAATTCACTGGTTGGCAGCCAATGGCAACTTCAGTGGTCGGGCCACGAAGCCTATGGGGACTCCTGCCATCGTCTCGGCCACTTGTCCGCGATGCAAATCTTCGCGACTCGTCGCGCGTTGAACCGGGCAACAGGAGTTAAGCGCGATGGTCAAGATCAATGAAATGAATCCCGCCGGCTGTATGCCTCACTCGTGTGGCCATCACACGACGCACCACGTGCACGGCGAGGGTTGCGGTCACAAGGCCGTCAAGCACGGCAACCACACCGACTACCTCGTCGATGGTCATCTGCACCATCCGCACGATGGTCACTGCGACCATCACGGCATGGTTTCGTAGCTCAGCGACGGATGTGAGACCACGCGAAGGCGCCTGCAAAGCCCGCGCTGTGGATCAAGATGATGGTCGCCGCCGCCGGTGTGTTGAGGTGATAGCTGGCGATCAAACCGACGGCCGTGCCGATCGTGCTGATCACGAGCGCGAGGATCGTCGCGGCGCCGAGTGTGGTGCCGACGAGCCGCGCGGTGGCGGCCGGGATCACGACGAAGCTCGACACGAGCACGACGCCGACGGTCTTGACCGCAACCACGACGACGACCGCGGTCTGGGCGAGCAGCAAGTACTCGAGCACCGCGACGGGCACGCCTGAGATGCGCGCGAGCTCCGGATCGAAGATCGCGTAGGCGAGCCGCGACCACAGCGCGAGCGTCACGAGCGTCGCGACGACCGCGACGGTGACGACGACATAGAGCACGGCCGGCGTCACCGACAGCATGTTGCCGAACAGTAGGTGCTCGACCTGGATCGGCCGATCGGACGCGGTGCGCAGGCCGAGGAACAACACGCCGAGCGCGAAGCTGAACGAGAAGAACACGCCGGTCGCGACGTCGCCGCGCAGCTGCGAGCGGCGCAGCACGAAGCCGATGCACAGCGCGATGATCGCGGTGAACGGGATCGCGATCCACACCGCATTCTCGACCGACGCGCCCATGTAGAGGCCGATCGCGATGCCGCCGAACGCGGCGTGTGCGAGGCCGTCGCCGAGGAACGCGAGCCCGCGCTGGACGATGAACACGCCGATCACGGCGCACACCGCGGCGACCGCGACACCGGCCAGCAGCGCGCGCTGCATGAACTGGTAGCTGAGCGGCTCGGTGAGGATGTCCATCATTCCTCGTCAGGGGGTGTGTGCGCGTTGTGATCGTGGGCGTGGTGATCGCGCGCCTGGAACGCCGCGAGTGCGGTGAGCGATTGCTGGCCCAGCAGCTCCTGCGGCAGGCCCCAGCACAGCACGCGACCGGCCTCGATGTAGACGATGCGCTCGGCGGTCTGCGCGACGGCCGCGAGGTTATGGGTCACGAGGATCGCGGCGAGCTCGTCGGAGCGCGACAGACCGGTCATCAGTTCGAGCAGCTCGCCGCGGCCGCGCGCGTCGACGCCTGCGGTCGGCTCGTCGAGGACGATCAGCGATGGATCGTTGACGAGCGCGCGCGCCAGGAACACGCGTTGGGTCTCGCCTCCGGACAGGCCGGCGAGCGGTTTGTCGATCAGTCGCTCGCCGCCGATCTTTGCGAGTGCGGCGCGCGCACGGTCGCGTTCCTCGGGCTTGATCCGGCCGGGCCACTTGCCACGCAGCGCCGCGACGATCAGATCGACGGCGTGCGCCGGGAAGTCGCGATCGAAGCCTTTGCGCTGCGGCACGTAGCCGACCTTGTGATGGCCGGCGACGACGTCGTCACCACCGATGCGGATCGTGCCGCGCGTGACCGGCAACAGGCCCATGATCGCTTTGAGCAGCGTGCTCTTGCCGGCGCCGTTCGGGCCGCACAGGCACACGAACTCGCCCTTGGGGATCCAGAAGCTGACGTCGTCGATGATGCGCTTGCCGCGGATGTCGATCGAGACTGCCTCGACGTCGAGCACGTGCGTGAGCTTCGGATCGGGTCGCGTCTGGACCAGGCCGCGCGCCGAGTTGCGGCGCTCGAGTGACATCGGCGTTGGCGGGATCGACGTGTTCGGATCGCTCACTTCAGGACTTTCTCGAGCTGGTCGGCGTTCCACGTCATCAGGGTCTCGTAGCTATCGCGTCCCTGCGTGCCGCCCACCGGATCGAGCTCGCCGAGCGGAACGCCGGCTTCCTTCGCGATCGTCTCGCCGGGTCCGCGATCGAGCTGCGGCTCGGTGAACAGTGCGGCGGCCTTGTTGTT
Source organism: Kofleriaceae bacterium (assembly GCA_036524455.1). Taxonomy (GTDB): domain Bacteria; phylum Myxococcota_A; class Polyangia; order Haliangiales; family Haliangiaceae; genus JABFXX01. The sequence continues at coordinate 7,006 of DATDCH010000854.1, read as the reverse complement.
CCGGATCGCCTGGATCACTTCGGCGAGGTACGTCGCGGTCGGCTCCTTGCCGGCGATCGGCTCGACGACGGCGGCGATCACCAGGTTGTAGCGCTTCGCGAAGTACGACATCGAGCCGTGGAACGTGACGATCGTGCGCTTCGTCCACGCCTTGCTGCGCGTGGTGAGCTTGCTATCGAGGTCGACGAGCGACTTCTTCACCGCGTCGGCGTTTTGCGTGAACGCATCCTTGCCGGCCGGGTCGACGGCGGCGAGCTCGGTGGCGATCGCGTCGACGATCGTCACCATCCGCTGCGGGTCGAGCCAGACGTGCGGATCCGGCGCGCCCTTCGCGGCGTGGCCGTGGTCGTCGTGGTCCTCGTGTTCTTCCTTGTCCTCGTCGGCGTGCTTCGCGTGCTCCTCCGGCGTTTCGCCTTCGTGGTGGGCATGCTTCGCATGCTCCTCCGGCGTTTCGCCTTCGTGATGGTCTGGATGGTGCTCGGGCTCGATCGGCTCGACGTCGATCGGGATCGTCTGCACCTTGTCGCCAACGCGCAGCATCTTCGGCACGCCGCCGGCGTTCTTCATGATGTCTTCGACCCAGGTGTCCATATCGAGGCCGACCGCGATGCCGAGCTTCGCGCCTTCGAGCCGCGCGATCTCTTTCGGCGTCGGGTCGTAGCCGTGCTCGGATTTGCCGGGCGGCAGCACGAGCACGACGTCGAGCCGATCGCCCGCGATCCGCTTCGTCACGTCGTACAGCGGAAAGATCGATACCGCGACCCGTGGCTTGCCGCTCGCGGCTTTCTTACCGCCACAGGACGCAAGACCGATCGCGAACAGGACCCACACGAGCCGGCGCATGCCGCCGATGATACTAGGTTCGGAGCTTCCACCACGCGGCGAGGCTGAACAGAGTCGCTTGGCCGGCGAGTGCTGCCCATGCGATCAGCATGACCTTGGGCTCGTGCGCGTACTGCGGCTCGTAGGGCAGGGGCAGCATGCTGGGCAGCGCGTTGAGATCGACGATCGCGGACAGCGCGTCGACTCCGGCGCGCGCCGAGACCAGCCAGCCGAACGCGCTCGTCACACCCTTCAGGATGAACATCACGCCCGCGAACAGGACCTGCGGCACGAGCACGAACGGGATCAGGCTCATCGCCTTGTCGGGCGTCGCAGCGATCGCCGATAGCGCGAGGCCGAGCGCGATGCCGGCGATCCCGCACAGCGCGATGGTGATGTACAGCTCGATGGCGACCGGCAGCACGAGGCCATGCGCGGGCAGCTTGACGCGCGCGACGATCGCGGCGAGCAGCAGTGCAGTCTGCACGAGCACGAGTAGCGACAGCACGCCGAGCTTCGACAGCAGATACGCGGCGGGCCGCAAGCCAGCGAGTCGTTCGCGGCGCAGCACCGCGGCCTCTTTGCAGATCTCGCGCGCCGAGTTGATCACGCCGAACCACACGCCGGTGAGCGCGAGCATGAACACGAGCTTCTTGGCTTCGAGGCGGCTCGCGATCAGCGCGTCTGGATGCGAAACCATGACGAGCAAGAGGCCGATGATCGGCGCCTGCAGCAGCAGCAGCGTGAGGTTCTTGCGATCGGCGACGAGCAGCTCGAGGTAGCGCCGGCACAGAATCGAGAACTGCCGCCACGCCGACTGCGAAAACGACTTTGCGCGGCGCTCCTTCTCGGCGTGCTGCTCGACGCTCGGCGCGGCGGGCGCGCGTGCCGGCCGCTCGATCACGTACTTCCGGTGCTGCAGCGATTCGCGATACTTCGCCTGCCACGCCTCCGCGCTCTCCTCGTACTTTTCGGGCTCGTCGGTCGCGGCGTAGATATCGGCGAAGTCGTCGACGCCGAAGAACTCGAGCGCCTGCGCGGGCGGCCCGAAGTACACCATCTTGCCGTCGACGAGGTAGACGATGTGATCGCACATGCGGATGTTCGCAGTCGCGTGCGTGATCAGCACGACGGTGCGACCCGCGTCGGCGAGCTTGCGCAGCGTGAACATCAGCTTGCGCTCGAGGCCGGGATCGAGGCCGCTCGTCGGTTCGTCGAGGAACAGCAATTGCGGATCGGCGAGCAGCTCGCATGCGATCGACACGCGCTTGCGTTGGCCGCCCGACAGCTGATCGATGCGCTTGTCCGCGTGCTCGGTCATGTCGACTTGATCGAGCACGCTCGCGATCCGCGCCTCGATCTCGGTCTCGGCGGTGTCGTTCGGCAACCGCAGCCGCGCCGCGTGGTGCAGCGCGCGGGTCACGGTCAGCGAGCGGTGCAAAATATCGTCCTGCGGTACGTAGCCGACGATCGATCGGTATGCCTCGTAGCCGGCATATAGATCGTCGCCGTTGATCAGGATCGTGCCGCCGGTCGCGCGCTCGAATCCGCACAGCGCCATCATCAGCGTCGACTTGCCGGCGCCGCTCGCGCCGACGATCGCGACGAACTCGCACGGCTCGATCGACAGCGTGGTGTCGTCGAGCAGCACGCGACCCGGGACCTCGCGCTTGACGCCGCGCGCGTCGACGCGAATCGCGCCGCGCTGATCGAACGAGTCGAGGCTGTCGCCGTCGTAGGTCAGCCGGAACGTGCCGATCTGCACGACGTCGCCTGCCGCGAGCGGCCGCGCGCTCGTGACACGCACACCGTTGACCCACGTCCCGTGCTGCGAGCCGAGGTCGCGCAGCACGTGATGCCCGGGAGCGGGATCGCCCAGCCAGATCAGCTCGGCGTGCTTGCGCGAGACGAGCGGCTGATCGAGCACGATGTCGCACGCGCTCCGACCGATCGACAGCGGCTTGCCGCCGGGCGGCGTCGCGAAGTGATGCACCGGTGCGATGCGCGGCGCGAGCGGGTTGCGATACACGAGCGTGACGAGGCCGCGCGTCATCGGATCGGGCAGCCGCACCACGTCGCCGTCGTGCAGTACGGCGTCTGTGACCGGTGCACCGCCGAGCAGGACCGCGCCATCGACAGCGATCACGTGGTGTGCGCCGGCGATCAGGTCCAAGCGTGCGTGCGTCGGTGCCACCCAGGCCGCGCCGAGGACGACATCCGCCGTCGGCGCGCGTCCGATCGTCACGCTGCCGTTGCCGAGCGGCACGGTGCGGGTCTGCCCACCCTCCTGGACTTCGAAGCACGTCTCCGACAAGCGGCCGACAGTATCAGCTCGCGCGATGCGTGGGCTGCCCGCGATCGAGCGCGGCGATCAGTGATTCGATCTTGAACGGCTTGCGCAGCACCCGCACGCCATGGCCGACCGCGGCGTCACATCCGGTCACCACCACGATTTCGACGTCCTTGAAGCGCGGGTTCGATTGCAGGGCGCCGAGGACTTCCCAACCGTTCATGTCGTCCATCTGGAGATCGAGCAGCACGAGATCAGGCGTGTCGTGGATCAGGAACGCGAGGGCCTCGGCGCCGCTTCCGACCGCCACCACTTCATAGCCGTGGCGCTCCATCACATCGCGCGTCGCTTCGCGGATGTCATCATCGTCGTCGACAACTAAACAATAACCAGGCACGACGAGAGCGTACCGTTTACACGCGCGCCGTCTACTGTGCGCGGCAAGCGCGCAGTGTGCTGGCACGCGCCGGCGCCGGGATGTGTTCCTGGCGCTCGCGCGCGCGAAAACCGCTCAGCGCTTCGACGCTTCTTCTTTGGCCTTCTTCGCCTTGGCCAGGAGCTCTTCGGAGATGTTGTTCGGCACCTCGGCGTACTTCGCGAACTCCATCTGGAACTCGGCCTTGCCCTGCGTCGACGAGCGAAGCGGGGTCGAGAATCCGAACATCTCGGCGAGCGGCACTTCGGCGTCGACGCGCGCGTTGCCATCTTCTTCGGTCGAGCCGATGACGATGCCGCGGCGCTGCATGATGAGGCCGAGGATGTTGCCCGAGAACTCGGCAGGCCCTTCGATCGACAGCTTCATGATCGGCTCGAGGATCTTTGGATTCGCGCGCGGGAAGAATTCGCGGAACGCGCCGCGGGCTGCTTCCTGGAACGCGATGTCGCTCGAGTCGACGGCGTGCGACGCACCGTCGTTGATGACGACGCGGACGCCGACGACCGGCACGCCGATGCGCGGCGACTTCGGCATCATCGACTTGAAGCCCTTTTCGCACGACGAAATGAACTCGCGCGGGATCGAGCCACCGCGAATCTCATCGACGAACTCGAAGTCACCTTCGAACGGCTCTGCGTAGCCGCCGACCTTACCGTACTGACCCGAGCCACCCGTCTGCTTCTTGTGGGTGTACATGTAGTCGACCTTCTTCGTGATCGTCTCGCGATACGCGACGACCGGCGGAGAGGTGACAACTTCGGCCTTGTACTCGCGCTTCATGCGCTCGATGTAGACCTCGAGGTGGAGCTCGCCCATGCCGGCGACGATCGTCTCGTTCGATTCCGGGTCGACCCAGCACTTGAACGTCGGATCTTCGCGCGTGAACCGGTTGAGCGCCTTGCTCATGTTGATCTCGGCGCCGGAGTCCTTCGCTTTGATCGCAACCGAGATGACCGGCGAAGGCACGAACATCGACGTCATCGCGTAGTTGACGGTGCCGTCGGTGAACGTGTCGCCGGAGTTGCAGTCGATGCCGAACAGCGCGCAGATGTCGCCCGCGCCGGCGTCGGTGATCTCTTCTTTGTCGTCGGCGTGCATGCGCACGAGCCGGCCGACCTTCACCTTCTTGCCGTTACGCGAGTTGACGATGAACTCGTCCTTCTTGACCTTGCCCTGGTACACGCGGACGTACGTCAGCTGACCGTAGCGGCCGTCCTCGAGCTTGAACGCGAGCATGACGAGCGGCTTGTCGGGATTGCTCTCGAGGACGAGCGGCTCTTCACCCTTGGCGAGATCGAGCGCGACGTTCTCGACCTCGCGCGGATCGGGAAGGTACGAGCAAACGCCGTCGAGCAACACCTGGACACCTTTGTTGCCGAGCGCCGAGCCGCACATGACCGGCGTGCACTTGAGCGCGATCGTCGAGTCGCGCAGGCACTTGCGGATCAGCTCCGGGGTGACCTTGTCCTCGAGGATCGCCTCGGCCAGCTCGTCGTTGACGAGCGACAGGCCATCGAGCAACTCCTCGCGCATCTTCTCGCACAGCTCCTTGAGCGTGCCGCTGTGGCCGTGCGACGCGAGCGGATGCAGTTCGTCGGTCGGGATCGGACCTCGCTCGATCTGTTCGCCGTTGTCGCCGTGGAACGTAAACGCTACCATTTCGATGAGATCGACGACACCCTGCAGCTTGTCCTCGAGGCCGATCGGGCATTGGATCATGACCGGGTTGAGCTTGAGCTTGTCGCGGAGCTGGTCGCGGACGCGGAACGGGTTCGCGCCGGTGCGGTCGAGCTTGTTGACGAACGCGATGCGCGGAACTTTGTAGCGGCGCATCTGCCGATCGACCGTGTAGCTCTGCGACTGCACGCCGGCGACGCCGCACAACACCATGATCGCGCCATCGAGCACGCGCAGCGAGCGCTCGACTTCGATCGTGAAGTCGACGTGGCCCGGGGTGTCGATGATGTTGATCCAGTGATTGGCCTTGATCGGGCTATTGGGCACCGCCATGACGCCCTTCGAAGTCGACGGAGGCGGCCACTGGCAGAACGTCGCGGCGGACTGAATCGTGATGCCGCGCTCGCGCTCGAGCTCCATCGAGTCCATCTTCGCGCCGACGCCGTCCTTGCCCTTCACCTCGTGAATCTGGTGGATTCGATTGGTGTAATAGAGGATTCGTTCGGTCAGCGTCGTCTTTCCACTATCGATGTGGGCCGAGATGCCGATGTTGCGGACTTTGGACAGGTCGGTCAGCATAAAAGCGCGAGATTGCTACCTTGTAACCGGCACCGATGCAAGCGAAACCCCGCCGGTTAGGTGGTGTCCTAGACAGCGATGCATTTCAGGCGGTTGGCGAAGCCCGTTTGCTACCCTGAACAGACGGTGCAGCCATCCCTCGTCCCAGTCGCTCCTCCCCACGAGTGTCTCGACGACAACGCTGCCAGCGAATTCGTATCGGGCTCGCTCGCGCAATCCGCGATCACCAAGGTCGAGCTGCACCTGGCGAGCTGCCGCGATTGCCGCGCGCTGGTCGCCGCGCTCGCCGGTGACGAAGCCGACAGCAACGTCATCACCCACAAGCACGAGAAGGTCGACGGGCGTGACGACTCGCAGGTCGGCAAACGGCCCGTGCTGTCGATCGGCGATCGCGTCGGCCGCTACCTCGTGCTGTCGTCGATCGGTGCGGGCGGGATGGGCGTCGTGTTCGCCGCGTACGATCCGCAGCTCGATCGTAAGGTCGCGTTGAAACTACTGCGCGCGAACCTCGGCGCCAACGCGAAGGAAGCGCGCACGCGGCTCAAGCGCGAGGCGCAGGCGATTGCCCAGCTCAACCATCCGAACGTCGTCGGCGTCTACGACGTCGGTACCACCGACGAAGGCGACGTCTACATCGCGATGGAGTTCGTCGAAGGCGACACGCTGACGACGTGGTTGCGTCGCTGGCCGCGGACGTGGCGCGAGATTCTCGACGTGTTTCATCAAGCGGCGCGCGGTCTGATGGCGGCGCACTCGGTCGGCCTCCTGCACCGCGACTTCAAGCCCGACAACGTGCTCGTCGGCGGCGACGGGCGCGTGCGCGTGACGGACTTCGGCCTCGCACGCTCGCTGTTCCTCGATGACAGCGCGCGGGGCGCGGCGACCACGCAGAACGCGCTCGGCCCGCGCTCGTCTCAGCAAACCCCGGCGGCCGGCAGCCCGCTGCAAGTCGATCTCACCGCGACCGGCACCGTGCTCGGCACGCCTCGCTACATGCCGCCCGAGCAGCTGACCGGCCCGAGCATCGACGCGCGCGCCGATCAGTTCAGCTTCTGCGTCGCGCTCTACGAATCGCTGTACACGACGCATCCGCTGCCCGGCGCGACGAGCGTGTCGATGCTCGAGCACGACGAGCGCGCGCTGCCGCCACCGGAGGGCACGAAGGTTCCGTCGTCGATCGCGCGCGCGGTGATGCGCGGGCT
>DATDCH010000853.1:0-5633 GCA_036524455.1 Kofleriaceae bacterium | reverse complement strand
GCTTCCTCAGCGGGTGCGCAGATAGGTGCAGCTGTGCATGCGTGCGATCGAGACCGGCTCGGAGTTGCCCGCGGCGTCGCTCCAGAAGGCAGTCGGGTCCGAGTGGTTGGTCGACGCGTGATGAGCGCCCACCATGTCGGCCGGGACGGCGACCTCCTCAGTGGCGCCACTCGCGCTCGCCCAGTAGGCACGTGTGATTCGCTCGTCGTCCCATTGCGTATGGAACGAGACGACGTTCGACAAGCTGGGTGGCTCGACCGTGAAGAACTCGGCGCTCGTGGCATCGAAGTAGTAGATGTGCAGGTCCTGCGATGCCACGTCGGCCGACGAGAAGTAGAAGTTGAAGCCGTTCACCCCGGCGAGCGTGGAGCTCCGGCACTCGTCGTCCTGCGGGTTGAACTTGAAATAGACCGACGGCGCTGCGCAGCGGACCAGCGCCTCCGACTGCACTTCTCCGACATGCGGAGGATCGGCGGCACAGGCGGCCGCACCGACGGCAGTCAGGATCATGAGGGTTCGCAGCAGGCTTCGCTCATAGACGCTCAGAGATGCACGCATCACCGCGAGCGTGTCACTCCATCGCGGAACCGCGCAATGTAAACATCTTCCGCTGCAAACCGACGATGTAAGAGCAACGAGCAAGCACGTAGGGCCTACGTCGTCACCCGTCGGCTCTTGGCGTTTCGGCGCGCGTCAGACTGCTTTGGTACGACATCGCGATGGCGAAGGTCAAAGCGCTCAAAGCGCCGCGCAGCATCTATTGCTGCCAGGCGTGCGGCCACACCGAGAGCAGGTGGCTCGGGCGCTGTCCTGCGTGCCAGGAATGGAACTCGCTCGTCGAGGAAGTCGAGAGCATCGCGCCGGCACGCGCGAGTGCCGCCGGGGTTGCTGATGGCCAGGCGCCTGTGTCGATCGCCGACGTCGGCGAGCAAGTCGGCGGCGCGCGCACGCTTAGCGGGATCGGCGAGCTCGATCGCGTGCTGGGCGGCGGGCTCGTCGCAGGCAGTATCGTACTGCTCGGTGGCGATCCAGGCGTCGGCAAGTCGACGCTGCTGATCCAGGCGCTGGCAGGCTTCGCGGTCGCGGTGCCGTCGGCCGCTCGATCGGGCGGCCACGGCGTGTTGTACGCGACCGGCGAAGAATCCGTCGCACAGACCGCGATGCGCGCGCGTCGGGTCGGCGCTGCACGCGACTCGATTTCGGTCGTCGCCGAAACCGACGTCGAAAAGGTCTTGATGCACGCGCACGCGATGAAGCCCGCCGTGCTCGCGGTCGACTCGGTGCAGACGATCTACACGCCGCTCCTCGATTCGATCCCGGGCTCGCTCGCGCAAGTCCGCGAGTGCGCCGGCCGGCTCACGCAGTACGCGAAGACAACCGGCACACCGACGATCGTCGTCGGTCACGTCACCAAGGATGGCGGGCTCGCAGGCCCCAAGACACTCGAACATCTGGTCGACGTCGTGCTCCAGCTCGAAGGCGACGGCGGCCCGTATCGAATCCTGCGCTCGCACAAGAATCGGTTCGGCTCGACGCAAGAGATCGGCGTGTTCGAGATGCGCGGCGCGGGCATGGCTGAAGTTGCGAATCCGTCGGCGCACCTGCTCGCGGAGCGCCCGGTCGGTGCACCGGGCTCGGTGGTCGTCGCCTCGGCGGACGGAGCGCGGCCGTTGCTCGTCGAGATCCAGGCACTGGTTGCACCGGCGAGCGCGGGCCTCGGCCGGCGTACCGCCGCAGGTGTCGACGGTAACCGGGTGTCGCTGCTCCTCGCCGTGCTCGCGCAGCGCGCTGCGTGTGATGTGCTCGATCGCGACGTGTTCGTCAACGTCGCCGGCGGCCTGCGGCTTACCGAGCCCGCGATCGATCTCGGCATTGCGTGCGCGATCGCATCGTCGGCACGCGGTCGCGCGATCGATGCCCATACCGTGATGTTCGGCGAGGTCGGGCTCGCCGGCGAGATCCGCGCCGTCACGTTGTGCGAGCAGCGGCTCGCCGAAGCGGCGCGACTTGGTTTCAAGCGCGCGATCGTGCCCGCGCAAAATGCGAAGCGCATCGAAGACACCGCGGGCCTCGAGCTGGTGCCCGTCGATCGCCTGCAGACCGCGATCGCCGAGCTCTAGGCGATCGATCGGCTGCAGACCGCGATCGCCGCGCGGGATCGCAGATGCCGAGCGCTAACCTGGTCGATTCTGAGCGTCAGAAGCCGAGGATCAGGCGCATCTGGATCGTGTGCGCCGTCGTAGCGCTGCCGCTGTTGTCGCCGCGCGGGTCCGCCGGGCTACCGTAGGGAAACCCGGGGCCGCCGGCGGGATCCGCGATCGGGTGGCTGAGCGCCGCGAACGGGAACAGCACGCCGTACGAGATGCCCGCGAAGATGCGATGGCCGTTGTAGCCGAGGTCGCCGTTGAACTCGGTGCCGTACATGCGCGAGTTGCCCGGCGTCGCGACCGGCTTGAGCGCGAACGACGTGATGTTCGCAACCTTGAACATGATCGACTTGGTGAGGTCGTACTGGAGGAATGGCTTCGCGTAGGCCGCGTTGGTGACCGCGCCGACGAGGTGTCGCCACAAGATCATGTCGACGTGGTAGTCGCGATCGAACGTGAACTGCGAATACGTGCACTCTCGCTGCGCGGTGCACACCAACGGATCACCGAGCGGGCGTGAGTACGCGATGTTCGTGCGGCCTTCGATAACGTTGTCCCACTGATCGCCGCTCGCGAAGCCGCCCTCGACACCGAGCCGCAGCTTGCCTTCAACGCCCTTCCACGTGAGGCGGCCGGTGCCGCCGAACCGGCGGATCTTGTGGCTACCGGCGATGCCCTGATCGCTCACGCTGCCGACCGAACCGAACTGAGCGATCGCTTCGCCTTCGAGCAGGATCGGTCCGATGCCGAGCTTCGCCCACAGATCCGGCGTGTACGTCTTGAGATCGCGTGGCACGTAGCGCGTTAGTGAGTCGAAATCGCCGCCGAGCTCGAAGCCGGTGATGTCGTCGTCCCAGCTCTGCGTCTTGTACTCGAAATAGACGCCGTAGTTGAACGCGGTGTCGCCGCGGTCGACCGCGTCGCGGAATTCCTGCGGCGAGTCCATCTTCGAGATCACGCCGACCCAGGCGTTCATGTCGTCGCTGTTGTCGAGATCGAACGGATGGCCCTCGTGGCCCTTGTTCGCGCTGGTCTGGTTCGACACCAGGCGCGTGATGCTCCAGTCCGACGCGATCATCGCGCGCAGCGACGTGCCGGGAATCACCGCCGAGAAGCTGACGCGATCGACGGAGTCGCCGTAATCGGCGTCGTAGTTGTACGTGCCATTGATCGGATCGCGGCCGCCGCCGTTCGCGTAGATGCCCATGCCCCAGTGGTTGGGTTGGCGACCGAACTTGAGGATGCCGAGCGGCACCGCGACCTCGGCCCATGCGCGCTTGACGGTGATCGCGTCGCGATCGCTGTTCACGCCCGCCTGTTCCGGATCTTGATCCGTGCCGAACGCACCGAGCGGCGGCAGGTTCATGTCGTCGTAGATGCCGCTGAGATTCAGCCCGGTCGGTGTCGAGCCGAGCACGAGGTTGTCGTAGATGTCGGCTTGGACGTGGACCGACGTGCCCTCGTCGAGGTTGAACGTCGGCTCGAGCCGGAGCCGCATGTTGGTGCCCGACAGCGAGCCATCACACGGGTCCTCGTTGAGCGTGCCGCACGACAGCGCGCGCGGGAACGGCGCACCGCCGAGCAGCGGATCGTCACGAAAGCCGGTGTTGAAGTTCTTGAACCAGTCGGTGCGCATCCGGAAGTAGCCGTCGAGCTCGAACAGCTTCCAGCGCTTGCGGCGGCCCTTCGGCGGCGGCAGCGCCGGCGTCGTCGGCAACAGGCCGGGCGTCTTGGGGGCGGCCTCGGCGACGCCGTCTTTTTTCTCTTCGCTCTGGCCCGCCGACGGGCCCATACCGCCGCCGCCCATTGGCCCGCCAGGGGTCATTTGGGCCTCGGCGATTTGGGTTCCGACGAGGAGAACAGCGGTGCCTAATAAAACCTTTGGACTCAAGTAAGACATGGGAAAATCGAGGTTTTTTCGGGCATCGCCGAAAGTGGGCGGACTATAGGCACCACCGAATGGCGGGGTCAACGTCCGTGGCTGGAATTGGCCGGTGCGGCTCTCTTGCGGTTATGGTTTCTGCGATGCCGTACGACCGTCCCGAGCGCGTCCGCGTTGCCCCGCTTGGGCTGGAAATGTGGCGCGGCTGGGCGTCTCGAATGCGGTTACGCAGGTCCAATGCCCGCATGTGGCTTCGTTTCGGCTTGTGCGCGCTCCTGGTCGGCTGCGGTCCAGCCGTTAAGCCGGCTTCACCGCCAGGCGAGCCCGATCCGATCACCAAACAGGTGCGTCCGACGAAGGTCGATCCCACCGGTCGCCGCATCGTGCTCGGCGAGATGTGCCCGCAGGGCGCAGGCGGACGGCCGGCGGTCGCGCCGCTCATCATGCGTGGCGTGGGCTGGACCGACACCGCGAGCGAAGTCGCCGCGACCGTCGAGCGTGGTCAGGTCCCGCGCTTCTCGGTGTTTGGTGTCGACGGCAAGGCGGCGGGCACGTTCGAAGCGCTCGGCATGGTCGAGGTCGGGATCGCGCAGCCGGTCGCGACCGGTACGTACGTCGGCGCATCGCCGTGCACGTACGGAGTCGGGTTGCGCGAGGCCGACAAAGCGGGCAGCGGCGCAAAGCCGGCCGACACGCGCGCCGAAGAACCGAAGTGCGGTTCGGCGACGCGTGGCTGCGGGATCGCCGTCGGCGAGATCACCGCGCCCGACGATCCACCGCATACGGTGACGTTCACGACTGGCGGCGCATGCATCTCGGGCAACGAGATCGCGGTCGACATCGATGGCGACGGCAAGATCGAGTCGTTCCCGATCGCAGGCGCGCTCGACGGCATTCGCGCGCCCGCCGCCGAGTGGTCCGCCTCGCCGACCGCAACGGCGACCTGCAAGCCGACGTATCAGGTCTACGACATGAAGCTCGCGCCCGAGGCGCGACCCAAGCACCCGGCCGAGAAGGCGATGGTCATCGTCGACGTGCTCGGTGTCATCGACCTCGACGCGGACGGCCGCCGCGAGCTCATCCTCGCGATGCGGTTCCCGACGGTACGCAGCATCGTCGTCTACACATCGACGTCGAGCCCGCAGCGCCTCGAGCTTGCCGGCGAGGCGACCGGCTTCGCGAAGTAGCGGGCGTCGTCGATCCCGAGCTAGCGCCTCGAGCTCGCCGGCGAGGCGACCGCGAAGTAGGCCGCGGCGACCTCGAGCCCTGCCTTGAGCGGCTATATGCAATCGAGTTGCAGATGGTCACTGAGGGCTGGCCACGACATGGCCACCGGAGCTACGCCAACCGTGTTGGTTGGGCGCCTCACAATCGGGCGAGCTTCACCTACACGCACGATCACGTGGAGTCACCATGATCCAGATCGCGCGGGATGGCAGCGCCTCATGGCACGACCCGCGCAGTAGCCCCGCCATATGCGCTCGCTTTGCCTATCGGGGTTCGGTTCGCGTCGCGATCTGCGCTCGCTTGGCCCATCGGGGTTCGGTTCGGATGCGCGTCGGCCTGGCTTGCTGGTCGGCTCCGTCGTGGGGTTCGGCTTGCTT
>DATDCH010000852.1:0-7449 GCA_036524455.1 Kofleriaceae bacterium | reverse complement strand
GATGGTTTCGAGCCGTCGCCGGTGCCGGACTTCGCGGCGGCGAGCCCACTCGATCGCGCGCTGTGGAGCGAGACCGAGCAGCTGCGCGTCGACGTCGAGCGGGCGATGGAGGCGCTCGACTTCGCGGGTGCGTATGCGGCGCTCGAGGAGCTCGTGACGACGCTATCGACGTGGTACGTGCGGCTCGCGAAACCGGCGCTGTGGCGCGATGGACTCGACGCGAGCAAGCGTGCGACGTACGACGCGCTGTACGGCGCACTCGTGCAACTGGCGCTCGTCGCGGCACCGTTCGTGCCGTTTCTCGCCGAGTCGGTGTATGCGGCGCTCGGCGGCGCGCGGTCGGTTCATCTCGAGGACTGGCCGGCACCGCGACCCGGCGCGCACGACGCGACCGCGGTCTCCGAGATGCGCCAGCTGCGCGCGCTCGTGCGGCTCGGGCGATTCGTGCGCGAGCAGGCCGGCGTCAAGCATCGCCAACCGTTGCGGGTCGCCCGCGTGGCGGGGTTGTCGGCTGCGGTGGTCGAGCGGCATCGCGAGTTGCTCGCGAGCGAGCTCAACGTCAAGGCGGTCGAGCTGCTCGACGTGACCGCACAGCGCGACGTCGTGCTCGACTACGCGAAGCTCGGCAAGCGGCTGCGCACGCAGGTCAAGCACGTCGCGGCGGCGGTTGCGGCGCGCGAGTATCGCGAGGACGCAGACGGGTCACTCGAGGTTGCAGGCGTGCGGCTCGCAGCCGACGAGTACACGTGGCGCACGCAGGCGACGAGCGAGCGCGGGTTCTCGGCGCGCGATGGCTTGGCGGTCGCACTCGATCTCAGCGTCGACGAGGCGCTGCTTCGCGAAGCCACCGCGCGCGAGCTCGCACGTGCCGTGCAGGACCTGCGCAAGCGGGCACGACTGCGCTACGGCGAGCACGTGCGGCTGTCGGTCGTCGGTGATTCGCGCGAGCTCGACGGGTTGCTCGATGTGCACGGCAGCTGGCTCGCCGAGCAGTGCGCGGCGACGCTGTCGCGCGAGCCGGTCGCTGATCCGACGGCGGTCGCGGTAGTCGAGCTCGGGACGGGTAGCGCGACGCTCGCGCTCGCGAGGTCAGCGTAGGCGGGCCGGATCGATCTCGAAGATCTGGAACGCGGCAGGCGGCACGCCGAGCAGGAAGCGCACCGACTGCCCGTTGATGCCGAACAGCTTCGTGCCGTCCTGGACAAGCGCGGTCACGCCACCGATCGTGCGCGTCGACTTCACGGTTGCGGTCGTCCACGACGCGTCATTTGCAGTGACGCGTTTGATGGACGAGCCGAACGCGACGACGAGCTGCGAGCCGTGCATCACGAGATCATCGGGTCCGTTGAGCAGATTGAAGCCATCCATGAACATGTCGCCCGACAGCTTCACCTTGCGCACGTCGCGCGGGTTCGCGACGCTGACGCGGATCAACGCGGGCTCGAGGTAGGTCGCGGTCAATAGCGCACTGCGATCCGGTGTGAACACCATGCTGTTGAGGCTCACGAGCGTGCCTTCGAGCAGCGGGTCGTGCGCCCACACCGAGACGCGGTGGTCGGCGTCGACCTTGTAGATGTGCGCGTTCTCGCGATCGGAAGCGAACGCGGTGTCACCGTCGAGCAGCACGTCGTTGCACGATGCCTGCGCGTTTGCAGCGCGCAGGTCGATCACGTCGGTGCGTTCACCCGTCGCCAGGTCGAAGATCCACAGCGATCCGCGCGAGTCGAGCGTCGTGCACACCCAGAGCCGGCGGCGCGCGGCATCGACCTGCATGCCGAGCGTGTAGCGCTCGGGTTCGCCGGTGCCGGCGAAGAACGTCGACTCGCTGCTGTTTGCATCGACGCGCATGATGCTGCCGTGCTCGAGGCTGCCGGTGTAGAACGCGCGGTCGATCGGATCGAACGCGCCGCCTTCGGGGAACAGGCGGCGGTCACCGAACGTGTGAACGACGCGAACGCCGCTCGCCGCGCCATCGGTTTTGCCGTTCTCCATCGTGTCATCGAAGCCGTCGTTGGGTGACAGCTCCGACTGGTCGTCGACACAAGCCGAGAGTGCGAGAACGACGAGGGGGAGGGCGCGCGCGGTCATCCCGGCCGTAACAGCACGCGTGATGCCATGCGACGCCCGCGCAATTGCGCGGATTCGCGACGCGCGCGGTGGCTGGCTCGGCTGCCAGGCGGCCGCGCGTGCCGACCCATGTCGCGTTTTGTGCCGCGGCTGGCGCGATGCGCGCTGCGTGAGCGCCGATGGTTGGCCGTTGACTAGCTGCGTCGTCGCCGGCGCCCGCCGAGCGTGAGCGCAAACCCGACGACGACCGCGAGCACAGCTTCGCCGCGGCCAGCGCCGGCACCGCAGCAACCGGCAGCGGGGTCATCGTCCGGATCCGGATCGGGGTCGGGTTCTTGATCGGGATCCTTCTCGACCCCGAAGTGGGTCAGCGCCGCGGCGAGCAGCGCACTGCGCGCCTCTTCGCCTTGCACGAGCTCGATCGGGAAGCCGATCACGATGCCATCGCTCCACGCGACTGCAGCCGCGCCACCTTCAGCGGTTCCGTACGCGAGGATCGCGGTCGCCTCGGTGCCGGGTACGAGCACGTCTGGGAACTTCGCGTCGTAGCCACCGGGCGCCGTGTCCTGGAACGAGATCGGTGCGAGCTCTGCGAACGGACCGGCGAGCGCGACGACGTCGTACGTCTCGGCATCGTCGCTCGCGAGCGACACGTGCAGCACGTCGCGTACGTACGTCTGATCTTCCGGCGTGCCCTGCGTGTCGAGCGCCCACACCAGCTCGGAGCCGTTGAGCAGCAACTTGCCGCCCGCGGCGAGGAAGCGCTCGAGCTCTTCGCGCGTGGTCGCCGGTAATGCGCCGGCGTTCGCCTGTTCGCCGGCGAACCAATCGATCGCCTTGTACGCAGCGAGGTCGATGTCGCGCTCGGCGACGGCCTCGTCGGTCGCGCCGTCGAACGCGTAGCCGGCAGCTGCGAGCGCTCGGCCGTGGCGCGCGGCGTAGCTGCCGTCGTTCATGCGGTCGAGCCGCATCCGATCGATCATGCCGACCAGCGGCGCGCTATCGCGGATCATCTGGAACTTGTCGAGCCGATCGAATCCACCGACGACGAGCGTCGGCGCGGCTCCACTCGCCGCGAGCCGCGCACCGACGACCTCGGTCGGCATCGACTCGCCACCTTCGTTGACGGCTGCGACGCGAATGAAGCGCAAGGCCGCGCGCGGCAGGTTGTCGAGTGTGAACGTCTCACCCTCGACGAGCGTACCGTCGTCGAAGCCGTAGCCGTTGTCGCTGACGTAGACCCGATAGCTAGCCGGTGCGGCACCACCGGTCGGATCCGGCGCGGGCGCTCGCCACGAGATCTGCAGCTTGCCGGCGCCGGCATTCTCGACGCGCAGCGCGCTCGGCGGCTCGGGCGGCAGCACGACCGTGTGCCCATCGCGCGCCGCGAAGTACTTCGCGATACCCTGCGCCATTGCGCGCGCCGACAGCTTGCGAAATCGCGGATCGCGCAGTGCTTCGGCATCGGCCGCGGTGTCGTGGAACGCGAGCTCGACGAGGATCGCCGGCATCTCGGCGTTGTGCCCGGGATTGAGCTCGCCGAGCGCCGCCGTCACCTTGCCCGCGTTACGCCACGCTGGATCGTACGCACCGCGAATGTCGGCCATCAGCTCGTCGTGAACCGCGTCGAGCAGCTCGAGCGAGCCGGCGACGCCGGCGAAGTCTTCATAGCCGCGGCAGCACGGATATGTGTTGCCAAACGCGATCGACATCGTGCCGCGTGCAGGGCTCGGCGCATTCGTGTGCCACGCGAGGTACACCGCGTCTTCACCGGCTTCGTGCTCCCACGCCGCGAACCGCGGACGCGCGACGACGTCGTCGCTGCCTTCATCGTTCGCGAAATAGTCGTAGACGTTGCGCGGCGCGCCGAGCAGCTGCGTCGAGTACGCGGCGGCGGACTCGAACATCGGTCGACCCGTCGTCGCACCACCGCGGCGCTGCGGCGCCATGCCGCCGCCAAATCGCACGGCATCGAACGAGATCATGCCGCCGGGCATCGCGCTGTCGTTGGCGACCGCGATCGCCGCGCGCTCGGGCGGGGCGTCGGCCTCGAAGTACCAGCGGCCGAGCAGCATCCAGGTCGAGCCGTGCCGGCGTTGATCGATACGCACGTGCGACTCGCCGCCCGCGTGGCGCACGATGAAGTGCGCGTCGGCGACGCGATTCGGCCCCTGCACGTAGGACACGTACACGTTGTAGTGACCCGACTCGGGAATCACCGCGGGAAACACCGCGCGCCCGGTCTCGCTCGCGGCCGCGGTCATCAGCCGCGCACCGCCGATGCTGAATGGCTGGAGATCGACGCTGTCGAATGGCGTCGCGAACGCGCCCCAGCCGCGCTCGGTCGTCGGGACCTCGGCGATCTCGCCTTCGATCACGAGCTCGTCATCATCGACCACGACGAGGTTCGGATTGAGATCTGCCTCGCGGATCGGCACGACGTACGCGCCCATCGCGTGCAGGTAACCGATCAAGTATTCGTTGACGCCTTCGATCGTGATGAAGTCTTCGACGAGATCGTGCGTGTTGCCGCGCTGGGTGCGCCACGCGTTCGCGCTGTAGTGCCAACCGTGTCCCGCGGACAAGTACACGGTCTTGCCGGCGAGCGCGCCGGTCGTGGCGCGGCCCTGTCGCGTGCGCACCATCGCCGGGCGATCGCCGACGTCACCGAGGTACCGGCCCGGTTTCTGCGCGACTGGTTGCGCGGGCCCCGCCGTCGCCGGTCCGTCACCATCGTAGGGGCTCGCATACGGGCGCGCCGGCAGTAACCCGATCAGCAACACTGCGCAGGTGAGCCCCGTCGATGCCCTCATCCGGCCAGGTGATCGCAAGTGCTAGACCACGCACGCACATGCGCCGTTGCGTCGCCTGGGCGGTTGTCGTCGGAAGTTGGGCCCGGCGCTGTTCAACCAACCGTTTGCAGTGGGCGAAATCGTTGGCGATTCCTGCTCATTTCGCGGAGCGCGTTCAGTTTATAGAAGATCGACGACCGCCGGGTTTTTGCCCGCCGCCGCGCCGGCCCTTACCATTTTTTTTGTGAACCTCCTCGATGCACGCCGCTGCGCTCCACGGATCTCGGTCGACGGTCTTTGCGGCGTCGTGATCGACGACGATCTGCGCCACGCCTCGATGACCAACCTGTCGACGCTCGGGCTTCGGCTCGAGCGCCCGTTCGATCCAAAGACCGCGAAGCCGGTCGTGCAGCTCGAGATCGAGCTCCCGGGCCTCGACGAGATCGTGTGGGCGAGCGCCGCCGTGACCCACGCATACCTGACGCCGATGCCGGGCCGAACCGCAGACGGCCAACCACGGTTCTGGTGCCGCGCGGGTCTGCGCATTGCGAATGCATCGCAGCGCGAGCGCCGCCTCCTGCGCGACTACGTGATCGAGCGGCTCGTCGAGCGCAGTGCCGCGCCGGCGGACCGCCGCAGCTTGCGCAGCGATCGTCGCGGGCAATCGTCGCGTTAGTCGAGCTTGTCGAGCGCGCCGCGAATCGATGTTACCGTCGCCGCATGTTGCGTGCTGCCATCGTGGGAACGTGGTTGTTGCTCGTCGTGGGCTGCGGATCGGATCCGGATCCGCATGCGCTCACGACCTGCGACGGTTGGGTCGACAACCAAGGCAACCCGATCACGGGCCAATGCGAAGCCGCGTGCGAATCGCCACCGCAGAGCACGGGGGAGACGTGTGACACGGTCGCGCAGCTCGCCTGCGTCGAGCTCGAGTTCGGCGGCGCGCGCGGCTGCTGCATTCCCGATCAGGCCGCGTCGGTGATCCGCTTCCACGAGTGCGCCGCGAACTAGTCGAGCTTGTCGAGCGCGCCGAACGCGTCGAGCGCGAACGCCGCGACCTCGCGCGTGGACTCGAACGCGGTCAGCGTCTGCTGGATATGCGCGTGCGAATGCAGCGCCGACACCATCAGGCGCACGCGCGCTTCGCCCTCGGGCACCACCGGGTAGCACAGGCCATGGCAGTAGATGCCGCTGTCGTAGAGGTGATTGACCGTCTCGCGCAGGATCTCGTACTTGCCGACCTCGACGATCAGCAGCGGATGGTTGCCGTCACCGAGCACGCGAAACTTCCGCTCGATGAGCCCATCCCACAGCAGCCTCACGTTCTCGCGTAGGCCGGGCAGGGGCGCTTCGCCCGACTCGAGGATCTGCAGCGCCGCCATCGCGACGGCGGCCATCGCCGGCGGCAGCGCAGACGAGAACATGTACGGCGACGACTTCTGGCGCAGCCAATCGACGAGCTCGGCGGAACCCGCGACGAACCCGCCCGACGCGCCGCCGAGCGCCTTGCTGAACGTGCCAGTGATGATGTGCACGCGATCGATCACGCCGCAGTGCTCTGCGGTGCCGCGCCCGCGATCGCCGAGCACGCCGATGCCGAGCGCGTCATCGACAACGACGAGCGCGTCGTACTTGTCCGCGAGATCGCAGATCGTGCGCAGATCGGAGATGCGGCCCGTGAACGGGTGCACGCCGTTGGTGACGACCGCGCGGAACCGCGCCCACCGCGACCGGCGCAGGATGTCCTCGAGATCGTCGGGGTCGTCGCTGCGAAACGTGACGAGCCGTGAGCCGGCGAGCCGCGCGCCCTCGGCGAGGCTCGGGTGGATACCGCCGTCGCAGATGATGCAGTCCTTGGGACCGAACATCGGTGCGAACACGCCGATGTTCGCCTGGTACCCCGAGCCGTAGAGGATGACGTCGGGGACCTTGAGGAATCCGCGCAGCCAGTCCTCGAGCTCCTTGTGGATCGACAGCGTTCCGCACATCACGCGCTGCGATGACAAGCCGACGCCGAACTTCTGGATCGCGGTCATCGCCGCTTGCTGGAGCTGCGGATCGACGGACAGGCCGAGGAAGTCGTTCGTGGTGTAGTTGACGACCGACATGCCGAGCGAGCCGTCGACCATGCCGCCGGCCGCCATGCCGCCCGAGCGCGAGAACACGACCTCGCGCTTGTAGAGGCCCGCGTCCTTGAGACGATCGGTTTCGCTGCGGACGAGGTCGCGAAGTGCCTGGCTCATTGTGTTTTGCCTCCCACGAACCACACGAGCATCGCGACGCAGCGCGACCACGGCACGCTCGCCAAGCACGCGGTCGCGCCCGGTTCGCATGCGCGGATCTCGCGATCGCGCGCGGTACACAACTGATCGATTGCCGCCGCGTCGTCGCCACCGCTGCGTGCGAGCACGAGCTCCGCGGCCAGCACGGCGTAGCGCTTGGCCAGCTCCGCGGTCAGGTCCGCGCGGTAGTCGCGGCTCTTGCGCAGGATCCGCATGCGCGCGGCCTCGTCGAGTAGCTCGTTCGTGCCTCGCAGGTTCGTGGTGATCACATCGGCGGCGGCGAGGCACGTCGCATCGCCACTGCACAC
>DATDCH010000851.1:0-2543 GCA_036524455.1 Kofleriaceae bacterium | reverse complement strand
CAGATGTCCTCGAACACGGTCTCGTAATCGCGCGACTTGAGCGCGCCGATGTTGATCACCATGTCGATCTCTTTTGCGCCCTGCCGCACCGCTTCGCGCGCCTCGTACGCTTTCGCCGACGGTGTCATCGCGCCGAGCGGGAACCCGACAACCGCGCACACCATCACGTCGGTGCCGCCGAGCAACGCCTTGCACAGCGGTACCCACGTGGTGTTCACGCACACGCTCGCGAACCGGTGCTTCTTCGCCTCTTCGCACAGCTTGACCACTTCGTCGCGCGTCGCCTCGGGCTTGAGCAGCGTGTGATCGATCAGCTTGCCGAGATCGGCGGGCACCTCGCCGACGCCGGCCGCGGCGCCAACACGCATCGCGCCGGCCCCTTCCATCGCGCGCACCGACCATGGCCGCCGCACGACGCACGAGCCGCATTCGGCGCAGTCTTCACCGGGCGCGCTGTCGTCGTTGCACTCGCCGCGATCGCGCGGCAGCACATTGAGCTTCACCTGCGAAGGTTGGCCGTTCAGGCGCTCCTTGACCCGCTGGGTAATCAGCTCGACGAGGCGGTCTACGTCAGACATGCGGGCGGACTATAGCCCAGCAATGTCTAACGGATGTCGACGGCCATCCGGAACGTGACGTCCTTGTGTTCCTTATCGGGGCGGGGCTGGTTCTTGCCGTGCTGGACCACGG
Organism: Kofleriaceae bacterium; assembly: GCA_036524455.1. Classification (GTDB taxonomy): domain Bacteria; phylum Myxococcota_A; class Polyangia; order Haliangiales; family Haliangiaceae; genus JABFXX01. The sequence continues at coordinate 1,853 of DATDCH010000851.1, read as the reverse complement.
TGCGCGCGTCCTTCGGTGACTCGACCCATTCCCACATACCGTCCATCGAGATGAAGCCGGGCGTCGTCGAGGCGGCCGTCCATTCCGCCGCGCGCAACAGCCGCCCGTTCGACGTACGTGCGAACGCCTGGGCCTCGTCGTACTTGATGAGGACCACGGAGTCGTCGGGCTTGCCGGGCTGCTTGTGATCGGCGAACACCTTGCGGAACCGCGCGGCGGTCACCGGTTGCGCGTCGACGAACACCTGACTGCCGTCGCCGAGCTTCACCAAGATCATGCCGTCCGGAACCTTCGGTACCAGTGGGGCGTCGGGTGTCACGCTGACCGCACTGCCGGTCGAGCCACTGCCCGGCTCGGGCGGTGTGGTCGCGGCGGCCTCGCCGCTGCCGCGCTGCAGATACACGACGAGCCCAGCGATAAAGAACGCGGTGCACAGCAGCGTGAGCACGAGGAGCCACGCGGGCAGGCCGGTGCGCGCCGGCACCTCGAGCTCGCCGTCGCTGAGCGTCGCGCCACCCTCGAGCGGTGCGTTCGAATCGGTCGGAATCTTGAACGGCCGCGAGCGCTCGCGCGACGTCGCGATCAGCTGCGGCACCGAGCCCGGATCGAGGCGCGCGAGTAACCCGGTCAACTGCTCGATGAGCTCGCCATACGACGGTCGCTCGGCGGGCTTCTTCGCCATCATTCGCTTCGCGATCGCCGCGAGGTCGCGATCGACGGCAGGATTCGTCTGCGCCGCATCGGGCGCCGGATTCCGCAGGTGCCGCGCGACGACCTTGAGGTACTTGTCCTCGGCCGGCTTGCCGGTGCGAAACGGCGGAATCCCGGTCAGCAAGAAGTACAGCGTGCCGCCGAGCGCGTAGATGTCGACGCGCTCGTCGATCGTCTCGCCGCGGGCCTGCTCGGGCGCGATGTAATCGGGCGTGCCGACCACGACACCCATTGCGGTCAGTGCCGGCTCGCTCCCCGGATCGACCGGCTTGGCCAACCCGAAGTCCGTCACCTTGACTTCGTTGCTCGACAACCGCACCAAGTTCGACGGCTTGACGTCGCGGTGAATCAGCCCCGCCTTGGCGGCGGCGGCCAACCCGGATGCAGCATCGAGCGCCGCATGAGCCGCCTCGGCCGAGCTCAGCGGTCCGGACTTCTCGACGATCGAGCCGAGGTCCGTGCCATCGAGCAGCTCCATCGCGATGTAAGGCCGCTCGTCGAAGCTGCCGGTCGCGAACACCTGCACGACGTTGGGATGGCTGATCGCCGCAACGGCGCGGCCTTCGCGCACGAAGCGCTGGCGCAGCTCGGGGCTATCGCGGTGCTTTTCGCTGAGGATCTTGATCGCGACCTTGCGATTGAGCCCGGTGTCGACGCCCTTGAACACCTCACCCATCGAGCCCGCACCGAGCTGTCCCTCGACGCGATATGCACCAAGGATGGTCCCCGGCTGCGGGTTCGGCACGAGGCCATCTTAACGCGGCTTTGGCCGCGGCGCGCTCAAGCGGCCGCCGCGTTTTTCGTTCGTTAGCGCGAGGCGCCGACCAGCGACGGGCACGATCTCGTGCGGCCGACACACTGCTGTTGAACGCTCGTCGCAGACAGCGCGCTACCTGACGACTACCCGACCATGGCAACAACAGGAGCCACGCGTTCACGCATCGATCAGTGATCGACAGACAGCGTGCACGACATCTCTTCGGTCGTTAGTTCCGCGGCAACGAACGGAATGCGAACGATGGTGAGTAAGAAACGGAGTCCACGATGTCTAGGCTGTTCCTACTCGCGATTCTCTCGACGGCGCTCGCGTTCGCGTGCACCGACAAATACGGCTCGACGTACAACCCGATCACCGAGGACGA
>DATDCH010000850.1:0-21186 GCA_036524455.1 Kofleriaceae bacterium | reverse complement strand
GGCCGCGCCCGTCGACGACGTGCTGCGCAAGGACATCCGGCCATGAGCTTGCGTGCCGTCGTCGCATGCCTGCTCGTGCCCGCGCTCGCGTGGGCCGACGAGCCCACACCGACGGGCGAGCCCGCGCCGACGAGCGAGCCCGCGCCGACGAGCGAACCCGCACCGGTCGATGCGCCCGCCCCCGTCGACGCGCCTCCACCGCCGGCCGACCTAGCACCGGTCACCGCACCCACGCCCGAGGACATGGCAGCCGATCTCGACGAGCTCTACCGCAAGCAACGCGAGCTCGAGCGCGCGCAGCGCAGCGACGCCGCCACGCGCAAGAAGGTCGAATCCATGGCGTGGCTGTCGCGCTACATCACCGTGTTCGTCGACGTCGGCGCGTTCGCGGTCGGCGGCAACGGCTCGGGCATCCGGCCCGACATCGGTCACCTCTACTTCCCCGAGTACGACGGCCGCATCGCGAGCGAGTGGGTGTTCATGGGCGATCCGCTGTCGACGGCGATCAACACGAACGGCGAACCGAGCGACACGTCGACCTCGCGCGAGATCCAGACCGATACGATCAACAGCGAGGGCCGCCCGTCCGTGCTCGTCAACGCGGTGGGCCTGGCGATCGGCAAGGATATCGGCGGCGGCTTGTCGATCGCCGCGCTCGCGCAGCTGTTGCCGCGTCCCGACGAGAACATCCTCGACATCCAGCTCGCGTCGATCGATTACCGCCCGGTCCAAGAGATCGACCTGTTGCTCAGCATTGGCAAGGTCGACTCCGTGCTCGGCGTCGAGTATCGCAACCAAGATGCGACGCGCAGGCTCGGCATCACCCCGTCGCTGATCTGTCGCTACACGTGCGGGCGTCCACTCGGCGTGCGCGCGCGCCTGACGAAGGGCCGGCTCAGCACGTCCGCGACGCTGACGAACGGCGACAACTTCCAGCAGATCTTCGAGCCCGAGACCGAGCTCAAGAGCAACGGCGCACCGACGGCGTCGGCGCACCTGCAGTGGATGCTGCCCGTCGGCCAAGGTCTCGAGATCGGCGTGTCGGGCGCGTACGGCCCGCAAGACGGTCAACCCGATGTCGGTGTTCGCCAGTGGCACTACGGCTTCGACGCGCGCTTGCGCGACCTCGACGGCTTCGACGCGGCTGCCGAGCTCGTGCATGGCAAAGAGCCGGGCAAGACGAGCATGACCGCGAACCTCGACTGCGATCTCGCGCCGTGCCTTTCGTACAAGGGCGCGTACCTGCTCGTCGATCGCCGCGTCAACAAGTGGCTCACTCCGTACGTGCGGCTGGACTGGCGCTCCGCGGTGCATATCAAAGCCCCCGAGTTCGTCTACGAATCGCACACGTTCCGAACCACCGTCGGAGGTCAGGTCGAAGTGACGAGTCGGATCATCGGCAAGCTCGAGTACACGTACAACCGGGAGCTCGGCGGCATCCCACAATTTCCCGACGACGTGCTGACGACGTCGATCGTGGTGGCGACCGACTGATGCGCGCGCGTTATCTCGTCCTCGTGCTCGCGCTGCTCGGCGCCGACACACCTGCGCCGAGCGGCGGCTCGCTCAACGGCAGCGTCGTCGCGGTCAAGAACGGCAAGCCGATCAGCCGCGACGACGTCTACGTCTATCTCGAAGCGGTCGGGCGCACGCGCCGAGGTGCGTTGCCCGGCGTCGGGATCAAGCGCGAGATCCGGCAAGTCAACGAGACGTTCACGCCCAGAGTGCTAGTCGTGCCGGTCGGCGCGACGGTCGCGTTCCCGAACTACGAGAACAAAGAGCACAACGTGTTCTCGCCGACGGACCCGATCTTCGACCTCGGCCGTTACAAGCTCGACAAGCGCGGCAAGACGCAGAAGTTCGACGACGCCGACGAGTTTGACATCTTCTGCGACGTTCACCCGAAGATGTGGGCGAAGATCAAAGTCGTCGACAGCCCGCACATCGCGCAGGTCGTCAAAGGCCGGTTCTCGTTCGCGAACATCCCTGCCGGCAAGTACAAGGTCGTCGCGTGGGTGCGCAATAGCCCGGAGGTCCGCTCGGCAGAAGTGACGGTCACCGACGGCGGCAGCATCACGCTCGATCGCGCGCTGCACCTGCAGGTCAAGACGCGCTCCGGCTGCCACGAGCGCAAAGACGGCACGCCGTACGACAAGAAGGACTACGGCCAGTGCCCCGACGACTATTAGCGACGGCCGGCACCGGCGGCCGGCAAGTTTTGCCTAGGTAGGCAAACTCTGCCTGCGGATCGCGGGAGTCGGCGTGTGTGGCGCTGGCGCTCGCCTTGCTACTCGTCGGCACCATGCGAATTGCAATCGGGTTGATGTTGTTGGCGGCGTGCGGCGATTCGAAACCGGCGACGCCAGATGCTGCTGTGCCGGTTGATGCGACGGAGATGGCGGACGCAGCGTCGGTCGGCCCGCTCACCGCGGCCGACATGGCCGAGCTCGCGATGCAGTCGCCGCTGCCGGCGGTGCCCGCAGATACGACGAACGCATACGCCGACAACGCGGCCGCCGCGAAGCTCGGCCAGATGCTGTTCTTCGACAAGAGCTACGCCGGCGCGATCGCGGCCGCCGCGGCCGACAACGGCATGAACGGCGGTGTCGGCGCGACCGGCGAAACCGGCAAGGTGTCGTGCGCGTCGTGCCATGCGGTCGGTAGCGAGAGTCTCGACGATCGCCGCTCGCAGCCCGGCAAGGTGTCGGTCGGCACGGCCGTGGGTACGCGCAACGCACTCGGGGCGATCAACTCGTCGTTCTATGCCTGGACGAACTGGGGCGGTCGCTTCGACTCGCAGTGGGCGCTGCCGACCGCCGTTGCAGAAGGCGGCGCGACGATGAACAGCACGCGCCTCACGATCGCGCACACGCTCTATGCGAAGTACCGCGCCGAGTACAACGCAATCTTCCCGACGCCGCTCGATCCCGATCTCGATCCGACGGCGACCAACGCAGCGCGCTTCCCCGCGAGCGGCAAGCCCGGCCAAGCCGCATGGGACACGACGGTCACCGCCGACGACAAGCTGATCATCAACCGCATCTACGCGAACTACGCCAAGGCGCTCGCCGCGTACATGCGCAAGCTCGTCAGCCGCAATGCGCCGTTCGATCGCTTCATTGCCGGCGACAAAACCGCGATCAGCCTCGCCGCACAGCGCGGCGCAAAGCTGTTCCTGACGAAAGGCTGCGCCGGCTGTCACTCGGGCCCGAACTTCAGCGACGACAAGTTCCACGCGCTACTCGCGCCCGACGATCCGAACGCAGCAGCGCGCGACATGGGCCGGTTCGCCGACGTGCCCGGCCTGATCGGCGCGGCGAACGTGTTCAACGTCAACGGCGCATACAGCGACGACACGAACACTGGCAAGCTCACCGGTCTCGTGCAGGACAACGCCCAACGCGGTCAGTTCCGCACGAAGAGCCTGCGCAATATCGCGCAGTCGGCTCCGTACATGCACTCGGGTCAGCTCGCGACGCTCGAAGATGTCGTCGAGCTCTACAATGTGGGCGGCGGGGATCCAGGTTCGAGTGGCATCACCAAGGACACGCGGATGATGCCGCTCAACCTGACTCCGGGGGACAAGACGGACCTCGTCGAGTTCATGAAGACGCTGACCGGCGACTCGGTGCCGGTCGCGCTGATGGTCGACACGTCGAAGTAACGCTACTCGACGCCCATGCGCCCGCCGTCGCGGAGCGCCTTGGGGATCAGCGAGCTCGGCTCGCCGGTCGACACCAGCCAGAGCTGGTGCGCCGCGCGCGTGACGCCGATGTGGAGCAGGTGCCGCGCCCAGTGCACGTCGGGGTAGCTCGAGTCGTTGACGTCGACCATCACGACGTAGTCGAACTCGAGGCCTTTGACCTGCGCGACATCGGTGACGTCGACGCCGGGCTGGAAGTTGAACTCGTCGCGACGCACGCGACGCAGCGCGGGCACCTCGGCGCGGCGCAGACCCTCGAAGTAGGCCTCCGCCTGCTCGGGGTGGCGCGAGATCACCGCGCACGACGCGGTCGGCTCGCGCGCCATGAGGTTGCGCAGCGCATCTGAGAGGAACGCGACCGCTTCGCCCACGTCGCCGAACTCGTGGAGCTCGACCGGCTCGCCGGGACGTGCCGCGAGCGGTTCCTCGGGCGCGAGGTCGGGGCCGAGGATCTCGCGCGCGAGCAACATGACCTCGGCCGTGGATCGGTACGACAGCTTGAGCGGCCGCACGAGCAGCGGCTGACCGCCGCGGCCGGTAGGGCCGGCGATCACGGCGAGCAGATCGGCCCAGCCGGTGAAGTTGTTGTCGAACACGAGGCGCTGCGCGGTGTCGCCGGCGATCGTCACGCTGCGCTTCTCGAGATCGTTGTCGGGCGCGCGCACTGCCTCGACGAGCACCTTGACCTCGAGCGCGCTGCGATCTTGCGCTTCGTCGATCGCGACGTGCTCCCAGATCATCTCCTCGCCGCCGGGCTGCACGAGGCCGCCGCGCTTGAGCTGGATCAGGCGGAGCAGCAGCGGATCGTCTTCGTCGTCGAAACGGCCGGCCGGATCGTCCTCGTCGATGCCCATCGGCTGGCCTTCGGAGTCGAGGATCGGCTTGCCTTCCTCGTCGACCGGCGCGGCCTGCGGCTTCGCGAGCTGCCGGCGCACCCACAACGTGAGTCGCTCGACGTCGCGCTTGCTGACATCGGTGCCGGCGAAGCATTCCTCGAGAAATACCGGATCGGTGAGCAGCTCGGCCCAATCGAGGACGACGTCGTCGGCGCGCTTCTTCCAGCGCTTCGCGAAACCTTCGAGCGCCACGCGCACGTTTGCATCGAGCTGCGTCTTCTTCGTCCATGCCGCGAGCGCTTGCAGCCGCGGCACGAGCTCGCGATCGACCTTCGAGTTCCACACGCCGACCGCGTCGGCGGAAATCTCGGCGAGCTCGGTGCCGATCGTTTCGGCCTGGCGCACGACCCACTTCTCGAGCACCGCGAGCATCAGCGGATGCTTCTTGACGCGCGATACTTGCTCGGGCGGATCGATGTTGTACTTCGCCGGTGCGTCGGGCAGACAGCGCATCCGCGTGGTGCGCGCCCAGCCCGTGTACGTCACGACCGGCACGCCCGAGACACCGAGCGCAGGCAACACACCGCTCACGTAACGCACGAGCGCCTGCGACGGCACCACGAACAACGTGTTCTGCGGCTTGAACCGTTTGCCGTCCTGGAAGTTCAAGAACGCGACGCGATGGAGCGCGACCGTGGTCTTGCCCGAGCCGGCGCCGCCTTGAATGACGACGATGCCGCTCGACGGCTGCGTGATCAGCTCGAACTGCTCCTTGTCGATCAGCGCGGCGATTTCGGGCAGCGCCTTGTCGGCACGTGCGACGCCGTGATGGATGCCGAGCTTGCCCTTCTCGCCGCTCTTCGCGACGGGACGCGCGGCCTTGCCCATGCCGCCGTGGAGCACCGGTGCGATTTGCCCGACCGCCTGCACCCAGGCGCCGCTCGAGCCTTTGAGGTATGTGCCCTGCGGCGTACCGATGCGGCGCAGGTTGCCTTTGTGGATCGACACGTTTCGCCGCGCCTCGACCACACCCTCGACGCGGCGCCCGGCGATCTCTTCTTCGTAGTCGTCGCCTTCTTCGTAGCGATAGTAGATGCGCGACACCGGCGCGTTACGCCAGTCGACGATCTGCACGTTCGCTTCGCGATCGATGAAGCCGCGCTTGCCGACGAGCACGTCGCGGCTCTTGCCACTTTCTTTGAGCCGCAGATGCGCGAAGTACGGCGACGTGATGTCGACCGGCAACGAGCGGCCGCCGCCGAGTCTCGCGCGCAGTGCCGCGAGTCGCGTCATCTGCTCGATCAGCGGCGGCAGATCTTCGGCGCGCGCCTCACTGATCTGATCGCGCAGCGAGAGCAGATCGTTGTCGAGATCCGACGCGCCTACGCGCGGACCTTCATCTTCCTCCCCGAGCGCGACGCGGGCCTGAACTTGGCCATATAGGCGTTCTTCCTCGGCGATGATTGTCGCGCCAGGACTGCCTTTCGGAACTTCGGTCGACATCAGGGAAACGGCGAATCTATCCGAATCCTTAGCCGTGACAAGCCTGATAAGCGCGCACGATGCGACGTGCGTCCAATCGGTCCCTCTAGTCGAATAGAGGGTCAATGCCAGACGTAAGTATGCGACAGGCCGTGACGACCAATCGCCGAGGAATCCGATCCGAGCCCGCGCTCGTAGGATGTTCGATGACGGTTCCCGAGCCTGCGCAACTCCTCGTCGGCCGCCTCGGCAACTTCGAGCTCATCCGCCTGCTCGCGCAGGGCGGCATGGCCGACATCTATCTCGCCCGCCAGGTCGGCATCGGGCAGTTCGAGCGCCACGTCGCGGTCAAGGTGCTCAACGCACAGCGCGCGGGCGATCGGGAATCGTGCGCGTTGTTCCTCGATGAAGCGCGCCTCGTCGGCATGCTCAACCACGGCAACCTTGCCAGCGTGCACGAGGTCGACGCTAAGGACGGCGTGCACTACCTCGCGATGGAGTACGTGCACGGCGCCGACCTCCGCGAGATCCTCGCGCAAGCGCAGCGCTACGACGTCGCGATCGCCTACGAGTGCGCGCTCACGATCGTCACGCAAGCGGCCGCTGGTCTCGACCACGCGCATCGCCGCTGCGGCCCCGATGGCCGCCCGCTCCACCTCGTGCATCGCGACGTGTCGCTGTCGAACATCATGGTCGGTCACGACGGTTCGGTGAAAGTGATCGACTTCGGCATCGCGATCTCGACCGCATCGATCCACACCACGAACCCCGGCATCGTGCGCGGCAAGGCGAGCTACATGTCTCCCGAGCAGTGTCTCGGCGATGCCGTCGATCTGCGCACCGATGTGTTCGCGCTCGGCGTCGTGCTCTACGAGCTGACCACCGGCCGCCGGTGCTTTCAGGGCAACTCCGACTTCGAGCGCATGCTCGCGGTCGTGCGCGGCGACTTCGTGCCGCCGAGCGTGATCGTGCCCGACTTCTCGCCCGCACTCGAGCAGGTGATCAAGACCGCGCTCGCACTCGATCCAGCGCAGCGGTTCGCGTCGGCCGCGGCAATGATCGAGGCGCTCGAAGCCGTCGCGATGCTCGAAGGCTGGACGCTCGCCACCGGCATCACCCAGCGCATGATGCGCGAGCTGTTCGGCAGCGTCGCGGAGCCGTGGACGACGGCCGCGGGCGACGACACCACGTACGTGTGCCCGCCCCCCGTGCCGGCGCACGACCTCGACGTGCCGCTGCCGACCGTCGTGATCACGAAGCCGCGCCGGCTCGCGCGCGGCACCGAGAGCGATGTGTATGAAGCGCCGCAGCTGTGCTCGCATTGCCTCGAGCACGGCGTGCCCGAGCAGCAAGACTGGCAGGACGACGCGCCGACGCGCGGGCGTCGCTCGCTGTCGATTCCGCGGTTCTGGGCTGCCGCCTAGCGCCTACATTTAGGTCGCACACGCGACTGCGAACGCGCGTTAACAGCTCCGCGTGCCAACGCGCCAGGCCGTGAAATTACGCGGTGGTCTCGCGCTTGCTGAGTAAGCGCGGGCCGAGAGGCGGGTCCTCTCGTGGGGGTGTGATGCGTCCAACCGCTGGTTTTGCGTGTGTCCTGCTGTGCTCGTTCGGTGGTGTGGCGTGGGCTCAGATGCCGCCGCCCGCGGATACGCCGATACCATCCGATCCGGCGCCGCCGCCACCGCCGCCCGAACCCACGCCGGTGACAACCACGACAACAACGACGACCGCACCACCTCCACCTGTGGCACCGATGCGTGACGACAGCGGCACGCTCGGCTCGGCGATCGGTGTTGGCGTGCACGCGATGCTCGCCGGTCCCGTCGGGCCCGCGATCGTCTACAACGGCGGCCGCTTCCACATTGAAGGCATCCTGGCGTTCTCCGACGTCGAGAGCGCCAACTCGATGGCGCTCGCGGGCCGCGGCTGGTTTCACGTCCACGAGTCGCCGTCGGCGAGCCTGTCGATCGGCGGTGGCGTCGGCTTCGCGAACAGCGAGATCAGCGACCCGGCGTTTCCTGGCATGTCGACCGATGCGTCGCTGCTCATCATCGAAGGCGGTGCGCAGGTTCGCTTCTTCGCGACGCGCAACGTGGCGCTCAGCGCTTCGCTTGGCCTCTCGATCATCGGTGGCGACGGCGACGCCATCACGATCGGCGGCCAACTCACCGGCAGCCTCGGCGTCACGTACTTCATCTTCTGAAGTTCCCCATTGCGTAGGGTGGCGATTGGCCGTAACTACGTGATGTGGCACGCGCGAAGGCATTGCTTTCACACGATCCGTTACGTCGGTGGACCGCCAACGACGCGAACGACACGTACAACATTCCACGCTGGGGCTGCGGCTACTTCGGGGTGAACGAACAGGGCAACCTGATCGTGCAGCCTCGCGGCGAAGGCCAAGGCGCGATCGACATGAAAGAGCTCGTCGATGAGCTCGTCGCACGCGGCATCCAGCTACCGATCCTGCTCCGCTTCAGCGACATCTTGAAAGCGCGCATCGAGCTGCTGTGCGCGTCATTCAACCACGCGATCAAGGAGTACGGCTACCAAGGCCAGTACCGCGGCGTCTATCCGATCAAGGTCAACCAGAACCGCACCGTCGTCGAAGAAATCATCGAGTACGGCCGGCCGTTCCACTACGGCCTCGAAGCCGGCAGCAAGCCCGAGCTGCTCGCGATCATGGCAATTCATCAGGACGATGAAGCGCTGATCATCTGCAACGGCTACAAGGACGAGGAATACATCGAGACCGCGCTACTCGCCTCGAAGATGGGCAAGACGGTCATCCTCGTCGTCGAGAAGCCCACCGAGCTCGACAACATCCATCGCGTCAGCGACCGCGTGCAGATCAAGCCGCAGCTCGGCTTCCGCGCGCGCCTATCGTCGCGTGGTGCCGGTCGCTGGGAGCAATCCGGCGGTGACTTCTCGAAGTTCGGCCTGTCGGCCGCCGAGATGGTCGAAGCGGTCGACAAGCTCAAGGCGTGGGGCGAAACCGACACGCTCAAGCTGCTCCACTTCCACCTCGGTTCGCAGATCTCCGCCATCAAGAGCGTGAAGAACGCGCTCCGCGAAGCCGGCCGTCTGTTCTGCGAGATGTACAAGCTCGGCGCGAAGGGCCTCACGTACATGGACGTCGGCGGCGGTCTCGGCGTCGACTACGACGGCTCGCAGACCAACTTCGCGTCGTCGATGAACTACACGGTGCAGGAGTACGCGAACGACGTCGTCTACGCGATCAAAGAGATCTGCGACGCCGACCAAGTTCCGCATCCCAGCATCGTCAGCGAGTCGGGCCGCGCGATCGCCGCGCACCACTCGGTGCTCGTCGTCAACGTGCTCGGCGTGACCGAGTTCAACACGCACGTGCCCGCGCAGATCACCAAGCCGTCGCCGCCGCTCGTCACCAACATGTGGGAGACGTACCAAGGCGTCAGCCAAAAGAACTTGCTCGAGAGCTATCACGACGCCGTCGAGTACAAGGACCAAGTCCTCCAGCTGTTCAACCTCGGCCACCTCTCGCTCGAGCACCGCGTGCTCTGCGAGAATCTATTCTGGGCGATCTGCGAGAAGGTCCTGATGATCTCGCGCAACCAAGCCCACGTGCCCGAGGAGCTCGAAGGTCTCGAGAAGGCGCTGTCCGACACCTACTTCTGCAACTTCTCCATGTTCCAGTCGGTCCCCGACGCATGGGCGGTCGATCAGCTGTTCCCGATCTGTCCGATCCATCGCCTCACCGAAGAGCCCACGCGCCGCGCGACGCTCGCCGACATCACGTGTGACTCCGACGGCAAGATCGATTCGTTCATCGATCTGCGCGACGTCAAGCACGTGCTCGAGCTGCACCCAAAAGCCGACGGCAACGACTACTACCTCGGCATCTTCCTCGTCGGCGCCTACCAAGAAATCCTCGGCGACCTCCACAACCTGTTCGGCGACACGAACACCGTGCACGTGCAGCTCTCGCCCGAAGGTGACTACGACGTCAAAGAAGTCGTCGCGGGTGACACGGTCGCCGAAGTGCTCCAGTTCGTCGACTACTCGCCGAGCGACCTGCTCGGTCGCATGCGCAACAACGTCGAGCAAGCGCTGCGCAAGAAGCTGATGACGATCGAAGAGAGCCGCACACTGATCAATCGCTTCCGGCAAGGCATGATCGGCTACACGTACCTCGACCGCGAATGACGATGAAGCGCGCGCTGGTGCTGGTAGCTCTGCTCGGTTGCGACAAGGGCCAAACCGATCGCGAGCGCGACTGTGCAAAGGTTCGCGCGCTCTTCGAGCCAGCGCCCGGCACACCGCCCCGCCGCTATCGAGCCGAAGGCGATCTTCTTCGCCAGCTCGAGCTTCGAGACGCCGAAGTCAGGGCTGCGGCCGGCCACGTCGCCATCGACACCGAGCTGCTCTTCCTCGACGCCCCCGACCCTCGTCTCGCGGGGTACGCGCGGCTGGCCAAGCTCTGCAACCTGAAGCCAAAGCCGCGCGAATGATCCGTCTCGTGCTGCTCCTCTCTGTGATCGCCTGCGGCCCGAGCGATCGCGAGCGCGACTGCGCAGAGGTTCGCAAGATCCTCGCCGGCCCGGCCCCGGGCGAGATGCCGCGCCGCTACTGGAAGTACGATCCCGACAAACGCGATGCCGCTGCCCTGCTCGACATGGCGCCGCTCGATCGGCTGCGCAAGCTCGACTATCGCGATGCCGAGGTCCGCGACGCGGTGAACGCCTACGTGAGCGATACCGGCTGGACGTTCTACACGCCCTACAGCACCGAGGCCGAGACAACCTCGTCGAGGGCAACGCTCGCGAAGCTGTGCAACTTGCCGCAGATCACCGTCGAGACAAACTAGGCTGGCCTGCGGCCACGCGCTGCGCGAACATCACCCCATGAGGTCGGTGGCACTCGCGGCAGTCACGCTCACGGCCCTCGTCGCGTCGGCGAGCGCCGACGACACGTGGATGGGTTGGCAGACGCTGACCGATGGCCAAGCAAATGGCGTCGACGTGTCGTTTCGGCCGTCGTCGGCGAGGGTGTGTGGCCGTCCAAAACCGGTTGTCGCGATGTTCCCGCGGATTCGCAGCCGGTACGCCGAGCGTGTCGCGGGCCGGCTCGAGGTCGTGTACGACGACGCGACCGGCAAGCGCACCGGCACGGTCGAGATCGATCTTGCGCCGAACGAAACCAAGCTCGTCGAAACCGCATCGATCTGTCACGACACGAGCCGTCCACTCCAGCTCGCGATCGTCGGGCTGCGGTTTCCCGATCGCGACGCGGAGCAGAAGCGCCTCGCCGAGGCCAAGGCCGCCGCAGACAAAGCTGCTGCGGAGAAGGCAGCGGCGCAGAAAGCAGCCGCGCAGAAGTCCGCGGCCGAGCAAGCAGCGGCGGAAGCCACGCGACGCAAGGAAATCGACGCACGCCAGCGTCAGCTCGACGAGACCGCGCGCAAGCAGGACGAAGTGAACCGCGCCGAGCACGAGCGCGAACGTGCGCGCGTCGCCGCACTCGAAGAGGAGAAGGCGGCGGCGCTGCGTCGCGCCGAAGCTCAGAAGGCAACGCGCGATGATCTCCGCCGCGGCGAGGTCAGCGTCCAGCTGCCGACCGGTTACCAGCAGGTCGATTACGGCTCGGATCTCGACAGCGGCTTGACGCTAGGCGTGCGCCTAGAGCTGCGGCTGTTCGCGTGGTGGGCGGTGAGCGGTGAACGCGGGCGTCCGCTCGGCACCGGCGTCGAATTCGCGCTCGCGGGCGGCTACGCGAAGGTCAGCAACTCGCTTCAGAGCCAGTCGTCACCCGCCGACACGAGCTTCACCACCGGGTTCGCGCGCGCGCGCGTGTGGCTCGGTTCACTCGCAGTGGGCGTGGCGGGCGAATGGACGCGATTCGCCTACTCGCCGGGCGGCGGCGCTCCCACCGAGCGGCACTCGCTGTACGCGATCGGTCCCGAGGCCGCGCTCGGCTTCGCCGCGAATCGACTGCTCGCCGTCGAGGTCGGTGCGCGAGTTGGCGCGGTCGCCGCAGGATCTGACAGCTTCAGCTTCGGCGCGACCAGCGATCTCTGCGTGGCGGCTTACGGCCTCGTCGTGATGAATTACCTCTACGGTGGCGCCACGGCGACTCGCTACGTGCTGTCGAGCGGCGGCGTTCCCGAGACGTGGAATGCGATGGGCGTACTCGGCGTACGCGTTCCGTTCTGATTTAGACCACGAGTCTGCGCGCGAGCACGACCGACACGTCGTCGTACACGTTGCCGACGTCGTTGCGCACGAGATCGACGAGGCGCTCCGCCGCCGCCGTGAGGTCCGGACCGGAGGCGATGCGCGCGATGTCCATCGGCTTCGCGGTCCGAAACAGACCGTCGCTCGCGACGAGCAACGTCGCGTCGCCGAGCTCGACGTCGGTGGTGGGCACGAGCTGCGCACCCGAGCCGAGCAGCGGCTTGTGCGTCTGGTTCGCGGTGATCGCTTCGATGCGGTGATCGGCGTAGACGAGCCACGCCTCGGAATCGCCCACGCTCGCGCCGCGGATCGCGCCATCGCCGAGCACGACCACGATCGCGGTGGTCTGCCCGCCGTGCAGGCGCGCAGTGTCGCGATCGAGCGTTGCGAGGATCACGGCCCAGTCGGCGTCGGAGCCGGCGAGGACTTGCACCGTGTCGAGCACGGCTTGCGCGGCGACTTCGCCGTTGCTCGTGCCACCCGCGCCGTCGGCGAGCGCGATCGTGAGGCCGCCGTCGTCGCGCTCGAACACCGCGGCGCGATCTTGCCCCTCGCCGCGCATCGGCTGGATCTTGATGGCGTACTCGAAGCTGCCCGCGATCACGTGCGCCGCCAGTATAGACTGCGCCGATGATCCGCGTGCGGCAGGCAACGCTCGACGACGTGGCGGAGATCTTGCCGCGTACGCAGGCGCTGAACGCGGAAGAGGGCATCGTCATCGACGAGCGGTCGCTCGAGGCGGCGCTGCGCCGGCTGCTCACCGAGCCGAGCCTGGGCGCGGTGTGGCTCGCCGAGGACGACCGCGTGATCGGACATGCGGTCGTGACATATGGCTACGACCTGGAGTTCGGCGGCCGCGACGCGTTCTTGACCGAGCTGTGGGTCGACGAGCGGGAGCGCCGGCGCGGTGCGGGGTCGGCGTTGCTCGCGGCGATCGCGGATGCGTTGCGCGCGATCGACGTGCGGGCGCTGCACCTGCAAGTGCGTACGAACAACGCGGCGCTGCGGCTGTACGAGCGTCACGGCTTCGTGCGCTCGCCGCGCGTGATCATGACGCGTCGCTTGGACTAGGGCTGCGGCGGCGGCGGCGCCTGGCGGGTCAGCGTGTACTGCTTGGTCTCGCGATTGTCGCGCGCGTCCCACATGTCGACGATGATCGTCACGCTCGTCACGGTGTCGGCGATGGTAAGCTGACCGTCGCGATCGGCGGCGACGGTCACGCACGTCTTCGTGCCGTCCATCGCCGTGTCCACGCGCAGGTTCGTCAGCGCGTAGCGGAACAGGCGATCGGGGTTGCCGAGATCCGAGCCCGGCCAGAAACCGCTGAACTGGCCCGAGGCATTGCCGAAGTCGATCAGCCGAATCGTCGACGTCGTCGTGTTCCAGTCACCGACGAGCTTCTTGAACGCATCGCGCATGTGGCAGCGCTCGAGCTTGGTGAGCTCGTTGCCGTCCTGATCCTCGACGGCGTACGCGAGGCTGGTGACCTCGAGGTTGCGGCCAGACATCTCGTCGCGATCGTGGCCGGTGACGATGACGTCGAGCGCGCCGGTCTTGAGCACGTCGTGGCGCGCTGCCGTCTCGTCGAGCAGGTACAGCTCGCCCGCGACCGGCTTTGTCATATCGGGGTACTCGGGCATGAGGCCGACGGGGTCGAGGATCTCGAAGATCTGCGCGTCGACGATGCTGACGTGCGTGTGACGCGCGTTGCCCGGCACGCTCGGCACTTCGGCGAGCTCGCCGATCACCTGGCCGCGCGTGATGTCGAAGAAGCCCGAGCGCGGCAGCATCGGATCCGGTTTGACGTGCATCAGCTGCACGATCAAGTGTGTGTCGGGATCCCAGATCGAGATCACCGTCGAGTAGTCGTAGCTGGAACTGCTCGCGTTGCCAGACCAGTCGGTGATGGTTGCCTTGCCGCCGACCGGCGCCCGCAGCGTCGGGTCCTCCATCTCGGTCACGCGGATGATGTCGAATCCGGTGTGCTCGTAGACCGAGCTCGACAGCAGGATCGGCGTGCCTGAGCGGTTGAGCACTGCGCGCGAACCCGACAGCGGCCAATCGAAAGCCACCGGCGCATCGGTGCGCGTCACGTCGTACATCGCCCTGACGAACAGGTCCGCGATCGTGCGGTAGCCGCTGGTGTCGAGACCGCGTGGGTAGAACTGACTGTTCGGTAGGTCCGCTTTGCTGTCGGCCTTCAGCGAGACGAACAGGCCGGGTTCGAACTCGAACACCTCGGCTTCATCGGTCGGCGATTCCGCGTTAGCACACGCGACGAGCGCTAGAGCGAGGGCGAGGGCGATGCGCATGCCGCCGCCCATGTGCAACGGAAGGGCCGGATCACATTGCGCATTGCCCACGGGTTACGCGCTGAATGCCACATCTGTGCTGGCCACTCGGATAGCCACCGGCAGGTCGGCGCGCCGCGGACAATTGATTGCAGTGAACGTGGCAGTTACGCCCGCGCTGCATCGGCATGCGCGGCTTGGGTAAGCGAGCTCTTCTTGGTCGCGATCAGGAGCGCGACGACTGCGCCACCGATCAGCGAACGGATGCGTAGCAACAGCACGACCGCGACCGCCGTCGTCGATGGGATGCCGAGACTCTCGGCGAGCAACGCCTGCGCGCCTTCCTGCACGCCGACCTGACTCGGCACGAGGAAGCCGGCGAGCGCCATCACGATCGGCAGCGCGCAGAACACGAGCGCCTGGTCCCACGCAAGCGACACGCCGAGCAGGTAGAACGCGATCACGATCTGCGCGCTCACCGCGATCCGGAACAACAGGTTGAACAGGAATGCGAGCGCGAGTGGGCCGGGCTTGCGGCGCAGCATCGTCTCGACGCTGGTGTCCACGTCGTCGCCGAATTGGTGGTCGCGTTCTTTTTTGCGCAGCCGGCTGATCAAGTGGTGCATCCGGCCGACGAGGCGAAACCGCGACACGAGCAGCGCGGCGATGCCGACGAGGATCACGATCACGGCGACACCGATCAGTGTCATCCGGGTGTACTCGGGCGGCAGGTTCGCGAGGTGGACGAGCGCGATCGCACCCGCGAGCACGAAGACCGCGTTGGCAGCGCCGTAGGTCAACCGATCGACGACGATCGCCGCGACGCCGTGCGGGCGATCTGCTTTGTGCGGCAGCCAGAACAAGCGCACGAGGTCGCCTGCAAACGCGACGACAGGCGTCACCGCGTTCGCACCGGCCGCGACGAACCGGCTCGCGATCGACTGCGCGATCGTCGGGCGCGCGGCGGGCGGGAGCAGCACGTGCCACGGCAGCGCCGCGATCGCGATACCGACGGCGTGCAGCACGAGGATCCAGATGAAGCCCGGGCCGACTGCGAGCAGCTGCTCGGCGATCGCGCGCGGTCCGATGTAGTAGATCACGCCGACCAGCAGGCCGACGGCGGCGATTGCGCCGATCACGCGCAACACTTTCATCCGGTTGCTGCGCTGCGAATTCTCCGCATTCTCGGTGGGCGCCGGCGTCACAGCCCATAGAGAGGCAAGCGATGGGCCACGCTACGCAGGCAGCGCCGACGCGACTGCGCCGCCATACGCGCGGGACAGCTTGGGTGCGAGGTCGGCCGAGGTGATGGTCACGGGCTCGCCGTGTGCGGGCAGGATCGACCCGATAGGCCAGCCGAGCACGCGATCGATCGACGCGCGCACGGCATCGCGATTCTTCGCGAGCAGCTTCCAGAGCCGGCTCTGCTTGAGCTCGCGACCACCAACGCCCATCATCGCGAGCGCGAACCGCGTGCGTAGGTTCGCCGGGTTCGTGACGTTGAACAGAAAGTCCGCGCACAACAGCGTGCCGCTCGGCCGATGAAACACGAGCGCTTCGTTGATGCGCGGCGCGCCGCCGATCAGCTCGACGTCGACAGTGCTGTCGATCGACGTGTGGCCGAGCTCGCGATCGATCTTCAAGTCGCTGCGCTTGGCCGCGAGGCCTGGCGCGCCATGCACGGTCGCATTCGGCCAGCGTTCCGCCGCGTGCTTGACGTAGAGGTGATGGAACAGGTTCGGCGCGACGATGTGGCGGACCTCGCCCTCGGCGTTGATCTCGCCGACATCTTCGTCGCTGATCTTGACGGGCGAATAGAGCAGCAGCGTGCGATCGGCGAGCCGGATCAGGCCCGAGCCGATCGGCATCCTCACGCCGCCTGCCATCCGGATGTCGGCGCCATCGATCTGCCAGACATCTGTGGTGACGAGCTTCACGGTGCTAGTGAACCACACCGCTGCGACGCAGTGCTGCGACGTTTAGCCGCGCGGACCTTCGGCCCCGGTCGCGAACCGCTTCTGCCACCAATCGACCGCGTGCCACGCGCCGTTCTTCCAACCAGCGTCCTTGAACGTGCCGACGTGCTCGAAGCCGAGCTTCTTGTGCAACGCGATGCTCGCGTCATTCGGCAACGTGATGCCCGCGACCGCCGAGCGAAAGCCGCGACGCGGTAGCTCGTCGAGCAACGCGTCGTACAGGCCGTAGCCGATGCCGCGTCCGAGCGCGTGCGTCGCCAGGTAGACGCCAACCTCGGCGGTCCAGCTGTATGCGGTGCGCTCGCGCCACACGCCCGACTTCGCGTAGCCGACCACGCCCTGTCGATCACCGGCGACGAACCATGGATGCTCGTCGTGCAGGCTCCACAGACTCTCGAGGTACTCCGCCGTCACCGGCTCGTATCCGAAGTGGATCGATGTGGTCGTGATGTAGTGATTCGTGATCGACGCGATCGCGACAAAGTCGTCTTGCGCTACCGGGCGAATCATCATGGCGGCCACCATGCTACCGTCGAAGCGATGACCCGCCTCGTCTTGCTCGCCGCTTTACTCGCCGCCTGCAGCAGCAAAGCCGATTCAGGTCCGCCCTGCGACAAGGTCGTCGACCACATGATGGAGCTGACCAAGCAGATGATGCCTGGCCACGACCCGCAATCTCTCGGTGACCGCAAGCAGATGATCGACCAGTGCGTGAACAGCAAGTGGTCTGCCGCAATGCGCAAGTGTCGGCTCGACGCGAAGTCGTTCAATGATCTCGCGGCGTGCGGCAGGAAAGGCGCGAAACCACCGGCGCCCATGAATCCGGCGCCCGAGCCCACGCGACCTTTACCGACCGCGCCCGAGCCGGGAAGCGCAGCACCTGGTAGCGCCGGCTAGGCGGTGGTAAGGAGGGCCATGCACGACGCGATCGTCCAGGTCCCCGAGCCGATCAACGAGCCGATCTTCCTCTACCCGCCGGGCAGCCCCGAGAAGGCGCGGCTCAAGGCAGCGCTTGCGGATATCGAGCGCGAGGTCGTCGAGATTCCGTGCGTCGTCGGCGGTCAGCGCGTGACGACCGGCAAGATCCGCGAAGTCGTGATGCCGCACCGCCACAAGCACGTGGTCGCGCGATTCCACGCCGCCGATCCGGACACCGCCGAGCGCGCGATTCGTGCGGCGCTCGAGGCACGCCGCGAGTGGAGCGCGATGCGCTGGGAAGCGCGCGCTGCGGTGCTACTGCGCGCCGCCGAGCTGCTCTCCGGTCCGTGGCGCATGCGCATCAACGCCGCCACGATGCACGGCCAGAGCAAGACCTGCCATCAGGCCGAGATCGACGCCGCGTGCGAGATGATCGACTTCTGGCGGTTCAACGCGGCGTACGCGCAGCAGCTGTATCAGATGCAGCCGAAGAGCGCGCCCGGCATGTGGAACATGAGCGAGCTGCGGCCCCTCGAAGGCTTCGTGTTCGCGCTGACGCCATTCAACTTCACCGCGATCGGCGGCAACCTGCCGACCGCGCCCGCGATCATGGGCAACACCGTCGTGTGGAAGCCAGCGGAGAGCCAGCTGCTCAGCGCGTGGCGCACGTTCCAGATCTTCGAGGAAGCGGGGTTCCCGCCGGGGGTGATCAACTTCATCCCCGGCCTCGCGCACGACAAGACAAACATCCTCCTCGATCATCCCGAGCTCGCCGGCATTCACTTCACCGGCTCGACCGACGTGTTCCGCATGATGTGGAAGCGCGTCGCCGACAACATCGGTAACTACAAGAACTACCCGCGGCTTGTCGGCGAGACCGGCGGCAAGGACTTCATCCTCGCGCACCCGTCGGCGGATGCGAAGGCGGTCGCGACCGCGATCATCCGCGGCGGCTACGAGTATCAAGGCCAGAAGTGCTCGGCCGCGTCGCGCATCTACGTCGCGCAGAGCGTGTGGAAGCAGATGAAGGACGAGCTGATCTCCGAGATCGGTACGATCAAGGTCGGCGACGTCTCCGACTTCTCGAACTTCATGGGCGCGGTGATCAAGAAGACCGCGTTCGACAAGCACGCCGCTGCGATCGCCGAGGCGCGCGAGACCAAGGGCATGAAGGTGCTCGCCGGCGGCACGTGCGACGACAAGGAAGGCTGGTTCGTGCAGCCGACGCTGTTGCAGACCGAGGATCCGAGCGTGCGCCACATGCGCGACGAGTTTTTCGGCCCGATCGTCACGCTCCACGTCTATCCTGATAGCGCATGGGACGACACGCTCAAGCTCGTCGACCGCACGTCGCCCTATGCGCTGACGGGCGGGGTGTTTGCGCGCGATCGTGCGGCGATCGTCGAGGCGACGACGGCGCTGCGCGAGGCGGCCGGCAACTTCTACATCAACGACAAGCCGACCGGCGCGGTGGTGGGGCAGCAGCCGTTTGGTGGTGCGCGTGCCTCGGGCACCGACGACAAAGCGGGCTCGCCGCTGAATCTCTTGAGGTGGACCGCCGCGCGCACGCTCAAAGAGACGTTCGTGCCGCCGACCGACTACCGGTATCCGTTCCTCAACGAACCGTAATGCGCTTGGCCGGGTTGGCGGTCGCGCTGGCTGCATGCTCGTTCGACCACGGCACGGCCGCGACCATGTCGGATGGCAAGCCCGCCGACGGCAACGGCGACGGCGCGATGCCGCCCGACGTGATGCTCGGTGGGTGGAGCATGCCCGTCGAGATCGCCGAGCTCAACAGTGGGACCGGCGACGACGACCCGAGCCTGACCGCGAACCTCCAAGAAATTTTTTGGGGCTCGCGCCGCGGTAGTGACGAAGACATCTGGACGGCGACACGCTCGTCGCCGACGGCGACGTGGGGCTCGGTGCAGGTCGTGTCGGCACTGAGCAGCAACGACACCGAGACCACGATGAAGGTCACCTCCGATGGCCTCGCGATGTATTTCACGCGCGATGTAATGGGCAGTATCGACATCTGGGCCGCCGCACGCAGGCCGCTGGGGACCACGTGGGAGTCGGTCGCGCGCGTCGATGCGCTCAGCACCGCGAGCCCCGACTATGGCGCTCACGTGCGCGCCGATCTGCTTCGCGTCGTGATGTGCCGCGGCGCGACAGTCGCCGACGAGACGCTGGTCGAAGCGGAGCGCGCCGATGTGTTCGACGCGTGGTCGGGTGCCTCGCGCATCGCCCCGCTCGACGAATTCGGGATCAGCGAGTGCGACCCGATGGAGCCGCGCCCGAACGTGCTGTACTTCGCGAGCAACCGAGGCGGTGGCTACGATATCTACCGCAGCGAGCGCGCGAGCTCGTCCCAGCCGTGGGGACCGATCATGCCGGTCGCTGGTGTCAACGTCGCGAACGCCGACGATCGCGACCCGTGGGTCTCCGCCGACGAGCGCTACATGGTGTTCTCGAGCACCCGGCTCGGAGCCAGCCGGCTGTTTGTAACAACCCGCTGATTTGAGGTAGCGGTCTTAACAAAATGGCGTCGCACGCGCTGTCGCGGCGATGTCGCATCTGTTGTGTCGGCTAAACCGGCATTACCGTGCGCCGGCGCGTCCATCTCGCGCATCGGAGCCTCATGAACCGCAAAGTGGGGGCGCTCGTCGCCGCGCTGGTTGTTGTCGGGTTCGCCGTCTGGTTCTTCGCGCTGCGCGATCGCGGCGACGATGCGAAGCCTGCGCCGGACAAACAAGCCCGTTCGAAGCTCGAGCTCCCGAAGCCAAAGCCGCCGACCGAGGACACGCCACCGCCGCAGGGTATGGCGCCGCGGTGGTCGCTCGACGTCGATCCGGAGGGTCCGTTGCGGCTCGAAGGCCAGGTCGTCGACGAGGACAAGCACGGCGTCGGTGGCGCAGAAGTGTGGCTCGCCTCGGTGCCGCCGCGCTCGACAAAGACCGAAGCGGACGGCACGTTCGCGTTCGACAAGCTGGTCGGCCGCGAGTACCGACTCACCGCAACCGCGGGTGACAAAGCGGGCGGCCCCGTCGAGCACAGGCTGACCGAGACGAGCGATCCGGTCGTGATCCGACTCGGCAAAGGCGCGCAGGTCATCGTCACTGTCGTCACGACCGAGGACAAGCCGATCGAAGGCGCCGACGTAAAGCTCGCGACCATGGGCGAACGCGGTGCACGCACCGCTGCCGATGGCACGGCGACGCTCAAACCGGTTCAACCGGGATGGATCTCCGTGCAGGCGACCGCGAGCGGCTACGCGCCGGGCACCGGGTTCACGCAGGTCGGCTCGGCCGGCGCGAGCGGCACGATCAAGGTGAAGCTGCACAAGGGCCTCGCGGTCTCCGGCCGCGTGATCGACGAAGGCGGCGCACCGATCGACAAGGCGCGCGTCACCGTCGCAGGCATCTGGGATATCCCGGGCGGCCTCGACCCGGTGGTGACCGACGCGAAAGGCCAGTTCTCGTTCGCGGCGCTCGCGCCCGGCAGTCACACGCTCGTCGCCGTCGACGGCGAGCACGCACCCGCGCGTTCGGCACCGGTCACGGTCGCCGATCAACCGATCCGCAACGTGACGATCACGATGAAGGCCGGCGGAACGCTCGCCGGTACCGTCGTCGACGACGCTGCCAAGCCGGTGCCGTTCGCGACCGTGCGCGTGGCGGGCGATGGCGCGAACATGTGGATGGTCGCGTCGCGGCAGGTGACGAGTGATCGCGCTGGCAAGTTCGAGCTGCGCGGCCTCGCGCG
>DATDCH010000849.1:0-4485 GCA_036524455.1 Kofleriaceae bacterium | reverse complement strand
CAAGGCGAGCCAGCTCGCGCTCGGTGGCGCGTCCAGCTGCGCGATTCAATCGACCGGCGACGTGCTGTGCTGGGGCGCGAACTACGACGGTCAACTCGGCACCGATCAGCCGCAGACGCGGCCGCTGCCGGGGCCACTCTCAGGCACGTGGAACGCGCTTGCGCTCGGTGATCGCCACACGTGCGGCATCCGCACGGACGGCACGCTGTGGTGCTGGGGGAACAATGACCACGGACAGCTCGGCGATGGGACGCGTACGTCGCGCAAGAGTCCCGGCCAGGTCGGCACCGCGAACACGTGGGACGCGATCACCGCAGGCCCGCGCTTCACCTGCGCGGTCAACGACGGCGCACTACTGTGTTGGGGCGACAACGGAACCGGTACTTTGGTCAATGGCGAAGCGTGGCGGACCTCGCCGGTTCTGGTGCCTTAGCCGCTAGCTGATTTCACGATTCACGGTCGGGCCGGCCCGTGGTACGGGATCCGTCCTGATGAAGACGATCACGCACTGGATCGACGGTAAGGCTTACGAGAAGGCCGCAGAGCGCAGCGGCGATGTCTTCAACCCCGCCACCGGCGAGGTCCAGGCGAAGGTCGCGTTCGCATCGCCGGCGGTCGTCGACGAAGCGGTCGAGTCGGCGTGGCGCGCCTCGCAGACGTGGCGCTCGGTCTCGCTCGCGAAGCGTACGAAGATCTTGTTCGCGTTTCGCCAGCTCGTCGACAAGCACCAGCGCGACATCGCGAAGCTACTCACGCTCGAGCACGGCAAGGTCACGGGCGACGCGCTCGGCGAGGTCAACCGCGGTCTCGAGGTGATCGAGTTCGCGTGCGGCATCGCCGACCTCGCAAAAGGCGAGTACTCCGAGAACGTCTCGACGGAAGTCGACTCGTACTCGATCCGCCAGCCGCTCGGTGTCGTCGCCGGCATCACGCCGTTCAACTTCCCGGCGATGGTGCCGATGTGGATGTATCCGATCGCGATCGCGTGCGGGAACACGTTCGTGCTCAAGCCGAGCGAGCGCGATCCATCCGCCGCGATGTTTTGCGCGCAGCTGCTCGCCGACGCGGGTCTACCGCCCGGCGTGTTCAACGTCGTGCACGGTGACAAGGTCGCGGTCGATCGCATCCTCGAGCACCCGCGCATCGCCGCCGTCTCGTTCGTCGGCTCGACGCCGATCGCGCAGTACATCTACGAAACCGGCACGCGGCACGGCAAGCGCGTGCAAGCGCTCGGCGGTGCGAAGAACCACATGATCGTGCTGCCCGACGCCGACATGGAGCTCGCAGCCGACGCGGCCGTCTCCGCCGGCTACGGCTCGGCAGGCGAGCGCTGCATGGCGATCTCGGTCGTGGTCGCGGTCGGTAACGCCGCCGACAAGCTCGTCCCGCTCATGAAGGAGCGCATCGCGAAGCTCAAGGTCGGCGACGGCCTCGACGCCGGCTCCGAGATGGGCCCGCTGATCAACAAAGCACACCGCGACAAGGTCGCCGGCTACGTCGATGCGGGCGTCAAGGAAGGCGCGACGCTCGTCTCCGACGGCCGCGCACTCGCAGTCGCCGGCCGCGAGAAGGGC
The DNA here is from genome assembly GCA_036524455.1 of Kofleriaceae bacterium. Classification (GTDB taxonomy): domain Bacteria; phylum Myxococcota_A; class Polyangia; order Haliangiales; family Haliangiaceae; genus JABFXX01. The sequence continues at coordinate 2,911 of DATDCH010000849.1, read as the reverse complement.
TTCTTCCTCGGTCCGTGCCTGTTCGACAACGTCAAGCCCGACATGTCGATCTACAAGGACGAGATCTTCGGCCCCGTCCTCTCGACGACGCGCGTTGCTACGTACGACGAAGCGATCAAGCTCGTGAACGGCAACCCGTACGCAAACGGCGTCGCGATCTTCACGAACGACGGCGGAGCCGCGCGCAAGTTCCAGCACGAGGTCGAGGTCGGCATGGTCGGCATCAACGTGCCCATCCCCGTCCCGATGGCCTACTACTCGTTCGGTGGCTGGAAGGCGTCGCTGTTCGGCGATCACCACATCTACGGCCGCGACGGCGTCCACTTCTACACGCGCACCAAAGCGGTCACGTCGCGGTGGCCCGATCCGCGTCACCGCGGCGTCGATCTCGGTTTCCCGCAGAACCGCTAGCTCACATCGGGCAGCCCGGCGCGCCGGTCGGCTCGCCGAACATCTCGCACGGCGCGCACGTGTAGCCCGCAGCGCAGTTGCCGCGTTCGAGGAATTCGCCCTCGAAGCCGAAGTCGAGGCAGTCCGACAGACACACGCCCGTGTACGGGCCGATGAAGAGTCCGTTCGCGCTGCACGCTGGCGTCGCTTGCTCGAGCAGCAGCTGATCGGGAACGCACAGGTTGCTCGCCGCGCAGCTGTCCTGCGCCAAGTAGTCCTCTTGGTCGTCGGGAATCGACGTGGCGGGCACGCAGTGCGCGTTCATCGAGCAGCACGCGGCGAGCTTGACCGGTGCCTTCGTCGGTCCCGGATCGCACGACAGCTTGCACACGCCGGTATCCGCACCCGTGATCGGATCGAAGCACGGCGCGCAACGCTCGTTCGTGGTGCACGCATCTTGCGGCAGCATGTCCTCGCGCGCCTTGATCTCGGGAATCGCGCGCGAGATACAGCGCCCTTCCGCGCCGGCGATCGAGTTGCACGTCTTCGGTGTGAACTTGCCACCGGTCACGAGAAACACATCCGGCACGCACAACGCGTTCGCCGCGCTGCACTTCGCAAGCCTCGCCTGCAACGCAGGATCGGTGACGAGCGCACTATCGATGCAGTGCGCGTCGGGCGCGCACGACATCAGCGTCGCGACATCGATGACCGCCGGGCAGCTCGCTTCGTAATTACACGTATTCGGATCGTCGCACGCGGTCGCGCTGCCGCCGCCGCCACCACCACTGCCGCCATCGCCAACACAGGTCGCGAGCTCGAGCAGATCGCACGCGCCCGTCGGCATGTTGTCGAGCGGGCTCACGCACGGCACGCACAGCTCGTCGGCACCGGCGCACGTCTCTTGCCGCAGCAGCCCCGCGTTCTCTGCGACCTGCGGAATGCATCGCGACAAACACACGCCCTGCCCGCCGAACGCTTCACACGTCTGCGGTGGTTCCGACGCACCGGTCGCCAAGAAACTATCCGGCACGCAGTAGCCGCCGCTGTCACACGCCGCGAGGAACGGCGCGATCTCGGCGGGCACACCGTTCGCGAGACAGTGCGCTGCACCGCCTTCCGCCGAGCAGCAGGCCGGCATCGCCGACACCTCCGCGCTCGATTTCGGCGCGCCGAGTGGACCGGCGCACGCTTGATCGTCGGGCGCGCCGCCCTGACAACCGCTGAGCACCAACACGAGAACAAAGACGCTGCGCGAGATGGTCGTGGGCATGCACTCGACGCTAGGCCTCGCCGCCGCTTTCGCCGACTACGGGCCGACTACATCACGGCCAAGCACTCGAACCGCCACATGTTTGATCGACGACGGCACCCTGAGCCCCACCGCCCGAACGACGTTGTCGTCGAGTCGACCAAGAAGAACGCGCAGCAGCCGGACTGCTCACCGATCGCCTGCGTGCACTCGGTTGAGTCGCCGCTCGAGGCGAGGGATGCGGTGGCGCTTTCTCGAAGCAGTGTGCGGTCTGCGGGGCGCGCGGGCGCGCGCGATCGCGCGCTGCCGAGACGCGCACGCAACCGCTGGTCACGAAGCCTCCCGGTCGGGTCTCGTGGATCGACGTGCTGTGAGGCGCGGCGAGAACTCGGGCGGTCTGCGATTACGATCGGCCGGCGCGGTCTCGAGATCGATTCCTGGTCGCAGCGCAGCGATCGACGAGGGCGTCGCGCCACGCAGAGCTCGCTGTCGTGTCGCAATGCATGCCACGACCGCGTCGCCAGCGCAGACTCGACGCGACTTCGCCCGAGCTCACGTGGGTAATGCGGCCGGGTTCGCACGCGCGGTACCGACAAGTAGCGCCACGCGGCGTCGACAACCACCAGCTCGATGTCGATAAAGCTCACCGCGCGTCGCGCGCGGGACGGCCGCGAGCCCGGATGTCGCTCGTCGCTAGCTCGGCTGCCGCGAGCTTCCGATCGCGCCGAGTCGCGCAACTGCGCGACGACGTCGACGGCGTGACGCCGCGCCGGTGATCACAGCGAACGCCACCATCGCGTAGCACAGCGCGGCGTCGACAACCGCCAGCTCGAGATCGACGAAGCTCATCGCGCGCCTCTCGTTGCAATGCGGATGCGGGTTCGCGTTCCGCTCGTCACCTCTCGAGCGGTGACCACGCGGCGAGGTCGCATGTCGCTCGTCACCTCTCGAGCGGTGACCACGCCGCGAAGCCGCACGTCGCTCGTCGCGACAGGACCTCGCGGCGCGTGGTCACGAGCTCGGACGGCACGTGACACTAGTAGGCACCGCCGTCGTAACCGCCGCCACCGCTATCGTAGCCGCCGCCGCCGCTGTCGTAGCTGCCGCCGCTGTCGTAGCTGCTGCCACTGTCGTAGCTGCTGCCACTGTCGTAGCTGCTGCCACTGTCGTAGCTGCTGCCGCTGTCGTAGCTGCTACCGCTGTCGAAGCTGCTGCCGCTGTCGTAGCTGCTACCGCTGTCGAAGCTGCTGCCGCTGTCGTAGCTGTTGT
>DATDCH010000848.1:0-9860 GCA_036524455.1 Kofleriaceae bacterium | reverse complement strand
CAGATCCGCTGCCGCCGTGGCCGGAGACGGAGCCGTTCAACGAAGCGTGGCACGACCGGAGCGAGGTCGCGCCGCAAGTCATGAGCGTGCTGCAGAAGAAGCTCGCGGTCGCACGCAGCACGCCGCCGGGTGGGCAAGCGGTGGCGCAGCCGCAGCGCGCAACCGTGATTCCGGTGCCGCAACTGCCGGCCGCCGCGGATCCGCGGACGGTGCGGCCGGCACCGCATACGCCTTCGTTCCGCGCAGCGCGTGGCACGGGCGCACCGAAGAAGCTCGAGGAGACCACGGTGCGCACGAAGGTGGCGCCGCCGCCGGCAGCGAACGACGATCGCACGTCGCCGTACATCGAGCTGCCGACGGAAGTGAAGCCGAGCGGGTTCGCGCACACCAAACGCGTCGCCTCACGGCAACGCTAGTCGCTGCGCTCGCGTTCGCCGTCGCGTGTGGTGGCGGCGGTGGTGGTGGCGGCAAGACGGAGGCGCCGAAGGCACCGCCCGTCGACGAGCGTAAGGCGGAGAAGGACGCGAAGGGTCTCGTCACCGAGCTCACGCAGGAGCTCGGCCGCGCAAGCACCGACGGTCTGATGGCGCTGCTTGCCGAGCCGCTCGTCGTGTTCGGTCCGCGGCGTACCGATCAGATCGCGACGCGCACCGACGCGGTGGTCGCGTTGCGCGCGACCTTCGATGCGATGGGCAAGGACGCCAAGCCGTCGCTGCGTACCGACGAGCTGTCGGTCGTCGCATCGCCGGGCGGCAACTCGGCGTGGGCCGCCGACCTGATGGACGTCGAAGGCAAAGCGATGTCGGCGGTGATGGTGCTGTCGAACGACGATGACTTCTGGGTCGTGGTCGCCGCGTCGGTCGCGCATACGCCACCGATGAAGGACGTGCGCGCCGAGCTCAAGCAAGACGCGATCGTGCCGACCGGCATGCCCGGCATCAAGAAGGTGACCGACAGTGCGGAGGAAGCCGTCGATCGATTCAAGAGCGGCCTCGCCAATCCGGCGCCGTGGGCCGAGGATCTCGGCAAGCGATCCGACGCGATCGTGATCGGACCATCGGCGGGCGACGTCACGCGCGGCAAGAAGGAAGTCGCGAAGCTGTGGAAGAAACGCGAGAAGGTCAACCTGCGCTACGCGACCGCCGGCGACGTGACGGCCGCGACGACCACCGACGGTCAGCTCGCATGGGTCACGACACCGGTCGTGCGCTTTGCCGATGACGACGAACCGTTGCCGCTGCGCTTGTTCGCGGTGTTCGAGAAGACCGACGGCAAGTGGACGATGATCGCGCTGCAGGAATCGCTCGCGCTCGACGAACCGGGCGTCGGCGCGAACTTCAAGAAGATCACGCCGCCGTCGGTGAAGGCCGAAGAGCCGCCGCCGAAGCCCAAGGAAGAGCCGAAGCCGACGAAGAAGAAAAAGAAGAAGAAGAAGAAGTCGGACGACTGAGCGGGCTTATACTCGAAGCATGCGCATCGGGTGGGTGATCGCGATCGTGCTGGCGTTGGTGGCGCCGGCTGCCGCGCAACCGTGGGCTCAAGGCGTCAGCGACGCACAAAAAGCCGAAGCGCAGAAGAAGCTCGAAGAGGGCAACGGCTTCTTCCTCAGCCGCAAATATAAAGAGGCGCTCGAGAGCTACGCCGCCGCGACGAAGGCGTGGGACCACCCCGCGATTCGCTTCAACATGGTGCGCTGCCTGATCCAGCTCGATCGCCCGCTCGAGGCCAGCGACGAGCTCAACAAAGCGCTCAAGTACGGCAAGGATCCGTTCGAGGGGCCGATCTACAACGAGGCGCTCAACTACCAGAAGCTGCTCGCGAGCCAGATCGCCGAGGTCGAGATCAGCTGCTCGGAGAAGGACGCGAAGGTCACGCTCGACGGTCAGGCGCTGATGACCTGCCCGGGCAAAGAGAAGCGCCGCGTCGCGCCCGGCCAACACGGCGTGGTCGCGACGAAGGAAGGCTTTCTGCCGAAGAACCTCGAGGTCGTCGTGGTCGGTGGCAAGACCGAGGTCGTCGACCTCGAGCTCGTGCCGCTCGACAAGGCCGCGCGCGTGGTGCATCGCTGGCCGGGTTGGATTCCGTGGCTCGTGTTCGGCGGCGGTCTCGCGGTCGCTGGCGTCGGCGGCCTGATCCAGATCAACGCGACCGATCTGATGGACGACTACGACCGCACGATCGCGCGCGACTGCGCGGTGATGGGCTGCGACCTCGACGAACCGCAGTACGCGGATCTCGTCGACAAGCGCAAGACCTCCGAGTTTCGCAACAAGGTCGCGATCAGCGTGATCACGGTCGGCGCGGTCGGCGTGGTCGCCGGTGGCGTGATGCTGTTCATGAACCGCGGGCAGACGGTCTACGACAACAGCGTCGAGAAGCGCGGTGTGGCCCGGCTCGACTTCGTGCCGCACGACGACGGCGGCGTTCTCACGCTGAGCGGTAAGTTCTAAGCGCTAAAGAACAGCGCCGTCGCGCAACGCAGGTATTGCGTGAGGGAGGTCTGCGAGCGCACGCCGAAACCGCATGAGGTCTCGCCGAAACGCGTGATGCGACATCATCAACCCGGTCGCAATCGATCGCGACCGTCCTCGTCGAGTAGTGGAGGCGGTGGATTCGACATCGAGTGTTTGTTTAGCGCAGTTTTTTTGCGCGGCTTGGGCGATCCTAGCGGTTCCGATGCACAGGACCGCTGTTGTTGTCCTCGCGCTGACTGGCTGCCAGTACGAACCCGGCATCGCGCGGAGCGATGCCACGGTCAGCGGTGACACTGTGCCCATGCTCGACACTCCCGGCACCCAGCCGGGCGCGCGCGTGCGACGCATCGACATCGACGATGTGCGGGTCACCGGCGGGCCACACGCGAACTTCCCGTTACTCGTGTCGGTGACCGCGCCGTGGCTCGCGACCACCGGCTTCGGCGGCAACGTCGCGCGCAGCGACGCCTTCGACCTCTACTTCACGGCGGATCAAGCCGGCACGATGCAGCTCGCCCACGAAGTCGAGGCGTATGCAGAAGACGCGGGCACGCTGACCGCCTGGGTGAAGATTCCGTCGCTCACTGCGCAGACTGCGCTCTACATCCACTACGGCGACCCGATGCTGGCCAACGATCCGCAGAACGTCGCTGCGGTGTGGAGCGGCTACGAGGCGGTGTTTCACCTCGATGCGTTTAGCGACGCGGCCGGCAAGAATCCCCAGATCGTCGCGGTCACGTCGGGGGCCGTCGCGGGCCGCATCGACGTCGCGCGCGCATTCGATGGCGATGATGACAGCGTCGACGTCGGCTCCGCGACCGCGATCGATGACATCTTCACCGGCGGCGGCACGGCCGAAGCGTGGTTCTACGCCGAGACGTTCGGTGAGGGCACGTACGGCCGCATCTTCGAGAAGGGCCACGTCGCCGGTTGGTCGATCTTCGTCAACAACACCGAGCGCGCATCGTCGACTGGGTTCCTGCACGGCACGACGACCGGCGACTGGGGCTGGTGGAATACGCCGGCGAGCTCGATCACGCTCAATGCGTGGCATCACGTCGCGGTGGTCTACAGCCGGGACTCGTCGGCGAACAACGCTCTGATGTATCTCGACGGTGCCCCGGTCGCGGTCGCGTTGATCGACGCGCCGACCGGGACGATGGTCTCCGACGCGTCGCAGCCGCTGCGGCTCGGCAATCGGCCCGCCCTCGATCGCACGTTCGACGGTCTGCTCGACGAGCTGCGCCTGTCGACCGTCGTGCGCGGCGACGGGTGGCTCGCAACCCAGGTCCGCAATCAGGTCGATCCAGCGGCGTTCGCGCCGATCGGCCCCGAGCTGTAACTACTTCAGCTTCTCGACCAAGCCGCCCTTCTTGAGCTCCTTGATCTCGGCTTCGAGCTTCTTGTTGATGCGATCGACGTCGGACTTCGCGGTCTGCGCTTCGAGCTTCGCGGATTCGGCACGCGCCTTCGCCTTCTCGACCTCGGCAATCTTCGCCTCGAGCTCTCGGTTCTTCTTCTTGAGCTCCTCGGCCGACTCGGCAACCTTGGTCTCGGCCTGTTCCTTCTGAGCCTCGACCTGCACCTTCTCGGCTTCGATCTTTGCCTTGTCAGCTTCGGCGACCTTCTGCTTCTCCTCCGCGGCGAGCCGCTCGGCTTCCTTCTTCTCGCGCTCCTCGAGCGCCTGCTTCGCGATCTTCGCTTCGTGCTCGGCACGGGCCGCGTTCTCGGTCGCGCGCGTCGCGTTGTCGCTCGCTTCCTGCTCGGCCGCGCGAATCATGACGAGACCCACCGACGCGGCAGCGGCGACACCGCCGAGCACGATGAACGTCGCAAACAGCGCGGCACGCTTCGCGCGCTTGCCGCGGCGGGCGAGCGCGAACGCAGCGTGGAGGAACGCTTGCTCGCGCGCGGGCAGCTCGCGCTTGCGGTGGTTGTGCCAGCGGCGCGCTTCCTCCATCGCGTCGCCGCGCCAGAGCAGGCCGGCGGGACGGCGCTTGGTGTCCCACTGTTTCGCAGCGGCTTGTAGCTGCGACATGAACGCGGCGTCTTCCTGATCCTCGTCGAGCCAGCGGCGCAGCGTCGGCCATCGATCGATCAGCGACTCGTGCACGATCTCTACCGAGCCGCCGCCGGCATCGCCGCGCGTCTGGACGATCAGCAGGCGGGCGCTGACCAGCTGATCGATGGTGCGCGCGACTTCGGTTTGATCGCCGGCGAGCTGATAGAGGTCGGCGAGCTCGACGATCGCGCGCGTGCGGTCCTCGGTGACGAGCCGGCGGAAGATCTTCTGGGTCAGCTTCTGCTGGCGGTCGTTCATCTGCGCGACGACGTCGTCGGCGTGGGTCGCCAGCGCGCCGCTGATGCCACCGATCGCGTTGTAGCTCTGCACGGTGAGCAGCCGGCGCTGGCGATCGCGCGCATCCCACAGCTTCGCAGCGGCGAACTGGAGCAACGGCAGCGCGCCGGGCGCACCGGCGAGCGCGTCGAGCATGTCCTCGATCATCGCCGAGCTCTCGAAGCGATAACCGACCATGTCGATCGGCGCCTCGAGCGCTTCGCGCAGACCGTTGCGATCGGGCGGCTGCAGGAACACGAGTCCGCGCGACATCTCCTCCATGAAGCGCGGGTCCTCGGCGATGCGATCGAGAAAGTCCGAGCGCATCGACACGACGACGCGCAGCGGTGCCGCGGTGTCGTCGGCGACGCCGGCAAGTGCCGCCGTGAACGCCTTGCGCTCGTCGGCATCCGGCACGAGCGTGTAGAGCTCTTCGAACTGATCGATGAACAGCAGGATCTGGCCGTTCGTCTGACGAGCCCGCGACCGCAGCAGCGTTCCGACATAGCCGGGCTCGCTGCGCAGCCGGTGCATGATCTGGTGGTGCTCGTCGACGCGCGTCTGCACGCTGGGGCCCGAGCGCGTGGTCAGCCGCTGCACGATGCTCGCGAGCGCTGCGAGCGGTTGGCGGCCGGGCCGCAGCGTGACGACATCCCAGCGCTCGCCCGAAGCCTTGAGCGCGGGCCCGACGCCGGCGCGGATGAACGACGACTTGCCGACGCCCGACGGACCGACGATGCCCGTGATCGGATACTCGCGAATGCGCGCGGTCATGCGCGCGATGTCGCGCGAGCGGCCGAAGAAGCGGTCGGCGTCGGCCTCTTGGAACGCGGTGAGGCCGGGGTAGGGGCTCTCTCCCTCGGCGAGCTGGCGGCCGCCGCGGCCGGGCAACAGCTGCTCGAGCCGGTTCACCAGCTCCCTCGCGTTCGGGATGCGCTCGATGGCGCGCTTGCGCAAGCAGTCGTCGACGATCTGCACCAGCGCGTCGGGCAGGTCGGGTACTTCTTCACGCAGCGACGGCATCACGTGATCGGAGACCGCGTTGGTGATCAGCGCTTCGTTGGTCAGCGGTTCGATCGGATGGTGGCCCGAGAGCAGCTCCCACATGATGATGCCGGCCGCCCAGATATCTGCGCGATGATCGACGTCGCCGATGCCCATCTGCTCGGGCGACATGTACGGCAGCGTGCCGACCAACGTGCCTTCGCGCGTCAGGTTCAGGTTCATCGAGGCCATGTCGTGGAGCTGGGGCGCGACTTGCGCCACTTGTGCGACCTCGCGCTTCGAGATTGCCTTCGCGATACCGAAGTCGAGCACCTTGACCTGACCGGCGTTGGTGACGAACACGTTCTCCGGCTTGAGATCACGGTGGACGATGCCGAGCTCGTGCGCGCGTTCGAGTGCGCGCGCGACCGGCAGCATCAGCTCTACGAGCCGCGACGCGGGCATGCGCGGGCCAGCGTTGAACGCGCCCATCAAGTCGCGCAGCTCTTGGCCCTCGAGGAACTCGAGCACCATGTACGGCATGCTCTCGAGCTCGTCGACTTCGTGGATGATGACGATGTTCTCGTGATTGCACTGCGCGGTCGCGCGCGCTTCGGTGAGGAAGCGATCGGCGACATCGCGTGAAGCATCGAGCAGGAACTTGATCGCGACGCGTCGGCCGAGCTTCGTGTCACGCGCCGCCCACACCATGCCCATGCCGCCGCGCCCGAGCTCGCGGATCAGCTCGTACTGGTGAATGCGTGCGCCGGCCTCGATGCCGACGGCCGACGCGACGAGATCGTGCGGTGGCCTCGGGTTGCTCGTGTGCTGCTGCGCGCGGGTGCCCGTCGTCGCGTGCCCTTGCGATGGTTGCGGCGTCGCGGCTGGCGTCGTCGGTGGTGGTGTCGGCGAGGGTTGCGGCGCGATCACGCCGCTGCCGTAGCGCGTCTGTTGAAATCCCGATTGCTCGGGTGACAGCGCTGGTTTCGTCGCGGGACCCGTCGGCGCCACTTGGGATCCGGACGGCATCGGTACACGCATCGGCTGCGGCGTCTTGCGCAGCGGCACGCCGAACTGTGTCTTCTGGGTTGCGGGCGGCTGCGGCGTCGCGACCGGTCGCTGCGGAGCGGGCACGGCCGGGACACCGCTCTGCGGTGTAACTGCGATCCCATACTGCGTGCGCTTCGGCGGAGGCTCTCCTCCCTCGTCGTTGGCACCCACGCACAAAGCGTAACACGCGGCTCGGCGCCCGGCCGATCTGCGCATGGTGGGACATGACTGCGAGCTATCGCTCGCTCGTCGCGCATGGCCGACCGAGAACCTTGCGAGGCCGCCACGTTACGCGGGGTATGCGATCGATCGATCGAGATCAGGATCGATCGATACGTTATTCTTCTTCGTCGTCGCGGTTGCGGCCGCGGCGCGACTTGCGCTCCATCGGCATCACCGCGCGAACGATCAGTCCGATACCGCCGACGAGCAGGACCAGCATCACGATCGTGTTGAACAGCGACGTCTGCCGGTAGTGGATGTCCATGTTCGCGATGATGCCGGTGATGATGAACAGCGCGCCGGCGCCGGTGAGGAACCGCCCCGCGAACGAGCTGCCGTCGAAGAACAGGATGCCGATGCCGAACAGGAGCGGAATGAGCGTGATGCCGAACGTGCGGCCGGCGCCGCCGCCGAAATCAAACCGCCAGTAGCCGCCGTTGACCGAGACCTGGTTCATCAGCAGGTAGCCACCGACGCAGAGCATGATGATGCCGAGCAGGAACGTCTTCATTCCTCCCGGCGTGCCCCCGACGTTGTTCATGTCCATGTGGAACCTGAACATGCGTCCGGTCGGGCCGGTTCGCAAGTGCCGTTTGCGGGAAGCCGTGCTACGCGCGCATGCCGGGCGCTTCGCGACCGGTCGACGCGACGTACTCGTCGTAGCTGCCGCCGTAGACTCTCGACGAGCCCGGCGCTAGCTCGAGCACGCGCGTCGCGAGCGCGCTCAAGAACTGGCGGTCGTGCGAGACGAAGATCAGCGTGCCCTCGTAGTCGCGCAGCGCCTTGACCAGCGCGCGCTTCGTCGCGATGTCGAGGTGGTTCGTCGGCTCGTCGAGGACCATCAGATTTGGCGCGTCGTAGAGCAGCTTCGCGAGCGCGACGCGTGCCTTCTCGCCGCCCGACAAGACCGAGATCGGCTTGAACACGTCGTCGTCGTGGAAGCCGAACGCGCCGGCGAGGCTGCGCAGCGTGCCCTGGTTCGCGCTCGGCGCGTGTTCTTGGAGCTCCTCGAGGACGGTGCGCTCGCTCGTCAATAGATCCATGACGTGCTGCGCGTAGTAGCCGAGCGAGACGGAGGCGCCGATCACCGCCTCGCCGTCGTCGGGTGCGAGCGCGCCTGCGATCATCTTGAGCAGCGTGGACTTGCCCGCGCCGTTCTCGCCCATCACGGCCCAGCGTTCCTTGCGCCGCACGGTCAGCGTGAGGCCGTTGTGGACGACGCGGGTGCCGAACGCTTTCTTGAGCGCTTGCATGCGCACGACGTCGTCGCCCGAGCGGGACGGCGTCTTGAAGTCGAACGACTTCTCGACGAACCGGCGCGGCTCCGCGATCTTTTCGATCTTGTCGAGCTTCTTGAGTCGGCTTTGCACCTGCGCGGCCTTCGCGACGTGCGTCTTGAACCGCTCGATGAACCGGCTCTCCTTGGCGAGCATCGCTTGCTGGCGCGAGTATTCGGCTTCGCGGCGTGCCGCCTCGATTTCGCGCGCCTGCTCGTAAAAGTCGTAGTTGCCGCCGTAGGTGCGCAGCGCGCCGCCGTCGATCTCGACGATCTTTTTGACGACGCGATTCATGATCTCGCGGTCGTGGCACGTCATCACGACGGTGCCCGGGTAGTCGCGCAGGAAGGTCTCGAGCCACAGGATCGATTCGAGATCGAGGTAGTTGGTCGGCTCGTCGAGCAGCAGCAGCTCGGGTCGCGCGAGCAGGATCTGCGCGAGCGCGACGCGCATCTTCCAGCCGCCCGACAGCGTGCCGACATCGGCTTGCATCTGGTCCTGGCCGAAGCCGAGGCCGTGCAGGATCTCCTGGGCGCGCGCTTCGAGCTCGTAGCCGCCGAGGTCCTGGTAGCGCGTTTGAACTTCGCCGAACCGCATCACGACGTCGTCGAGATCATCGCCCGCCGCTTCGAGCCTCGCCGCGAGCATCGCGAGCTCGTCTGCGAGCTTGGCGACTTCGCCGGCGCCCGCACACGTCTCGGCCAGGATCGTGCGGCCGCGCAGATCGCCGACGTCCTGCCGGAAGTAGCCGACCGTCAGCTTGCGCGGCTTCTCGACGTTGCCATCGTCTGGGCTCTCCTCGCCGACGATGAGCCGGAACACCGTGCTCTTGCCGGCGCCGTTGGGGCCGACGAGGCCGACCTTCTCACCGGGATTGATCTGAAACGACGCGTCGACGAACAGGATCTGCCCGCCGTACTGCTTGGTCACCGAGGAGAACGCGATCACGAGCGCGTTCGTATAGCACGGGGTGCGGCCGCGAAAAATCCCGTCGGTTGGATCCTCAGATGCAGATCGGCGGCGTCGTGCACATGGTCGTGGCGAAATCGCAATTTCGGCTCGTGCACTCGTCGTCGCCGTCGCACATCGAGCCATCAGGCTTCGGCGCGGCGCACTGCAAGGTGGTCGGGTCGCACCAGCTGTGGTCGAGGCAGGGGCCGGGCAATGCTTGGTCGTTGCACGCCCGACCGAGCGTCGGCCTCAGCTCGCAGGACGCGGCGGTGGAGCAGAGGTAGATCGGCGAGCAGTCGTTCGCCGACGCGCACGCATCGCCGCTCAGCCCGACCGGCACGCACGTGTTCGACGCGGCGCTGCACGTGTGGCCGACGTGACTGCAGCCCGAGTCGCTCGTCGTCACCACACACGCCTCGCCGGGCCCTGCGAGCTCGGTGCACACGTCCGTGATGCAGGCGCCGGTGAGGCAGTTCGAGTCCGACATGCATGGCGCGCCGAGCGGGCGATACGCGGTGCAGATCTCGGTTGGCGTTTCGCAGAAGCTATCGACGCAGTCGAAGT
>DATDCH010000847.1:0-7870 GCA_036524455.1 Kofleriaceae bacterium | reverse complement strand
CCGAATCGAACAGCGGTTCGATGTTCGGGGCGCCAAACTGCTCGGTGGTGGTCGTGCGGAGCGCGACCGCGATCGCAGCGGTGCCAGCACCATTGACCGTCACCCACAACGTCAGGCCGTTCGTCGACAGTTGCGGATCGGATGCGCCGAGCAGCAGCGGGACAGGATCCGCGAAACCAGCGTCGGGCGCGAACGGCGAGACGTCGGGCGCGGTAGCTGCGGCATCGTATTGGTCGAAGTTGACCCGTCCGCAACCCAGCGCCAGGAGAACGAGGCTGCGCTCGATTCTCATGTCGCGAGCGTCTCACGAATCACGCGATGGATTTCGCGCTTCGGTTAGTTGCCGCGCTGCGGAACCGTGACGTCGAACCGCGTGCCGTGCGGGCCGGTATCGATCTCGATCTTGCCGCCGTGCATCGCGACCAGGCTGTGCACGATCGCCATGCCCATGCCGGTGCCGGTCTCCTTCGTCGAGTAGAACGGCTCGAAGATCCGCGGCAGCACGTCGCCCGGGATGCCTACGCCGTCGTCGGTGACGCGGATGTGCACGGTGTTGCTGTCGCCACCGGTGATCCACAACCCGACGTGACCGCCGTAGGTCGACGCTTCGAGCCCGTTGCGGATCAGGTTCTGGATGATCTGATGGATCTTGCCGGAGTCGACCTGCGCCATGATCGGCGGCACCTCGTGGAACGTGAGCGCGACGCCGCGCTGCTGCGCGAGCGGCCGCTCGAGGTCGATCACGTGGCGGCCGATCTCGATCACGTCGTGCTCGTGGATGTGCAGCTCGGGCGGGCGTGCGAACGACAGGAAGTCGTTCAATAGATTCGTCAGACGCTCGAGCTCGTGGTTCGCGAGCGCGGTCGGCTCGGTGAGCTTGCTGTCCTCGCCGAACTGGCGGCGGATGCGGCGCTCGAGCAGCTCGAGCTGCAGGCGTGCCGCGTTGAGCGGATTGCGCACTTCGTGGGCGAGACCCGCCGATAGTGTTTGCATCGCCGTGAGGCGATCGGACTGGATGCGGCGCTCGCGCTGGAGCAGCGTTTCTTCGGAGTCGAGCTGGTAGTGGTGCAGCATCACGGCGAGCTCGATGTCGAGCAGCTTGTTGACAGCGCGCACGACCGGGCATGCCTCGTGCGGGTACATCTCGACGATCTTTTCGATGTACGCGGTGCGCACCACATTCATCGCGGTGAACATGTATTGCTGCTCGAGCCCGATCTGGACGTGGCGGCGGCCGATGCGCGACCGCTTCTCGTAGAACCGGTCGTCGTACGGACCGAGTAGCCCCGACGACATCCACTCGATCAGCGACACGCGCAGGCGTTCGAGCTGGTCGGGGCCTCCGTTCAGCACCGCGGCGGTGGTCGGGTTGGCGAACACAGCGTCGTAGAACCGCTCGGCGATCGCCGGGAAGTGAGGTGCGAGCCGCGGATGCAGAGCACGCAGCAGCACGATCTCGTGCTCGCCGAGCTCTACGTAGCTGATGACGTCGGCGAGAAACTCACTCACGGGCTTGGGCTTTCGCAGCTACTTCGTTGTGCTGCCGCTGCCGCTCGCGACGACCGCTACTTCGGAGCGCGGCGCCGCGTTGTAGTCGTGCAGGCGGTACTGGATCGTGCGCACGCTGATGCCGAGCATCTCGGCCGCCTTCGACGTCGAGCCGCCGGTGGCCTTGAGCGATTCGAGGATCGCGTAGCGTTCGATCTCGGCGAGTGTCGAGCCGGGAATCGGCGGCATGCCGGTCGGCCGAAGCGTCGGTCGCACGTTCGGCGGTAGGTTGCGTGGCTCGACGACGGAGGTCGTGGTGAGCACGACCGCGCGCTCGATCGCGTTCTCGAGCTCGCGCACGTTGCCGGGCCAGTCGTAGCTCATCAGCAGCTCGAGCGTTTGTGGCGAGAAGGTGTCGATCGGCTTCGCGTTGTCCTTCGCGTAGCGATCGAGGAAGAACTTCGCGAGCGAGGGAATGTCGGATTTGCGATCGCGCAACGGCGGCATGTCGATCGTGACGACGTTGAGCCGGTAGTAGAGGTCCTCGCGGAACTTGCCGGCTTTGACTTCTTCGACGAGGTTCTTGTTGGTCGCAGCGATCACGCGCACGTCGACTTTGATCGTCTGGGTCCCACCGACGCGCTCGAACTCGTGTTCCTGCAGGAAGCGGAGCAGCTTGACCTGGACCGCCGGCGAGATTTCACCGATCTCGTCGAGGAACAGCGTGCCGCCGTGGGCGATCGAGAACCGGCCGTCCTTGCGCGCCATCGCACCGGTAAACGCGCCGCGCTCGTGACCGAACAGCTCGCTCTCGAGCAGGGTCTCTGCGAGCGCCGCGCAGTGCAGCTTGACGAACGGTCCGTTGACGCGCGGCGAGCGAGCGTGGATCGCGTTGGCGACGAGCTCCTTGCCTGTGCCCGATTCGCCGGTGATGAGCACGGTTGCCTTGCTCGGCGCGACCTGATCGGTGATCTCGAACACGCGCTGCATCGGCGGGCTCGAGCCGATGATGTTGCTCGGCGCGACGCGGTCACGCACGCGCGCACGCAGCTGGCGCGTCTCGCGCTTGAGCTCGAGGTGCTCCATCACCTTGTCGATGACAACGAGCAGCTCGTCGAAGTTGATCGGCTTGGTCAGGTACTCGGCGGCCCCGGCGCGCATGGCATCGACGGCCGATGACACCGCACCAAATGCCGTCATCACGATCACCGATGGCGGGTCCTCCATCGCGCGCAGTTTTTTCACCAGCTCGATGCCGTCCATGCCCGGCATCTTCAAGTCGGTCACCACGATGTGCGGGGTGAACGCCTCGTACTTGCCCAGCGCCTTGAACGCATCCGCTGCGGTCTCCACCTCGAAGCCTTCGTCGCGCAGCAGCTCGGCCAAAGCGGTGCGAGCGTTGACCTCATCATCGACCACCAGAATTCGACCGGACCGGGACATGCACAGCCTTTCAGCCAGAATCGTGCCATGCAAAATCGCAGGTTTTGCCGTGATCCGCTGCAAGACCTGCGGGGTGGCTGCGCTGACGCGCACGTATTGCGCGAAATGCCCAAACCCGTCGCGTCCTAGGACCCAGCCGCCGAATCGCGGTGACGGCGGGAGTAGTGATAGATCAGCCCGCTCGGCCGCCGCATCGGGTGGCGCTCGTGCTGAACCTCGCGTTGCAGCATGCGATGCGCGTGCGAGATCGCGAACGCGATGCCCATCCACACGATGATCAGCGCGACGTTGACGAATGCGAGCTCGCGCGCGCCGAACCCGAACTGGTGAATGCCGAGCGCGACCACGATCGCCGAGATCGCGTCGCCCGCGCGCACGAAGAACGTGTCCATCGTCGCCTTCGCCTTGTACTTCACGGCGCGGTCGCTCTTGAGGAACAGCGACTGCCACACCGTGTTCTGGATCGAGTAGTCGGTCGCGTTCTCGGCGGTCTTCGCGAGCCGCACCACCGCGAGCCCGCCGATCATGCCGATCGCCCAGTAGGCTCCGAATGCGATCACCGGCAGGATGAACAGCGCGTGGCGCACGCCGATCCGCTTGATCACGCGCGACACCAGGAACGCTTGGATCACGAACGAGAGCGCGTTCACCCAGATGAAGAAGTTGCTGTAGAACGTCTTGATGATCTCGCGACGGTGCTCGCCGATCACCGCTTCGCGCATCGCACCGCTGAGCTCGGGATGCGAGCTGTCGGGGACGAGCGCGATCGCGTGCTCGCTTACGGCGTGGGAGAGCAGGTACTCGCCTGTCGAGTTGACGACGTTCGTCAGTAGTAGCAAGCACGCGATCATCAGCAGGCTGCGGTCGCCGAGCACGAGCGCGAAGCCGCCCGGGCCTTCGATCTCTTTGTCTCGGCGCTCGCGCGGCGCGCGGTGCTCGATGACGTTGAACAGGATGATCGCGCCGACGAGCAGACCCGCGCCGATTAGCATCAGCGTGAACGTGTTCGCGAGCTTTGCGATGTGGGGACCGATGATCGCGCCGAGCGTCCCGCCGGTCGCGATCAGCGCGAACAGACGCTTGCCTTGGTCTTCGTTGTAGAGGTCGGTCGCGTACGACCAGAACTGCGCGACCATGAAGGCGCTGACCAGCCCGAACCAGACAAAGTAGGCAAAGCCGATCGGCACGCCGGCTTCACCCAGCACGAAGAATGCGATCAGCGATGCGAGCAGCAGCAGGTACGACAAATTGATAAGCCGGATCCGACGGTGGCGATCGGCGAGCATGTCGTAGGCCGGGACGAGCACGATCAGCAGCAGTGCCATTGCACCGGTCGCGTACGTCTTCAGCTCGTCGCCGCGCAGACCAAACGTTCCACCCGTGAGGATCAGACCTTCACGCGCGGTCTTCATCACGTAGTACGCGGTCATGATCAGAAAAATGCAGAGCAGCATCAGCGCGGCCCGCGCACCTTCGCCCGGCTGCACGTTGCTGAACGGCTTCAGCAGGCGTTCCCAGGTGCGCGATCTGGCGGCACGAGCTGGCACTCCACTTGATAAGTGCAATGCAGGTGCCGCCGGTTTTACTGGCGCCAGATACCGATCACACGCGCAGCGGTCGTGCGCTCGTCGCGTGCGACGTATACGAACGTCGAGCGCGAGAAACCCGGCCGTCGCGTGTCGATGCGCACGATCGTGTAGGCGTCGCGTGCGACGGAGAGCTCGAGCGGCGCGCACGTCGTCCCGCCACCGGCCGCAACAGCTCGACGCGCGATCCGGCGCCCTCGGGCGTCGAAGAACGTCAGCGTGTACTGCGTGCCGCGTGCAGGCGCGAACTGGTACGCGATCGACAGATCCTTGAAGCACAGGCCACGGCTCTCGACCCGCAGCTCGTCGACGGGATTGACCCGTTCGAACCAATAGCGCGCAGTCTTACGCTGGCGCGCGATCAGCGCATCGACGAGCCACGCGACCGCGCGCGGATCGCTGAGCTTGGCGGCGTCGACCGCGGCCTGGATGTGCTCGCGCCGCAGCTTCATGATGGTTTTCGACGCCCAGAACTTGTCGATCCGATCGGCGACGCGGACCGGCGTGTACATCGGCGTCAGCGGCTTCCACGTGCCGGGATCATAATTCGCGATGTCGTAGAGCCCGACGCCGCGGTACGGCGGCTTCTTACGGTCTTCCCACGGCCGCTGAATGAGACCGAACGTGAACAGCGAGCGCGCCATCGCCTTCCAGTCGAGCTGGTACTCGTAGCCAAACCGCAGGTCATCGTTTTTCACCGCACCGGTACCGAGCGCGATGCCGAAGTCGATGAAGTAGTGCTTCACGTAGTGGTGATCTGGATTGGCGGGATCGCTGACCCACATGTCGAGCGAGTTGGCGAGGTGGAGGTCGCTGTGATCGAGCCACTCGAAGATCGCGTAGGTGCCGCGCAGGTCGCGGCGCAGCTCGTGCGGGATCCGGTCGTTCGGATCGTCCGCGCGTACGCCGTCGCCGGGATGGCCGCCGAGCGGCTTGCCGTCGAGGTAGCGCGAGACGAGTGCGCGCATCGTGCCGTCCTGAGCGACGTCGATCTGGGCAAGCCGCGCCTCGAGCTCGCGCTGGTCGAGCGGGAACGACTGACCCTGCGGATCCTTGACCTTCGCGTCGGGCGCGAGCACGAGGTCCTCTTTGCGGATGCGCACGACGTAGTCGTCGGTGACGTTGTAACCGATCGCCCACAGCAGGCGGCCGATGATGATCTGGGTCGAGGTTTCGGCCTCGGGCAGACCCTTGCGATCGAACTTGAGGAGGAACTTCTCGCCGCGCGCATCCTTGATGATGAAACCGACGGAGAGCCCGCCGACCTTGCTGCTCTGGATCGTCCACGGCTTGTGATCCTCTGGGGTGCCGACACTGCCGGGCATGTTCTTGAGCTGCTCGGGCGGCACGTCGCGGACGCCGATCCGGTTCGTGAACCACGTCGAGTCCGGAACCTCATCGAGCGCGTTGATGCCGCGTGCGCGCTCGGGGCGTTTGAGCTCGAGCCGGCGCGTGACGAGACGATGGAACGAGCCGTCGAAGTTGTCGAGGTAGCGATCGTAATCGATCTCCTCGGGTTGCTTCGGGACATTGCGGCGGTCGTTGACGACGCGCACGGCGGGCGCATTGGCGAATCGCACGTGCGGCACCGGCGCCGACGACGCGCAGCTCGCGAGCACGAGCAGGCATGCGATGCGCTTCATTTCTGCCTCACGCGAGGTTCGGGCTCGTAGATCGGATCGAGGACGAGGTTGACGAAGACGCCGCCGTCGATCGACGTCGCGACGCTGACACCGGCGAGGAACCGCCGGTCGTCGACAAGCTGGACCCCGGCACCGTAGCCGACGCGCAGGTTGTGGAGCGACAGGTCGTCGATCCCGGAGTACACGCGACCGACGTCGACGAATACGCTCGCGAGCATGAAGCTGCTGAGGTCCCAGAAGTACTCGGCAGACGTGGCGACGGCGGCGCGATCGCGGAACCGATCGGCGTCATAGCCGCGCAGCAGGCTCTTGCCGCCGAGCTGCGGCAGCTGCGTGAACGCGACGTCGTCGAGCGAACCGCTGACGGACTCGAGGTGGAGGCGCGTCGCGATCGTGCGGCCGATGCCGAGCGGCATGAAGTGAATCGCTTCGCCGCCGTAGCGCCAGTAGTCGTTGCCGGCTTCGAGCTGATACACGCGGCCCGCGAACGCATCGAGCAGAACGCCTTTGTGCTCGAGTGACGCCGAGACGCGGCGTGAGTCGTAACGTAGCTCGAGCTCGCCGTAGACATTGCGCGTGCCGGTCCAGCCGGTGAGCATGTCAGGCGGGTACATCACGTCGATGGCCGGGCCCTCGTCCGCGACGCCGTACTCGAGGTCGGTGAGCGCAGCGGCCATGCGCAGGCTGAAGTACTGTGTCGACTCGAAGTCGAGCGTTCCGGTGACACGCTCCATCTGCTGGCGGTGGCGCACCTCGACGGCGTCGTCATTATTGCCGATGCCATAGAACGGGTCGTGTGGCCGGCGTTCGTGCTCGCCGTGCAGCTCGAGCTCCGTGCGCTGGCCGAACCGCTCCCCGGTCTTGAACGTGGCGTCGACGAACTCGTTGAACTCTCCGCCGAAGCCGGCGCGAAACGCGAACCGCTCGCGCTCGCCGATCAGGTTGCGATGCACGAACCGCCCACCGACCGTCACGCCGTAGGTGTTGTCGATGTAGAGCAGCGGCATCACGCCGTACGTGTTGGTGTCGTCGAACGCCATCCGCTGCAGCCGGCCCCGCACGCTGTAACGCTCGTAGGCCCACAGACCGCCGCGCACCGGCGCGAACGCGGCCTCGAGCACGACCCTGGGCACGAACAACACGGTCTGGCCGACGTTGCGCAACGTCGAGTCGCGCTCGCCCTTGTCGACGCGCCCGCTCTCCCGCCCCGGCAATGGCGCGTTCGCGACGTTGGCCGCGGTGCGGTCGTCGGTGGGACGCGGCGCCGGGCGCTCCTTTTCCATCGCATTCGCGAGCGGCATGAACGGCGCTAGCACCGCACGCCTGATGTTCGACGGCTTGTCCTCGCGTGGCTTGTCCTCGCGCGCAGGCTTGTCCTCCGACGTTTGCTTGTCCTCGCGCGCTGGCTCTTCCGCGCGGGCCGGCGCGGCCGCCAACACGAGCGCGGCGACCCACGCGCGGGTCATGCGTGAGCTCCCGCCGGTGTAAGGATGCGCCCGCGCCGACGCCGCGGCGGCCGCGGCTTGGACTCGCCGCTGATCGTGCGGTGGCGGTGCGCGATGCCGATCGCGATCGCGATCCAGCCGGTGATCAGGACGAGGTTGGTGATCGCGAACTGCCGCGCACCGAACCCGAGCTGATGAACGCCGACGCCGACGAGCACCGCCGACAGCGTGTCGCCGGCGCGCCAGAAGAACGTGTCGGTCGCGG
>DATDCH010000846.1:0-5675 GCA_036524455.1 Kofleriaceae bacterium | reverse complement strand
TGAGCTTCGACGGCGACGGCGATCACGTGGTCGAGCTGTGGTCACCATCGCCTGCGGTCGAGGCCGTCTACCAAGCGCACGCCTCGGCAGCCGGAACACCGATCTCGTCGGTGACGTTCGCGTACAGCGATCACCAGGCGTTCCTCGAGGCCGGCTTCACGGCAACTGGCGTCGGCGAAGAGTTCGTCGCGATGGATCACACGCCGCACTACCACAAGTCGACCGACGTGTTCGCGAATGTCTCGTTCGATCACCTCGCGCGTGTCACGCGGCTCGCGATGACCGTGCTCGACGCTGAAGTGCGCTGACACTCACGCGTGCGACGCGAGCACGCGCGACAAGCTGAGGTCGAGCTGACTGCTGACGAGCTCGGCGAGCTCGCGTAGCTCATCGCCATGCACGCCGGTCTTGCGCGACAGCAGCTTGCGCACGCCACTCGCGACGCGTTCGCGCGCCTTCTCGACCTGGCGTGCGGCGGTCGCGCGATGCACGTGATAGAGCTTTGCGAGCTCGTCGATTGTCATGCCGTCGACGAGGTGAAACCGCAGCATCGTGCGATCGCGCGGCTCGAGCTCGCGCACGGCGGCTTCGAACGCGGTCTTGACGTCGCCGTCGTAGCGCGCGCGCAGGTGGTCGCGCTCGGGGTTTCCGGTTGCAACCAGGTCGGCAGTCGCCGGTTCGGCATCGTGACGTGCCGTGCTGCGGGCGTGCGCGCGCAACCAGTCGAGCGCCGCGCGCGTCGCGATCACGGCAACGAGCCCGGCGAGCGAGCCCCGACCCGCGGCCGTCGCGATGTACGGTGGTTGCCCGGCCAGCAAACGCTCGCGCACGGTCTGTCGGATCTCGTCGACGGCATGGCTCGGTAATCGGCGCGGCGCGATGATGTCGGCGACGCGCGCGATGTAGCTGCGATCGAGCTCTGCGAGTGCCGCTCGCGATCCGGTTGCGCACGCGACGCCGAGGTAGAGCTCCGCGGCGTGAGGGCGCAGTGTATCGGCCTCGACGCCGGCCTCGCGCGCCGCGTGGATCGCGTCCACGACGCGCTCGCGCTCGACCGCTAGCTCGCCGTACGCGGCGATGCCCGCCGCGCATGCCGCGGTCGCCAGCTCGCCGTCGTCTGCCACGCCCGGAGCATCGCACCAAGTGGGCGTGAGGACTGGGTTCGCGGGTTACCGAAACAAAAACCGCGACAACGCGCACGAGCCGGCGTTCTCGGGGGCATGAAGCTAGGTTTCGCGCTGTCTCTGTTCGCATTTGTTTGGTGTGTTGCGGTCCTGTTCAAGGTCCTCGCCGTGCGCGGTCGTGGCGAGCCGTACCGGTTCACGCAATGGGACGGCGGGCTCATGTTGCGCGGCAAGGAGCTCGGCCCGAGCGGCACGCTGTGGTTCGCGGGGTTCGCGCTCGTGCTCGGCGCCGTCGCCGGCTATCAGCTGTTGCGGTGGATGCAGCTATGAGCCGGGGCATGCTCGTCCTGGCGCTGCTCGTCGCGATGGCGTCGTGCGTGACGATGTCGGCGAGCATGATGATCGGGCCGGCGATCGCGCTCGCGGTGCCTCCGGGCAAGGTGCAGGCTGGCGAAGGCGATAGCAGCGATGCCGCCGACAAGCGGCTCGCCGCGCGCAAACACGCCGCGCTCGCGACCGCGACGCGCGATGCGCTCGACGCAGCGGCCGCAGCACCTGCGGATGTTCGGCTGCAACGACGCGCCGCCGCGATGGTGCGCGCGCTTGCCCGCGATGAGAAAGCGCGCGAGCAGATCGGCGACCTCACGCCGCGCACGAAGCGCCTGCTCGATCATCTCGTCGCGACCGCCCCCTGCCCCGGCCTCGCCGACGCAGCCGCGACATGGCTCGCGCTCGACGACGAAGACGCCGGCGGCGGCGCCTACGTGCAGGCGGCGCGACAATGCCAGAGCGTCGAGGCGGCGATCGCGGCAGTGCGACCGTTGCGGCGCGTCGAGCGTTGCGAGACGGCACTCGCCGCGCTGCGCGAAGTGTGGCCACGTGCGCAAGGCGCGCGCTCCGAGCTCGCGATCGAAGTGCTCGACGGCGTGACCGCATGCAGTACGGCGATCACGTTGCGTCGCAACTTGAGCTTCGTTCCGCCCGACGTCGTCGACGACTACTTCGCGTTGCTCGAGGCACGCCGCGAGCAGGAGGCCGAATCCGAACGCCGCGCCGAGGTCGCGCGACGCGAGCAAGAAGCTCAATCGCGCGCGTTTGCCGCGACCTCGCGTTGCGAGTCGGAATGCAGCGCGGCCGTTTCAACCTGCACGTCGAGTTGCGGCAGCGACACGTCGTGCAACCAACGCTGCTACTCGGTCGGCCACGTGTGTCGCTCCGGTTGCGGCTCTTACTGAGAGAAGCCATGCGTCTAGTCCTTGTCATTCTGTTGTGCGGCGCCGCGACGGCGTCCGCTGCCCCGGAGGCGTCCATCGAGGTCGTCGCCGCCCCACCGATCGCGACCGCACCCGAAGCGGGTCTCGATCCCGATGTCTCCGCGCGGCTCGACGCGGCCGAACGCGCGATCGCGACCAGCTCGCCGGCCGAGCTCGACGAGCTCCTCGATCGCGTGCTCGTGCTTTTCGAGAGCGACGATCCGTTCTCGCTCGCACAGCGCGACGCAGCCAAGCCGCGCACGATCGCGATCCTCGGCAAGCTCGGGGAACGTGCACGAGCGAGCGGAGATCTCGTGCTCGCCGCGCGCGCACTCGATGCGCGGTGGACGATCGGCGGCGGTCGCCGCGATCCGCAGCTCGCCGAAGTGCTCGCGACGTGGGCCGAGCGCGACGCCGCAGCCGCGCCGGCGCAATCGCTGTACCTCGCGCGTCGCGCCCGTAAAGCGGATCCCGATCAACGCAAGGCTCGCGACCTCGACGATGATCTAAGTCGTAACCACCGCGCGTGGTCCGGCCGGCTGATGATCGTCGCCGGGTTCGCAGCACTCGCCGCTGGGATCTACGCGCGCACCCGTGTCGGTGCGATCGAGAGCGATCTCGCGATGCAGGCGCGGCCCGGCGACGAGGTCGACCGCCAACTTGCAGCGCGCGATCGCTACGACATGATCGGCACCGGCCTGCTCGTCGCTGCACCTGTACTGTCGATCGGCGGCATCGTGTTCCTCGCGTCGGGCAATCCGTCGTATACGCCGACGTCGCCGAACGAGCTGCCGGCACTGGGGGACCCATGAAGGCCGCGATGCTGCTCGTCGCGCTTGCCGCGTGCGCCGCGACGCCGCTCGACGAGATCGAGATCGCGTGCACGAGCGACGCCGAGTGCCCCGACGAAACGTGGTGCGACTTGCGCTACCACAGCAACGTCTGCCGATCGCTCGAGCACTCGGGACCGCCGCGCGTCGTGTTCGATGGCTTCGTGGTCGGAGACCAGCTGGCCCAGACGATCAGCGTGCCCTCGAAGACGATCTCGCTGCGTGACATGCGGCTCCGCAACGCCGGCGGCAGTCAGACCTACGTGACCATGGAGCTCATCGGTCCACCGTGCGTCGATGCCGACTCGAACGTGCGCAACGACGGCGAGCTCGTCGACGAGGGAGACTCCTTCGACGCTGGCTTTTCGGTCTATCCCGTCGCGGGCTGCGCATCGCCGGCAATGCTCACCGTGACCGCGACGGCGAGCAGCCGCGTGTTCACGTTCACCGCAATGATCTCGATTACACCGTGAGCGGGCTATCATCGCCGTGCGGATGGGCTGCCTCGACGACCTGACCATCACGAACCTGGTCGGCAACGCCCTGCCCGAGCCGCAGCGCGTCGCCGCGCTCGCACATCTCGACGATTGCCGCACGTGCTCCGAGCTCGTCGCGGCGATGGCGGTCGGCACACCCGGCCCCGCGGCCGAGCCGGCGCGACTCGCCCCCGGCACCGCAGTCGGCCGCTACGTCGTCGAGCGCGTTGCCGGCGCCGGCGCGATGGGCGTCGTCTACGCCGCCCGCGATCCGAGCCTCGATCGCACCGTCGCGCTCAAGCTGATGGCGGCGAGCGATGGCGAGCGCGCGCAGGACCGCATGCTGCGCGAAGCCAAGGCGATGGCGCAGCTGTCACATCGCAACGTCGTCTCGATCTTCGACGTCGGAACGTTTGGCGACGACGTGTTTCTCGCGATGGAGTTCTTGCCCGGCCGCACGTTGCGCCAGTGGCTCGCCGAGCGGCCGCGCCGTCCGCGCGAGATCGTCGCGGTGCTCGCCGACGCGGGTCGAGGTCTTGCTGCCGCGCATGCAGCCGGCATCGTCCACCGCGACATCAAACCCGACAACGTGCTGATCACCGACGACGGCCGCGTGTGTGTCACCGACTTCGGCCTCGCGCGCGCGAGTGACGCTGAGGCGACCGAGCCCGCAGCCGCGCCCGACACACCGGTCGATGCATTGACCGCGACCGGGCACATCCTCGGCACACCGGTCTACATGGCGCCCGAGCAGCTCGCCGGTGGTGGTGCGAGCGTCCGCTCGGATCAGTTTTCGTTCTGCGTCGTCGCGTACGAGTGTTTCGCTGGCGAGCGCCCATTCACCGGCCGATCGCTCGGCGAGCTCCGCGAGTCGATCGCGCGTGGCCCGGCACCGATCCCGCGCGTGCCCGCCTGGATCCAGCGCGTGATCCTGCGCGGCCTCGCCCACGAGCCCGAGCACCGGTTCCCGACGCTGACGGCGCTGCTCGACGCGCTCGCCCGCGATCCGGCGATTCGCTATCGGCGGCTTGCGATCGCCGGTGGCGCCGTCGCGGTGGCGGCCGGTGTCATGCTCGCGATCCCGCGCGCCGATCGGGACACGTGCCCCGATCCCCGCGACCGGCTCGCCGGCACGTGGGACGCCGGTCGTCGCACGCAGCTCGAGCGCGCGTTCGCGGCGCACCCGTATCCATTCACGGCATCGGTGCTCGCGCCGGTCATCGCGGGTCTCGATCGTTACGCCGATCGATGGGTCACGCTGCGCGTCGATGCGTGCCGCGCGACGTACGAGCGCCGCGATCAAACCGAAGCGCGCTACGACGTCGAGCTCGCGTGCTTCGAGCGCAGGCGCGGCGAGCTCGCCGCTGTGGTCGACGTGCTGACGAACGCGCCCGACGAACCGACGGTCCGCAACGCGCTCGCCGTCGTGCAAGGACTTCCCGATCTGCTGCCGTGTCGCGACGGCAAGACGCTCGGCGAGCAGACGCCGTTGCCCGCGCATCCGACGGCGCGCGCTCAAGTCGACGCTGCCTATCGCAGTCTCGCCACCGCAAAGACGCTCGCGAAGACGGCTAAGTACCAAGGCGCACTCACGCTCGTTGCCGAGCTGTTGCCGGTGGCACGCCGGTCCGACTATGCGCCGCTGCTCGCCGAGACGCTGTACTTGCAGGGCAAGCTGCAGATGGTCACGCGCGACGCGGCCACCGCGAAGCGCGCGCTCGACGAAGCCGCTACCCTCGCGGCCACGGCAAAAGACGATGCGCTCGCGGCGCGTGTGTGGATCCAGCAGACGTACACCGCGGGCGCGATCGCACTCGACGCCAGCGAAGCCGCAGCGCTCGCACGCGTCGCGCGCACCGCGGTCCAGCGCGCAGGCGATCAGGACGTGCTCGTGCTCGACTGGCACAACGCCGTCGGTGCCGTGCTCGCCGTGCAGGGCAACTACAAGGACGCGTTGCCGCACTTCCGAGATGCACTGGCGATCGCGGAGCG
>DATDCH010000845.1:0-19889 GCA_036524455.1 Kofleriaceae bacterium | reverse complement strand
GCCGATGCGGTGAAGGTCACGCTCGGCCCCAAGGGTCGTAACGTCGTCATCGAGAAGAGCTACGGCGCGCCCGTCGTCACGAAGGACGGCGTCACGGTCGCGAAGGAGATCGAACTCGAGGATCACTTCGAAAACATGGGCGCGCAGATGGTGCGGGAGGTCGCGTCGAAGACGAGCGACGTCGCGGGCGACGGCACCACCACCGCGACCGTGCTCGCGCAGGCGATCTATACCGCCGGCGCCAAGCTGGTCGCCGCGGGCGCGAACCCGATGGACATCAAGCGCGGGATCGAAAGTGCCGTTGCGGCCGTCGTCGCGGAGCTGAAGCGGCAATCCAAGCCGACGCGGAGCAAAGCGGAGATCGCGCAAGTCGGCATCATCAGCGCCAACGGGGACGGCACGATCGGCACGCTGATCGCCGAGGCGATGGAGAAGGTCGGCAAGGAAGGCGTGATCACCGTCGAAGAAGCCAAGACGATGGAGACCACGCTCGAGGTGGTCGAAGGCATGCAGTTCGACCGGGGCTACATGTCCGCATACTTCGTGACCGACGTTGCGCGGATGGAGGCCGTGTTTGCCGATGCGTACGTCTTGATCCACGAGAAGCGGCTGTCGGGGATGCAGGAGCTGTTGCCACTCCTCGAGCAAGTTGCAAAGCAAAGCAAGCCACTCGTGATCATCGCCGACGATGTCGACGGCGAAGCGCTCGCAACGCTGGTCGTCAACAAGCTGCGCGGTACCCTCGCCGTGTGCGCGGTGAAGGCGCCTGGCTTCGGCGATCGCCGGCGAGCCATCCTGCAAGACCTTGCCGCGCTGACCGGCGGTCGAGCGGTGACGGAGGATCTTGGCCTCAAGCTCGAGAACCTGACGCTCGACGATCTCGGTCGCGCAAAGCGCATCACCGTCGACAAGGACACCACGACGATCATCGAGGGCGCGGGCAAGAAGGAAGACGTCGAAGCGCGCGTCAAGTCGCTGCGTCGCGAGATCGAGGACACGACGTCGGAGTACGATCGCGACAAGCTGCAGGAGCGGCTGGCGAAGCTGGTCGGCGGTGTCGCCGTGATCAAGGTCGGTGCAGCGACCGAGGTCGAGATGAAAGAGAAGAAGGCGCGCGTCGAGGATGCGATGCACGCGACTCGCGCGGCGGTCGAGGAGGGTGTCGTACCGGGCGGCGGCGTGGCGCTGATCCGCTGCGAGTCGGTCCTCGCGGCGCTGAAGTTCGATGACGATCGGCGCTACGGCGTCAACGTCATTCGCCGCGCGCTCGAGGAACCGCTGCGGCAGATCGCGGAGAACTGTGGCGTCGAAGGTGCCATCGTCGTCGGCAAGGTTCGCGAGGGCGAGGGCGCCTACGGCTACAATGCAGCGTCCGGCGCTTACGAAGATCTAGTCACAGCGGGTGTCATCGATCCGACGAAGGTCGTGCGGGTCGCGCTGCAGAACGCGGCATCGGTGGCGTCCCTCATGCTCACGACCGAAGCGCTGATCGCCGAGCGGCCGAAGCAGACCTCGAGCGATCAGGAGAGCTCATGAGTAAAGTGAAATCTAGCAAACCGTTTACGCCGAGTGCGCCACCGGATGTCGAAGCTCGTGTCGCATACCGCAGGCGTCAGCTGATCGACGAGCTCATCGAGCACAAGAAGAGCTCACGCGTTGGAGCTTCGTACGCGATCAGTCAACTCGAGGCGCGGCTCTCCGACCTCGCTTACATCGTCAAACACGACGTCTGCGATGGCTGGTCCCTCATGAGCCCGGGCGCAAAGCGCAAGGTCGAGGAATGGATCGCGAGATAACGCGACGCCATCGGCCGAACGACACAACCTCAACCGATCAGGAGAGCTCATGAGCGCCGCGCCTATCAACCCGTCCGCAACCGCGTCCGATCTCCAGACCCGAGTCGAGAACCGCAAGCGGGAGCTGATCTCCGAGATCGTCGAGCACAAGCAGAACAGCTCGCGTGCCGGTGCAACGGAGGCGATCGACAGGATCAAGGCCCGACTCTCCGAGCTTGCTCACATCATGAAGGAAGGCGTGGTCGACGGCTGGGCCAACGTGGGTCCGAGCGCACAGCTCAAGCTCGATGAATGGATGGCAAAGTGATCGACAACGTGCAGGCAACCCCACCGTCGCCCGGCGCCGAGGAAGGCGACCAGGCTCCAGAGCCGGCACTCGACGGCTCGCGGTTTCACGATCAGGGTCGGTTCCGGTCTTCGGAGGTCACGCGTGCCTTCGCTTCGGCGACTCGCGCTGTCTCGAAGGCACCGCAGTCCGAGGTCTCAGAACCGGACGAAGTGACGCTCGAGCCGAGCGTCGCGATCACGGACATGCAGATCGTTCGTGGTGTCGACTAGGGACACACGGCAGCGTCACTTGCGTTTGTACTGCTGTGTCTCGTGTCCGATCTTGAAGTCCGGCGTCTTCATGATCGCTTGACCGCCCTTGCCCTCGAGCTCGACCGAGCCGAACCAGTAGTCGCGGGCGCACGCGAAGCAGTCGTTCGAGTGATGGCGCACCTTCACGCCCTCCACATCCGCCACCGCGGTCGCGGCCTGAAGCGGGATCTCGATCCGATTCGCGCTGTTCGCGCCCTTCGCGAGCTTGCTGATCTCGACTTCCGCCAGGTCTCCGGACTTGAGCTGCACCGTCACCCACGCCTGCGCGCCGTTACGAACATCGTCGACGGTCGTGCGGACCGTGACGACGATCGCCTTGAACGTCGCGGGCAGCTTCACTTCCTTACTGACTTTCTCGGCTTGCTCCCACATCAGCGCGACGCTTTCGGCACCATCGAATAGCTGGTCGACGACGTCCTGACCGCCGATGAGCTCGACCTTGCGCAAGAAGTCGGGGAACAGGCCGACGTGCGCGACGCCCTCGGTGTTGTAGTCCCACTCCTTGCTGCCCATCTTCGCCTTCGGGAACGCGGCGGAGTACTTGACGCAGTTGTCGCCGGTGCACTTCTCCGGGCCGGGCATGATCACAAAGCCGTTGATGTCGGAGCCGAGGTTGATGCGCAGTCCCGGCGCGGCCGCCTGGGCGCGACGCACCTGCGTGATGAACTGCTGCGCAGTCGAGTCGCCGAAGCCGATGCCGGCGATGCCGTGGTTCGAGACGATCGCCTTGTACTGCGCGGCGGTGCGCGTGTTCTCGTGGATGTCGTGGTTCTTCGCGTTGTCGTCGCGCAGACCGTTGTGACCCGACACCACCGGGTAGCCGCCCTTCTTCGCGTTCGCGTGGCGCACGATCTCATCGACGGTCTTCTGCGATCCGTGATCGATGTCGATCAGCATGCCGCGCGTCATCATCTCGTCGAGCGCGAACCTACCGAGCTCGGTCAAGCCGCGTGCGTTCTTGAAGCCAACGCCAGCGGAACACGTCGGAGTGGGAAAGCTACCGCCGGCGTCGCCGAGCGCGAAAGTCTTGATCACGTCCCAGCCGTTCGTGAACCGATTCGTGATGCCGTCGGACTTGTCGGCACAGATGATCTTGGGCCACTGACCAAAGTGGTACTTCGACGCGCGCGGAAACTCCGCTTCGTACATCGCGGTGCCACCGAAGTGGTTATCGATAACGTGGACCGGGAAGATGTAGCGGATGCCCTGGTTGTAGAGCCGATCGATCTCGGCCTTCACTTCACCGCGCGATGGCTCCTTCTTTGACCACGCGAAGTTGCCGATGTCATCGAGCTCCGAGCCGAGAATGATCGCCAGCTTGTCCTGCGACACGATCCGCCGCAGGTCCGTCGACGAGTACGCGATCTCCATCCAGTCACGGTGGCGAGCGACGAGACGCTTCATCTCCTTGACCTGCGAGTCGCCGATCGTCTTGTCGTCGTACGGCTGATTACCGTCGAGACCTTTCGCGAACGTCATGCTGTTGACGCTCAGCGAGACCATGACGCGCATGCCGCCGTCGTGCGCGCGCTTCACCCAGTCGATCCACATCTGCTGGTGGACCACGTCATTGTACTTTGGCCACTTCGTGAACGACGGGTAGCCGGGCGGATGGTCGACATCGTGCGGCTTGTTCGTGTGCTTGCCGTCTTCGAAGCCGTTGATCACCAGGCGGCGGATGTGATTGCCGCACTTGTTCTTGATGAGGTCGTGCCCGGCGTGCGTGCTGTAGCAGGAGCCAAGCGCCTCCTCCACGCTGGCTGCATCGCGCGCGTTGTTGTTGCACGTCGCGCCCGACACGCCGACGCCACGCGGATCGTAGATCGCGCCGGCAGGCATCTGGATGCCCTTATCCGGCGCGCCGTGGAGCAGCTTGCCGCCCATTGCGAGATGCGCCATCGGGTGCGTGTGCAGATCGACGAAGCCTTTGAGGTTCGTGCGACCGGTGTTGAGCTTCTTCTTGAACAGCAACGATCCGCTCTTCGCCGGTGGCGCGATCTTCGTCGCGGCCGCTACAGCCGGTGTAGCAACCGGCTTGGTAGCAGCCGGTTTCTCGGCAGCGGGCTTCGCCGGCTTTGCAGGCGCGGCAGGTTGTGCGATTGCGGTGGATAGCAGCGCGGCGCCGACGGGTGCGAGCAACGCGAGTGTCTTGATGAGTCGTGACATGGTGGTCTCCGTTATTGCGGCTTGACGGTGAAGTGAGCGCGGAACGAGTGCAGGCGGTTCGACTCCGACGAGAACGGCCCCGCGATGTACGAGCCGTACTTGTGATCGGTCCGCGCCAGGCTCGGGTTGAGCAGCGCGTCCTTGAGCGGCAAGTCGCGCACGACAGGTGCCTTCATGCCGTGAAAGCCAAGCGACGCGAGGTGGTTGTCCTTGTGGTTGGTCTTGATGTCGCTGGTGATCTTCAGGAAGTAACCACCGGCGGCGTAGATGCGCGGATCGAGCTTGTACTCGAGCTTCTTGCCGACGTTGCGGATCGAGTCGACGGTCTTGTCGGCGATCACCTTGTGGTTCATCACGCCGCGCTGTGGATCGCTCTGCGACCGCTTCCACACCGTGGGGTCGGTGACCTGCTTGCCGGCGAGGAACGCCGGTACGGTGGCCACGCGCTTGCCGTTCTCGCGCTGCTCGATCTCGACCTTGACGCTCCCCCACGCGTAGCCGCAGTCGGAGTTGCAGGTCGCTTCGCCGCAGTCGTTGCCCCACGTCGCTTCGTGAACGTTCTCGATCGAGATGCCGTCGAGCGTCACCGTCACGCCCTGCGCGGACTGACAGTTGCGCTCGACGTAGGTCGTGGTGGAGTTGACCGCGGCGGTTGCGTTGTCGTTGAGGTACTTGAGCTCGTAGCTGATCGGCGTCGGCGCGACCATCGTGTTGAGGCGCAGCCCGTTGCGCACGTACGTGTTGAATTCCTCGAGCCGCTGCGCACAGGTGTCACGTGTGCAGTTGACCTGCACCATCCCATTGGTCGCGTCGCCGCCGAAGAAGAACCCTTCGATCTTGATGTCGGAGAGGACCTTGTTGTAGTTCGCTCTCGCGGTCAGACTGACGGAGTTGTTGGCCTGCGAGTACGCGAAGTCGAGCGCGGCCTGGACCTCCTCCTGGCTGAAGCTCGTCTCGATCTTGAGGATGCCGAGCCGCCCGTAATTGACCTTGTTGACGAACAGCGTGTTCGCGCCGACCGCCGCTGCGTTCTCGAGCAGCGACGCGCCGTCCGGCTTGTTCAGCATCACGCTGAAGTACGTCTGCGTCAGCTTCGCGAAGATGACGCGCTTCTCGTTCTCCGAGCTGTAGGCGAACTCGGCGTCGAGGTCGACGCCATAGCCCTGGTAGCCGGCCTGGAGCTCGAACGACAGCTGCTCCTGGCTGTAAATCTGGCTGACCTCGACCGCGACGTTTGCTGCGTTGACGACGTTCGCGTTGTTTCGCATCAGCTGGACGATGCCGTCGTTGACCTGACCGATCGTCGGTTGGACCTCGAGGTACGACGGCCCGGTCGACGCCGCCGAGAACAGCGACGTCGCGATCTGATATGGCCGCCGCACCAGATTCGGCGGCACGCTGTAGGTGCCGTCGAGGAACGCGTTGTCGCCGTAGATCGCCCCGGGATAGATCTTGTCGCTTTGGTTGCCGAGGACGATCTTGCTGTACTCGCCGTTCTGCTCGCTGACCGTGCGCGTCGTGCAATAGCGACCGGCAGTCTCTTCGCTCGTCGGCGCCGACGCGGTCTTCTTGCTCGCGATCTTGGTACGCCCGATCGTCGTGCCGCCCGACGCGCTGATCTTGAGCTTCTGCGGCTTCATCGAGCTCAGTGGTGTCAGCGTCGCCTTCTTGGGCAGCTGCTTCAGGCGCTGTAGCTTCAACTTGTTCGCCAGGGCCGTGTTGGCCGGCGGCTTGAGCTTGGTCGGCGTCTGCGCAAGCGCAGGCGTAACGAGCGTCAGTAGTGACAGAGTCGCGGTCGTGACGAGACGCGCCCCGGTTCGAGCGGGTCGATAGGAATGGGTCATGCGTGGTAGAGACGCGACCCTCGCGAATGTGAAGCGGCTATTTCGCTGCCGTCTTCGCCTTGCGTGCGAGCAGCTTGAAACCAATGGCGTTGGCATCACGCGCGAGCATGCGCAGCGCGCTCTTGCCCGCAGCGCCGGCGACCTGTCCCTGCACGAGGCGAACGAAATCTTCGAGCTGCACGTTCGTCGCTGCTGCCGCACGCTGGCGAGCACTCTCGAGCGCGGCCTGCACCTGCGGCAACGTCGCGGGATCTTGTCGCCACATCACGTGCGCCGCGACGGCTTCGGCCTCGAGCCGGCACGCGAAACTAACCCCTTCTGCCGGCAAGGTCTTCGTCGCCGCGATCTCCAGGGCCGCTCCGGCGACGTCGTTCTTCGCGAGCAGCACCTGCGCGAGCACGGCGATCGCGCAGACCTGCTGGCTGCCTTCCTTGGCAGCGTGCAGATCGTGGATCGCCGCACGCACGCGAGTCTCGGCTTCTGCGACCTGCCCGGTCTCCAGCTCGATCCGCGCCATCGCGATCCTCATCTCCGCTGACTCCGCCGGTGTCATGACATCGGATGCCCAGCCGATCGCTTGCGCGAACCGCTTCCGCGCAGCGTCGAGATCGTCCCGCGCGCGCAGCACCTCACCGCAGTGAAGCGCCGCGTACGCCGCGAAGCGCCGCGCATCGGTGCCGCGCAGCAGATCTTCGGCGGACTGGCAGTGCTGCTCGGCGCCGTTGAGGTCACCGCGCCAGCGCAGCAGCTCCGAGAGATTGACGTGTGCCGCCGCCTGACTCGACGGTGCGTCGCCGCGTTCGCCGCCGAGCTGGAGCTTCCGGTTCATCAGCTCGAATGCTTTGGGTAAATCGCCGCTGTCCGCGAGCACGTAACCCCAGTTGTGGAGCACGATCGCCTGCGTCCGCGTGTCGCCGATCGTCTCGGCAAGCGTGAGTGCGTCGGCAAACGTCTTCGTCGCTTCGCTGCTGCGATGCTTGCGATGGTAGGCGAGCGCGATGTTGTTGAGCGTGCGCGCGAGCCCGCTACGATCGCCGAGCCTGGTGAACAACTGCTTCGCCTCCTCGTAGATCGGCGCCGCTTCGTCGTCGCGGCCGAGGGTCCACAGTGCCCAGCCGTGGCGCAGCAACGCCTTGGCGCGGAGCAGGTGCGCGTTGCGCTGGCCCGCAACGAGCGCAGCCTTCTCAGAGCGCTCGCGCATGCGCTCGATGTCGTCGGCTTCTTCGGCGGCGATCGCCTCGGCGAGGTCGATGCGAGGATCGTTGCCGATCGGATGCGGCAGCTTGCGCAGCATGTTGAGCGTCGCATACGCGCTCTTGACGTCGCCCGAGTGCGTCTGCACGGCCGCCAGCGCGAGGCCGTAGTCGAGCCGACGCGGCGACGCCTCGAGCAGCTCGCGGTAGAGCGCGATTGCTGCGTCCCACTGCGCCGTCGTCTCGCGGTACTGTGCATCGATCAGCTTGCGATTCTCGGTCGGCAATCCCGATGCGTAGTCGTGCGCGAGCTTCGCCGCCATCCGTGCCTGCTCGTCGTAACCGAGCTCGCGCCACACGGTCGCAAGTGCGGAATGCACGAGAGGATCGCTTGGCGCGGTGAGTACGGCCTTCGACAGTAGATCGCGCGCCTCGATCAGCTCGAAGTGGCGCAGCTTGTCGAGGCCCTCGGCGTAGAGCTTGGCGGCCGTCGGCTCGCTCGGCAGCACCGCCGGCGGCGAGGTCGCCGCGTCGTCGACCTTGATGCCGAGACCCGTCTTCACAGCTTTCGCCAGTCGCGCACCGAGCTCGGCGACATCGGATTCGAGTCCAACCTCCTGTTTGCGGGTCAGCACGCGACCATCGCTTGTCGCGTACAGCTTGAGCTCGACGGCGACCTCGCCGCCTGGCTTCACGGTGTACGAGCCCGCGACGACGTACTCCGCGCCGAGCGTGGCGCGCACGCTCGCGAGGCGATCCGCCGACCAGTCCGCGATGTCGCCGACGCCGAGCTCGGCCTGCATTCGTGCGACCTCGGACGCTGGAATGGGCTGCAGCTCGGCGACGGTGCCGAGATCGCTTGCGACCAGCTCGCCGAGCGCGGTCGATAGCCACGCGGCATCCGCGCGCTTCGCGCGATTCTCCAGATCGATCACTGCGATCGAGTTGTTGCCGCTCAGCGGCGCCAGCACCGGTCTCGGCGCGTCGTCACCCTTCACGACCCACGCGACGATACCTGCAGCCGCGAGCGCGGTCGCGACACCGGCGACGGCGAGCCACCGCATCGGCCGCCGCCGCTCGCTGCGTGGCTCACCGACCGACGCTGCCACCGCGCGATTCTCGATCGACGGCGGCGCGCTGAGCTTCGCGGGCCGCGCCGGTACGGTGTCGCGCAGCTCGACCGGCTGATCGGCGAGCTGCGTCAGTGCATCGGCAAACTCCGCCATCGTTGCGAAGCGTTCATCTGGACGCTTGGCGAGCGCGCGCAGGATCGCGTGTGCGAGCGCTGGCGACACCGTTGGCTCGAGCTCGCTCGGGTTCGGTGGCGGCAGCGTGCTGTGCGCGATGATCAGATCGCCGATCGTCCTGTCGGTAAACGGCGGCCTGCCGGTCACCATCTCGAACAGAATGCAGCCGAGCGAGTACACGTCGGTACGGTGATCGATCTCCGCCTTCGAGCGGCATTGCTCCGGTGACATGTACTGCGGCGTGCCGACGAAGTTGCCGCTCTGCGTGACACCGGGCGATGTATCCGCGGTCAGCTTCGCGAGCCCGAAGTCGAGCACCTTCACGCGCACGCGCTGGGGTGCGTCGGGATCGGGTACGAGGAACAGATTGTCGGGTTTGAGATCGCGATGGATGATCTTCGCGGCGTGCGCTGCGGCGACCGCCTTTGCGACTTGCGCGGCGAGCGTGACTGCGAGACCGGCCGGCATCGCCTTCTCGCGCCGGAGCCGCGTGCGCAGGCTCTCGCCGTCGAGATACTCCATCACGATGTAGCCCCGGCCGCGCTCGTCCTTGCCGTAGTCGAACACGTCGACGATGCCGGGATGCCGGATCGAAGCCGCGGTCTTCGCCTCCGTGAAGAACCTCGTGGCGAAGTCGCTGTCGGCGTGCAGTTGCTCCTGCACGAACTTGATCACTGCCTTGCGACCGAGCGTGACGTGCTCTGCGAGGTAGACGACACCCATGCCACCGGTGCCGAGCAAACACACGATCTTGTAGTTGCCGATCACGCGGTGGACGACCGCGGGCGTACCGGTCGCCAGCTCGACGAGCACGATGATGCCGGTATCAGTCCGCTCGATCTCGAACTTTCGCTCGATCAGTTTTGCGGTCTCGTCGTCGACGCAGATCCGATCGCTGCCCGCCGCAAGCAGCGCGAGCGCGCGATCGACTGCGCGGCCAGCCGCGGCGGGGCCGGCCTTTCCGCTCGCAAGCGCGATGCGAGTCGCCGGCAACGCATCGCGCAGCTCGAGCGCCGCTTGTGCCGCGGTCAAAGCGTCCGACCAGGTCGCTGCAAGCAAGCCGTCGTCACGTGTCACGACGTTCGCGGCATGCGTCTCGACGAGCGTTCGCACCTTGCCGATCTGATCGGACAGCGGCGCGACGTCCGCGAGCTTGACCACCATGGCGGTGATGACGCGCTCCGGCGGTTTCACGGGCGGCGCCGCCGCGAGCGCGCGCAGCATGGAATCCGCGTCGTCGTCTTCGGGGGTCACGGGGCTGCGTCGAGGAGCCCGGCTGCCGCCGCGCGTTTTCGCAGCTCGGTCTTGAGCAACTGAAAGCGCTTGCGCAGCCGATCGGTCTCGCGCTGCAGTGTCGCCGGATCGGTCTCACCGTCGAGCATGACCTTGGCGACGTCGCTCCACGCGAGGTCACGATCGATGCGGAGCGTGAGCAGGATCTGGTCGTCGGGATCGAGGCTCGCACGCAGCTCGCTGAACCGATCCTTCACCTCGGTGCGCTGCCAGGGCTGCGTCCGACTGCGCGCCAGGTCCACCAGCGACTCGATCCGCGACTCGGCACCACGCCGTTCAGCCTTGTTCCACGGCGACCGCCGATACCGGGCCGCCGCGTGCCGCGCGAGCACGTACAGCCAGGTCCGGATGCTGCACTCGAACTTGAACTCGGACAGCCCCTTCCACAGGTCCTCACCCACTTGCGAGAACACGTCACCTGCGGCGGTGTCGTTGTTCATCAAGGCAAGCAAGAACCCGTAGATCTCGGAACCATAGACCTCGAAGATCCGGGTCGCAGCCTGATCGAGCTGACCCTCGCCCACGCTGCTCCGTACTTCACGATCGACATCCGCGCCCATGACCGGGGCATCTTACTCGGCCGGCCCGCAAAATGTCATTCTCGAACTCGGCTGGCGGCTTTGCATCGTTGGCGTGACGGGGCGCTGACGGTCCTGCAACACTGCGGCGGTCGGGGCAACCATTGCAATCACCCGGGCTTGCACGCGGCACCAAAAATCTCGACCGCCGGCCTTCACGTTCTCGACCGAGCGTCTCTACCGATGAGTAAGCAACCCTGCAGCGCTTACTCGTTGACGTACGTCGTGCCGGCTTGTTTAGCTGGCGCGAACATCTCGCCGTTTTCGTGGAGTGGAACAAATGGGTATGAAGCACTGGATCTGGGTGTCGCTTGTTGCGTCGGTCGCCGCGTGCGGTACGGACTCGTCCGAGACCTCGAGCACGACGTCGGCGATCACGAACGAGAACGGCGTCTGGCAGAACAGCCTCAGCACGAACGGCGTCTGGCAAAACGGCGTGTGGCAGAACGGCGTCTGGCAGAACGGCGTGTGGCAGAACGGCGTTTGGCAAAACGGCGTGTGGCAGAACGGCGTGTGGCAGAACGGCGTGTGGCAGAACAACTTGCCGGCACGCGAGCTCTTGCACGACAACCCGTACGCGCGCGAGGTGCTGCAGTACGTCTATAGCTGCGCGATGCGCAGCGATCAGACCGCGACGATCGATTACGGCGGCGCCAATCCGCTCGTGCTGCAAGGTGCCGTCGGTCTCGCGCCGCAGTGGGGCGAGCTGAACGGTACGTGCGACGAGAGCTGTCAGCGCTGGGTAACCGCGTGCGTGCTCGCGCGTACGAACGCCTACGGTGCACGCGTCAGCATCTCGATGCGCGCGCCGGCGAGTGCGCCGGAGCATATCCGCGCGGCGCTCGAGGTGAGCGCGGAGGAGGCGGACGAGTTCGACGTTCGCGAGGGCGGGTTCTACGGCAACATGTTCTGGATGTCGCCGCAGTCGGAAGACCCGCGCGACTTTATAAACAAGCCGCTGTTCTACGCGTGTGCGGGTCCAGGCAGCAACATCCCCGACATCACGCGGCGCTTCATGTCGAGCCAAGGTAACGACGAGCCGCCGAACGGCCCGATCGACAACCAGGGTCTTTGCGATCCCACGAGCGATCCGACGACGACGGGCCGCGACACCGCGTGCTCACTCGATGTGCTCGGGAATGTCCACAGCTGCATCAACCCCGAGCCCAACCAGGCATCGAGGCCGTACGACGAGGTCATCACCGTCTACATCCGCACGCCGCTGAC
Organism: Kofleriaceae bacterium; assembly: GCA_036524455.1. Taxonomy (GTDB): domain Bacteria; phylum Myxococcota_A; class Polyangia; order Haliangiales; family Haliangiaceae; genus JABFXX01. The sequence continues at coordinate 7,945 of DATDCH010000845.1, read as the reverse complement.
GGTGTGCGGCAACAATGTCTGCGAGAACGGCGAGCGCACCGGCGAGCTCTCGGAATGTGCGAGCGATTGCCGTCCCGGCACGTGGGGCGAGAAGTTCGACAACCTGCAGTTCGGGACGTCGTTCCCGACGTTCGACACGCCGGCGATCACGTCGATCTCGGCGGTCGCTCCCGATCATACCGTCGCGCTCGTCGGTTTCCTCGACGGTACGACGCCGTTGACCGTCGGCACGACGGCGTACGCCGGCACCGGCGCCGCGTGGGATCTCGTGCTCGCGAAGTACTCGAGCGAAGGACAGCTACTGTGGTTGCGGCGCACCGGATCGAGCCTGCTCGTGCAGCCCTCCGCGATCACGGTCGCACCCAACGGCGACATCCTCGTGCTGGGCTCGGCGCTCGCGGCCGACGACACGATGTGGCTCGGCCGGTTCGATGCGAGCGGCACGGCGATCGCCGGTTGGCCGAAGCGCTTCGGCGGTAACGCGATGATCCGGATGAATGATGCGGGCACGATGGCGCGCGGCGCGGCGATGGCGATCGACGCCAGCGATCCGGTGGATCCGGCGCGCATCGTGATCGCCGCGACGTATCAGGGAACCGCGCAGTTCGGCACGCTCTCGATCACCAGCCAGAACGCCGCGCCCGAATGTTGCGCGGAGCTCGACCTGTTCGTGCTCACGCTCGGCTCCGACGGCAGTGTCGTGTCCGCCAAGGGTCACGGACGTGACGGCCCGCAGCAGCTCTCGGGAATGGGTATCGCGCCGAACGGCACCGTCTATGTCGCGTCGATCAACGGCATCGTGGTTCGCGCCGCGCCGGCCGATGGCGAGCTCGCGCTGTTCAAGGCCGTGCCAAGCGGGTTCGCGACGGGCGTCGCCGCGAGCAGCGACGGCGTGTTCGTCACCGGTATGTTCGAAGCGCCGTTCGACTTCGGCGGCGGCGTGCTCAATCCCCGTCTCCTCATCCGCGAGCTCTACGTCACCAAGTACGCGCATGACGGCTCGTATGACTGGACTGCACTTGCGAATTACCAAGCGCCCGTCGGGTCGTTCCCCGAAGCCAACGCGAGCGGCGGCCACGTCGCGATCGATGCCGCGGGCAATGTGATCGCCAGTGGCGTGTTCCAGACGTTTCACAGCACGATGACGTTCGGCGTCGGCGAGTGGCACTCGTACGGCACCCACGACATGTTCGCGGCGGCCTTCCATCCAAGTGACGGCCACGTCGTGTGGGCGAAGACCGCGCCGATGGTGCTCGACAGCTCCGTGCACTCGGTGGTGGTCGACACGCATGAGACGGGTCGTAGCCGCCTCGTGTTCACCGGGCACTTCAGCGGTTCGATGAACCTCGACGGTCGCTTCCTCGTCACCGATCGGCCGGAGCTGCCGCTGCATCGCAGCGTGTTCGTCGGCGGGTTCGCGATGCCGGATCTCACCGACGTGACCGGGCCGATCGTCGGCAATCTGTCGCAGCCGCTCATCCTGCAGGCGACCGGCCCGACCGGCTCGGTCGGCTGGTACATGCCGCCGACCGCCGAGGACCTCGGTCTCGCCGGCGCGACGGTGTACTGCGATCCCCCGCCGCACTCGACGTTCGCGATCGGCACCACGATCGTGACGTGCACGGCGACCGATCCGCTCGGCAACTCGACGACGGTGCAGTTCCCGATCACGGTGCGCGACGCCGTCGGTCCGATCATCCTCGGCATTCCGCTGACGACGATCGTTCCCGCGACCAGTCCGAGCGGCGCGACCGTCAATTACACGATGCCGCGCGCGGTCGATCCGGTCTGCACATCCGGCAACACGATCAGCTGCGACCCACCGCCGGGTAGCGTGTTTCCGGTCGGCACGACGACGGTCACGTGCACCGCGATCGACTGCAACGGCAACCGAACCGTGATGACGTTCCCCGTGACCGTCACTGCAAGCGCCGCCGATTGGACGGGCATCCTGCAGCCGATCAATGCGGACGGCTCGTCGATCTTCAAGCTTGGTCGGGTCATTCCGGTCAAGTTCCGGCTGACCGGCGCGCTGGCCGGCATGACGACCCTGCAAGCACGGCTGACGCTCACCCAAGTGTCTCCGACCATCTCGGGCACCGTGATCGAGCCCGTGACCGTCAGCGCGGCGGACACTAGCGGTTACTTCCGCTACGACGCCGCGAACGACCTGTATATCTACAACCTGTCGACCGACAACCTCAGCGTCGGTACGTGGCAGCTGTCGATCGATTTCGGCGATGGCGTAACGCGCACGGTGAGGATCTCGATCCGGCCGTAGACGAGCTTCTCGGGCGATTACCCGCGCGGCAGGCGGTCCCAGTCGAGTGCCTTCTTGATGCGCCGCGGCTGCGAGATGGATGTCACTCCGACTCCCATGCGACCTCCCACAGCTTGCCATCCTCGAAGGTCAAGCGGATGACGAGCTTGTCGTGCGGGTTGTTTGACCGCTCGTAAACCAGGTTGCTGATCTTGACCCTGAAGCCGGTCGGGGTTCGCCACTCGAGGTCAAAGATCGTGTCGTCGGCAACCGTGAGCGTTCCGAACAGTTCAAAAAACGTCAGCAGATCATCCTGCTTGATGTTCGGTATTTTGAGGTCGGCATTACGAATTTTTTCGTAGGTCGCAACGACCTTGTCGCGCTCGGTAGCGGTGAGCGTCTTCGATGCGCGACACATTTTATCTTCGCCGCGCAGGTACTGGATCGTTTGCCGCGCGACGGGTGGCAAGTCGCTTTCCTTGAAGTCCTCGCGCGGTCGATACCAAGGTTTGCTCACGAAGCGATCTTTCCACGCCGGCGTGACGAACACCTTGCCGCGCGCAGCGTAGATACAGTTGATCGCGTACTGATACCGCTCACAGCTGTCGTCGCTGCTGAAGACCCACTTCGCGTGGCACTCTGCTTCGTACTTCGTCGCGGCGTCAGCCATCGCTTGATCGACGAGGTACACGCACGGATCCGCACAGGTCGCAGGCAGCGCCGCGTCGATCGCAACCGAGTCAGCTCGCGGGCTTTCGATTCGTCCCGATCCCGCCGAGACTGGAACCTCGGATTTCTCCGCGCCCTTGCACGCCACCGCGGTTATCAGCAGCCACACGCCTCGCACACGAGCATTGTACAGTCGATCCGTGCGGCGATCCGTCACCCCGGTCGCGGCAGAAGACCAGCCGACAGTACACTCGACAAATGACAAAGACCGAGGTCATCGCGCTGCTCGAGCAAAACCGCGACGCGCGCGGCGAGGCGAACTGGAAGAAGCGCGGCAACGGAACCGGCGGGTTGACCAGCTTCGGAATCGGCCTGACGAAGCTCCGCGCCATCGCCAAGCAGGTCGGGCGCGACCACGACCTCGCGCTCGAGCTCTGGAACGACCGCAACCACGACGTGAGGATCGTCGGGCTCCTGATTGACGACCCGCAGGTGCTGACGCGCGAACAGATCGAAGGCCAGGCGAACGGAGCAGGCGCGGGCCTGCTCAGCCACGTGCTCAGCTCGTGCGACGCCGTCCTGCCCAAGTCGCCTATCGCGTTCGAGGTCGCCAAGGACTGGATCGCGAGTAAGGACGACGTCCGCCGCCGCTGCGGCTACGGGCTGGTTTACGAGCTTTCGAAGAACAACCGCGACAAGCGCCTGACCGACGAGTTCTTCATCGGCTGCATCGCGAAGATCAGCAAGACGATCGCGAAGGAGGAGAATTGGGTGCGCGTTGCGATGGGCGCCGCGCTCATGGGAATCGGAAAGCGCAACAAGAAGCTCAACGCCGCCGCGATCAAAGCTGCGAAGGCGATTGGCCCAATCCACTTCAGCGACGGCGACAAGAAGTGCGAGCCATGGGACGTGCTCAAGCACCTGACGAGCGACTACCTGCGCAACAAGCTCGGCACGTGACCGCCGGTAATACCGGTGTCCTTCTCACGGACCTCTCGTAACGGTCTCCGCTATGAAGTTCGCGCCCGTCTACGCCCCGACCTGCTACTGGAAGCGCAGGAAATAGATCAGTGCTTGCTTGTCGGCGTCTGACAGCCCGGCGCCGAAGTAGTGGCCACGGTTCTCGACGTAGTCGCCGCACAGCAGCGCTTGCGTCGCGGGATTCCGGTTGACGACGAGCGCGAGCGGCGTGCCCGCTGGGAACGGCCCGATCGCCACGGGAATCGTGTTGACCTTCGGCACACGGTCCATGCTGAGTAGCTCGAGCATCGAGGTCTCGAAGGCTGCTACACGCTGCGCGTACGTGGCGTTCGGCGCCGCCCACACACCGACCGACTGGTTGTGCAAGAACGGAGACGTCGACCAGATGCCGCCAAGGGGCATGTTGCGATAGCCCTTGGTTCCATCGATCGCGCGCTGGTGCGTCGTGCTCGACGTGAAGTTCGCCCAGATCTTGCCGGGATCCCAGTTGGTGCCGAGTGCCCGGCACGCATTCGTCGCGTCTGCGCCAAGCTCCTGCAGGCTGTTCATCTCATCATTCGACAGCACGCGACGAAGCTTGGCGGTCGTGTTGTCGTGGCAGCCCACGCAGTTCGCGGCGAACACGGCCGAGCCGCGACTGTACTTCGTAAGGTCGGTTTGAATGCCCGGGAAGCGCGGCCGGTCGATCATCCCGAGGTAGTCGCCCAGATCATCCAGATCCGTTTGCGGTGGGAAGTCCGGGCAATTCGCGCGACACGCGTTGATGTCGATCGGCTGGTTCATACTCGCGGGACCAGCCACACACTCGAAGAAGCACACGCCGATGTTCGTGTAGACGCGAAGCGCGGCGAGATCGCCGCCGACATCGTCTTCCCCGCCTTGGCCGTTGCGCAGCTTGGGTTCGGCGAGCCCGACGTCGAACGTGTTGCGGTTCCGGTGCTCCCAGAACGCGGTCATGACGCCCGGGTTGTTGATGTTGTCGGAGAACAGGGCCGTCGTATCAACGGTTCCGTTCGGCCACGAGCCGAACACCAGGGCACGCACGGCGTCGTGCGATTGCGTCAGGTCGAGGTTCGCCGCGAACATCGAACCCAGCTTCGCGTACTGGTTACCGATGCTCGGATGGATGTTGTGCCACCTCGGCGCGTTCGGATTCGACGGCGGAAGGATCGGCGAGAAACCCGCGTGGCAGGCCGCGCATGCCGCGCCGTACTCGACGAAGCCCCGCGCCGTGCTCTTGCGGATGCCGACGACGCCAGTCGCCGCGGGATCGGGACAGGTGTCCATGCCGCCCGCCGGGTTCGCGGAGCAATCGGGATCGTTGATCACGCCCCAGACGTCGAAGCGCTGAGCGCGGGGCGTGTTGAGCACGGCCTCGAATCCGATCTTGATTCGCTTGGTCGGATCGGGGTGGTTGGCGAGAAAGGTGAAGAACTTCTCGCCGCCGTACACGTTCTCGAACCAGATGTCGCGACCGGGATGGTTTAGCTGCGAGAGGACGAGCTGATCGAGGAGCGGGGCCTCCTCGGTCTCCTCTCTGAAGTCTCCGACCCAGCAGGCCGGCGCTGCCACGCTGATCGCAATTACAAAACAGATCGGCGGATGCTTTGCCCTCATGCCGACGAAGCTACAAAAAAAATAGTTTGAGCTGCAAGCAATTTACTGGCGCGAATTCGCTTACGTATTCTCCGACGTCATCTCGGTGGGCATCGCTACAACCGCAACGTCGAGCTTGGGGTGTCCACTCTCACCTACAGCGTCGACAGAGCTCGAAGCGGCACGTGGACACCCACTTCCGATCACCGCGATCGCATAGACCGCACAACTCAGGGGGCGCGTTTCGCGATCACGACGACGTGATCGCGAACGAAGCGGCACGCCGGGTCGTCGTGCGTCGCTGAAGGCCACAGCATCTCGAGCCCCGGGCCGCCGCGCAACGTGAACGGCAGCTTCGTTGCACGTAGGTGCGGGCGCACGCGCCGGATGTGCGCCGCGACGGTATCTGGAATCGTCGCGATCAGACCGGTGCCGTCCACCACGTCGCCGACGTGGGCGAAGCTCGCGAGCGAGACGCGCACGCGCCGCTGCTTGCGGACGACATCCTCGACGAGCCCGCGTAGGTCCTGGTTATATGAAACGATCACGTGATCGCGTTCGAAGTACTCGCGCTCGGTGAGGCGCTTGCCAAGCTTCGCGTGTCGGGGATCGTAGAGGCAGACGAAGCGGCCCACGAACAGAGGCGTGCGCTGCACCGACGACGGCATCTCGTCGGCGACAGTCACAGCGATGTCGACGCGGCGCTCGACAAGCGCCTCGGTGACCGTTCGGAACTGGATCGGCACGGCGATCACGCGCATCGCGGGAGCCTCGCGCGCGAGCACACCCAGCAACGCGGGCAACAGCCACATCTCGGCCGCATCGGAGAGGCCGAGGCGCAGGATGCGGTCGCTCGTCGCGGGATCGAACGGAGGCGCTTGCAGCGTGGCGTCGATCAACGCGAGTAAGTTGGGCCGCGCGGTCGCGAGCAGGCTCTCGCCTTGTGCGGAGAGCGCAAGTCCACGACCGTGCTTCACGAACAGCGGCGCGCCGATCGCATCGGTCAGCCGGCGCAGCGCCGCGCTGATCGCGGGCTGCGTGAGATAGAGCTTTGCCGCCGCCTTCGTGACACTGCCGGTATCCGCGACCACCACGAACACGCGAAGGAGGTTGAGGTCGAGGTCTCGTCCATAATTCTCGTTCATGAGTCGTATCCATTCTATTCACTAGTGTGATGAGATTGGAACGCCTACGGTGACGTCATGACGAACAACACGAAGATCGGTCTGGGATGCATGGGGTTCTCCGGGATGTACGGCGACAGCGACGACGCCAAGTCGATCGCCGTCATCCAGGCCGCCATCGAACGCGGCGTTACGTTCCTCGATACCGGCGATTTCTACGGCATGGGCCACAACGAGCTCTTGATCGGCAAGGCGATCGCCGGCCGCCGCGACAAGGTGCAGCTGTCGGTGAAGTTCGGAGCGCTGCGCGGTCCCGACGGCAGTTGGAACGGCTTCGATACGCGTCCCGTCGCGGTGAAGAACTTCCTCGCCTACACACTGAAGCGCCTCGGCACCGACTACGTGGACGTGTATCGCCCTGGCCGCCTCGATCCGAACGTGCCGATCGAAGATACGGTTGGCGCGATCGCCGAGCTCGTGAAGCAAGGCTACGTGAAGGCGATCGGACTGTCCGAAGTCGGTGTCGACACGGTCCGGCGCGCGCACGCGGTGCACCCGATCGTGGATCTCCAGATCGAGTACTCGGTGATCAGCCGCGCCCCCGAGGCGAAGCTGTTCCCGGCACTGCACGAGCTCGGCGTCGGCGCCACCCTATACGGCGTACTCTCGCGCGGTCTGCTCGCGGGAATGAAGCCGACTGGCAAAGGCGACTTCCGCGCGTATCTGCCGCGCTTCACCGGCGAGGCTGGTGCGAAGAACGCGGCGGTCGCCGCGCAGTTCGGCAAGCTCGCCGCGAGTTGGGGCATGACACCGGGCCAGCTCGCGCTCGCGTACGTGCGCGCGAAGCAACCGGCGTTCACGCCGCTCATCGGAGCGCGCACGGCCGCGCAGCTCGACGACGCGCTCGGCAGCCTCTCCAGGTCGCTCACGCCGGCGCAGGTTTCCGAGCTCGAGAGCCAGGTGAACCCCGACGCGATCGTGGGCGAGCGTTACCCCGCGCAGCAGATGGCGCACCTCGACAGCGAGCGATAACGAGCGGATGCGATTTGGATCGGCTGCGCCGCGGCGGACTGGGTCACGGCCTCGCAGACGCTGACGCCCATCGCGAGCATGCGCGCCGTCATCCACGAGGACGATCCGTACTTCACGCGCGCCACGACAGCGTGGAATGCGTTCGGCTTTCAGCTGGACGTCAACTGGCGCACGCTGTCAGGCGCGACCCGCGAGGCTCGCAGACGCCGGATCGAAGTTCGCGTCCGTCCTCGACGAGCGGCGAGGTCGGGAACGCTCCGCTGCCAAACGATCATGAGTCCCA
>DATDCH010000844.1:0-11300 GCA_036524455.1 Kofleriaceae bacterium | reverse complement strand
GTGAGCAGCACACCGGCGCGCTCGGTGGTCGCGGCGAGCGCTTGCTGGGCGTGGCGGAGCGCGACCGACGACGCGACGTAGCCGACCTGCTTGCCCGAGTCGGAGTAACCGACCATCACCTCGAGCTCGCCGTTGATCTCGGTGCGCAGCACCGGATTTGCGAGCATGCCTTCCGCGATCGCTTGCGCGCGCTCGAGATCTTCGAGCTGTTCGAGCAGCGGCACCGGGCGCAGCTCGCCGGGTGCCAGGCCGGCGGCGCGCGCGAGGAACACGACCTCGAGCAGATCCGAGACATCGCGCGTGAACGACGTCACGTAGCGCTCGCACGCACGCGGGCCGAGCTCGCGGCGCGCGCGCCCGACGACATCGAGTGTCGCGAGCACCTCGCGCGCTTCGCCGGTCAGGACATCACGGTCGCGATACGGCGCGATCGGCGCGGCGAGCACCTCGCCGAGCACGCGCCGGCGGCCGGCTTCGTCGAGATCGAGATAACCGGGCCGGCCGCTGCGCGCGAGGAGCTCGCCGACGACGCGGTCGTGCACGGCGGAGTGCTGGCGGATGTCGAGCGACGCGAGGTGAAAGCCGAACACGTCGACGCGCCGCAGCGCATCGCGTAGCTCCTGATCGGCGATCGATGCGAAGCCCGCCGCGCGCAGCGAACGATCGAGCACGGCGAGGTCGGCGCGATAGCGATGCGCGTCGGGATAGCCGTGTTCGAGGTGCTCGAGGCTGCCGCGCAGGCGCGACTGGATGTACCAGAGCTTCTCGCGCCATGGCTCGTGCATCGTCCGCGGCCGCGCGTGCGCGGCGACCTCGGGAAACCGTTCGCGGTCGGATTCGATCGACGTGATCAGCTCGTCGAGCGAACCGCTGCGCGCTCGTAACGCCGACATCGACAGGCTGCGCCCGATCGACTCGACGTCGCTGACGTAACGCGCGATGGCGAGCGCACGTTGGCGCGACAGCGCGATGCGCGTCGTGATCGACGTGACGTTGGGATTGCCGTCGCGATCGCCGCCGACCCACGTGCCCCAGCGCAGGAAGTTCGGCAGCCGCCACGTGCCGCCGAATCGCGCCTGCAACGCATCCTCGAGCCGCCGGTAGATCGTCGGCGTGACCTCGAGCAGCGAGCGTCGAAACACGTCGAGCACGGTCTCGACCTCGTCGAGTGGAGTCGGCCGATTCGCGCGCGAGTCTTCGGTCGCGTGCAGTGCGAGCACTTCGGCGTGCAGCGGCCGCAGGTGCACCACATCCGACACACTCTCGATCTCGCCGAGGAGCGCGCTGATCCGCGACAGGTGATCGAGCGACGACCGTCGGCGCGCTTCGGTCGGGTGCGCGGTGAGCACCGGCATCACGAGTGCGCGGTCGAAGAACGCACGCAGCTCCTTCTCGGTGTAGCCGGCGCCGATCATCGCTTCGAGGCCTGCTGCGATGCCGTCGGAAACGTGCTGCTGACTGCGCGCGCGCAACGCACGCAACCGCTCGCGTTCCTCGGCCGTGTTCATCAGATGACACTCGAGTGCGTTCGCGCGCGCGATCGCTTCGAGGTCGGGTTCGCTCAGCTTCTCGATCGTCTCGGCGAAAGCGCGGCGCCCACCCGTCAGCTCGCCGCGCCGCAGCTTCGTCGTGTCTTCCTCGAGCCGCTTGTACAGCTCTTCGACCCGGTGCCCGGCGAGCGTGTTGATCGCATCGAGCAGCGCGGTGGTGACTCGGCCCAGATCGGTCCGGAGCGCTTCAGATTCGCTCACTGCAGGGTTCTACCTTGGATCGCCTCCCGGAGTAGGATTCGCGCATGGCTGTCTCAACCCACAAAGGCGGTTGCCAGTGCGGCGCCGTTCGTTACCAAGTCGAGATCGACGCCGACGCACCGGCGATCACCTGCAACTGTTCGATGTGCGGCCGCTCCGGCACGCTGCTTCAGTTCGTCGGTGAAGCGAGTTTCAAGCTCGAGCAGGGCGAAGCGAGCCTCACCGACTACCTGTTCAACAAGCACGCGATTCACCACTTGTTCTGCAAGACCTGCGGCATCAAGCCGTTCGCGCGCGGCTCCGGCGAACACGGGCCGATGGTCGCGGTCAACGTGCGCACGCTCGACGACGTCGACGTGTTCGCGATCGCCGCCAGCGCGAAGCAGTTCGACGGCAAGAGTCGCTAGCCGTCTTAGCCGCCGCTCTCCGTGAACACCGTCCAGCGTTTGACGCGGACGATTTCCTTGAGGGCCTTCGACTCGTAGTTCAGGTCCTCGAGCGTGACGTTCTGCTCGGCGAAGAACTCCGCGACGCCCGCACAGCGGTACGTCGCTTCGCTCATCGCGATCTGATAGCCCTCGGCGAGCGCCTGCAGCTTCGCCGCGATGTTCACGGTGCCGCCAAAGAAGTCGGCGTTCGAGTTGAGCCGCACCGCGATGCACGGTCCCGTGTTGAGCGAGATCCGCAGTCGGATCGGTGTGTCCGCGCGCTGCGGATGAAACGTCTGGTGGATCTGCTGGCTCGCGCGCAGCGCGTCGACAGGATTGACGAAGGTCGCCATCACGGCATCGCCGATCGTCTTGACCACGGCGCCACGATTCTTCGCGACGATCGCGAACACTTCGTCGAAGTGCTTCTTGATCTCGACGAACGCCGCAGGATCGCCTCGCGACGCATAGAACGCCGTCGAGCCGACGACGTCGGTGAACAGCAACGTCTGCTCGCCGACCGCGAGCTTGACGTCGGCGCCGATGTAGTCCTCGCTGAATAGATCGCGGAACTCCTGGAAGCTGAGCAGCATCCCAGGCCGGAGTGCGTCGTCGCTCCAAGTAGTCCGCTCGATTGTAAACGGCTCGGTCTCGGTGCCGTCGTTCTCGACGCGCACGCGCGGCTGCGGGCTCGCGCGCACGACCGTGCCCTCGGGATGATCTTCGTAGACCAGCTCGCTGGGCCCGCCTTCCTCGACGTCGAGATACCAGCCGCCGCGATGGCCGATCCACACGGTGTAGCGACCGGGCGCGAGGCGCGGCTCGAGCACGATCGCCTCACCGGGCGCGAGCGTGCGCTGCACGCGGATGTGATCTTTGCGCGCGGGCTCGGCGCTGCAATACATCTGCACCGGCACGTCGCGGATCGACGGGTGCACGCGGAACGTCACCTCGATCGCCTCGGTCGTGTCGGTCGTGAAGTCGAGCTTGCAGACTTCGCAGTGGCCCTCCGATTTGACTTGCGACAACGAGTCGCTTTCGTCGCGTACACCGCGGCAGTGCGGGCAGATCGTGTCCCACGACAGATCGAGCAGACCATTACGTGTTGCGTGGAGCGCGGTGCGTAGCAGATCGATCTCGGGCAGCTTCCATGCGCGCGCTCGCTCGCGGATCTGGATGCGATGCAGATCGGTGTCGTCACCGGTCCGGATCCAGTCGAGCAATTTGTCGACTGCTTCCGCCGGCATGCCTTCGACGACAAGCTGCTCGCGCCCTGCGCGCAGGCGCGCCTCGGCGTCATCGGGTAGGGCCGGCGGCGGCAGCTGCAACACCTCGGGCCGCAGTTTGTCGAGCTGCGCGGCGAGCGCGGGCAACACCCGATCGTACGCGCGCTTGATCGTCGGAAACCCGATCCGGATCGCCGCCGCATGCAAAGGGCCGCGCGCCACCACTCCGAAGAATAGATAGAGGCGCGTGCCGGTCGGAATTGGCTCGAGTCGGTGAATCGCGTAGTTCACCCGCATGAAGCCGCGGTCGTAGATGCGCAGCGACGTCAGCCACTGCTCCGCGACCCAGTTCCACGGCACCTCGAACCACTCGTGCTTGACGCCTCCGGCTTTTGACGAGCCGTAACGCTTGCCGTCCTTTTCCCAAAAGATCATCTCTGCGGTGCCGAGCGCGCGATTCATGCGCGAAGTGTCGGAGATGAAAGGCCACAACACCTGCGGTGTGCCCGGCAGGTCGTAGACCCACAGCCGTTCGATCTTCTTCGCGTCCTTGTACTCGGCCGGCCACGGATGCAGCGCGAGCAGCTGCTCGATCGTGAGCTGTTCCGTCACTGGCGACATGGTACCAATACATCTCCGTGCCAGATCGTTTCGAGATGCTGTTCGAGCACAGCGTCGACGGCGTCTTCTTCATGGCGCTCGACGAGCCGTTCGCGTGGGCAGGAGCCGCCAATCAGGACGCGTTGCTCGACTACGCGTTCGAGCATCTCCGCATCACGTCGGTCAACCAGGCGATGTGCGACCAAATGGTTGCGCCGCGGGAGAGGCTCATCGGTAGCGCGCCATGCGATCGGTGGCGCGACAACGTGCCGGTCTGGCGCGCCAAGATGCGCGACCTCTACGACCATGGCCGCGTGTATCACTCGGTGCGTGCGCCCCGCAGCGACGGTACGTGGATGGACGTCGAAGGCCAGTACGTGTGTCTGTACGACGACCAAGGGCGCATCACCGGTCACTTCGGCACCCAACGCGATGTCACCGAGAAGCGCAAGGCAGTCGATCGTCTCGAGCTCGCGCTGGTCGGCGGTCAAATCGGCATCTGGGACTTCGATCTGGTCGCCGAGAAGATGTACTTCGATCCGCGTTGGATCACGCGCCTCGGCTACGCGCCCGATTCCGAGGACATTGCAAGCGCCGAGTGGTGGAGCACGCGCGTGCATCCGTCGGATCTCGCCGAGAGCCAGCGCAGTTTTCTCGAGCACGTGATGGGAAACGCGCCGCTCTATCACGTCGAGCAGCGCGTGCGTGATGCCTCCGGTGGATGGCTGTGGCTGCTGACCAGCGGCAAGGTGACGAGTCGCGACGCACAGGGCCGGCCGTTGCGCATGGTCGGCGCATCGGTCGACATCACCGAGCGCAAGCTGCTCCAGGAGCAGTTGTTCCTCGCCGAGCGCATGGCGTCGATCGGCACGCTGGCGGCCGGTGTCGGTCACGAGATCAACAACCCGCTGACGTACATCGTGCTCAACCTGACGCTGCTCGAGCGCGAGATGCGTGCGCTCGACCTGCCGGCCGCAACGTTGGCGCGGATAACCAACATGATCGAGCAAGCGCGTTACGGCACCGATCGCGTCAGCGGCATCGTGCGCGATCTGCAAGCGTTGACTCGCGTGCCCGAAGAGCGCATGGCGCGCGTCGAGCTGATACCGGTGCTCGAACACTGCCTCGAGATCGCGGACCATCAAATCCGACGCCGCGCGCATGTCGTGCGCCACTTCGGTTCCGTGCCCGCGGTGCGCGGCAGCGAAGGTCGCCTCGCGCAGCTGTTCCTCAACTTGCTCGTCAACGCGGCGCAGGCGATTCCAGTCGGCAGCGCGGACACGAACACGGTCAAAGTCTCGACTTCGACGCAGGGCGGCCGCGCCGTCGTGGCGATCACCGATACCGGCGCTGGGATTCCCGCCGAGGTGCTCGGCCGGATCTTCGATCCGTTCTACACCACGAAACCGGTCGGCGAAGGCACGGGCCTCGGCCTCGCGATCTGTCGCAGCATCGTCACTGCGATGGCCGGCGAGATCGAGGTCGACTCGATCCCGGGCGAGGGTACGACGTTCAGGGTCACGCTGCCGGCTGCCGTCGCCGACGTTGCGAACGACCGCGCGATTACACGGACGTCACCGCGCTCGGAGCGCAAGCGCGTGCTGGTTGTCGACGACGAGGCGATGGTCGGGGAGCTCGTCGCGAGGGCTCTCGCGGACCACGAGGTCATCGCCGAGACCTCGGGACGCGCCGCGCTCGACCGCTTGCGCACGGACGCCAGCTTCGACGTCATCCTGTGCGACGTGATGATGCCGGCGATGTCCGGCATGGACTTCTATACCGAGCTCGAACCATGCCTGCGCGGCCGCGTCGTATTTCTGAGCGGAGGCGTGTTCACGGAGCGAGCCCGAACGTTCCTCGACAGTTTGCCGAACCGCCGGCTCGCAAAACCGTTTGACCTCGACGCGCTCATCGCGGTGCTACTCTCCCCCGGTGACCACGACGCACTTCCGTAGTTGTCCGCTCTGCGAGGCGACCTGCGGAGTCGCGATCGAGGTCGACGGCGACCGCGTCGTCTCGGTGCGTGGCGACGATGCCGACCCGTTCAGCAAGGGCTACATCTGTCCGAAGGGCACGGCGCTCGCTGACCTCCACCACGATCCGGATCGGCTTCGTACGCCGATGCGCCGCGACGGCGATACGTGGTCGCCGCTCGGTTGGACCGAAGCGCTCGACCTCGTTGCGAGTCGGCTGCGCGAGATCCGTGATCAGCATGGTCCCGACGCGATCGGCGTCTATCAAGGCAATCCGACCGCGCACAACCTCGGTCTCCTCACCTACGGCCAGCTCGCACTGCGCACGCTCGGCACGAAGAACATGTACTCGGCGACGTCGCTCGATCAGCTGCCGCACATGCTCGCGGCGTTGCAGATGTTCGGCCACCAGCTGCTGATGCCGGTCCCCGATGTCGACCGTACCGATCTGTTCATCTGCCTCGGTGCGAATCCGCTCGCGTCGAACGGCAGCATCATGACCGCGCCAGACATGCGCGGTCGGCTCAAGGCGATTCGCGATCGTGGCGGCAAAGTCATCGTGCTCGATCCGCGCCGCACCGAGACCGCCGAACGGGCGGACCGTCACCTGTTCATCCGACCCGGCACCGACGCGGTGCTGCTGCTCGCAATGATCCACGAGCTGTTCGCCCAGAAGGGGGTCCGGCTCGGCAGGCTCGCGGTCAACGGTCTCGAAGAGCTGCACACGGCGAGCGCGGCATGGACCGTCGAGCGTGCGGCCGCGATCACCGGCGTTGCCGCCGCAGACATTCGCGAGCTGACCCGCGCACTCGCCAAGACCGAGCGCGCCGTGCTCTACGGCCGCGTCGGCGTGTGCGTGCAAGAGTTCGGCGGTCTCGCCGGCTGGCTCTGCTACGCGATCAACGCGCTGACCGGTCACCTCGACGAGCCGGGCGGCCTGATGTTCACCACGCCGGCGGTCGATCCGCTGCCGCTCGCTGCGCGCCTCGGCTTCGACGGTGGCTTCGCGCGGTGGAAGAGTCGCGTCTCGGGCAAACCCGAATTCGGCGGCGAGCTGCCGATGACCGCGCTCGCCGAAGAAATCCTCACGCCTGGCCCGGGCCAGATCCACGCGCTGATCACGAGCGCGGGTAATCCGGCGCTGTCTGCGCCCGGCGGTCCCGATCTCGAGCGTGCATTCGGCTCGCTCGACTTCATGGTGTCGATCGATCCGTACATCAACGAGACCACGCGGTTCGCGCACGTGATCCTGCCGCCCACGTCGCCGCTCGAGCGTTCGCACTACGACGCCGCGCTCAACGCGTTCGCGGTGCGCAACATCGCAAAGTACTCACCGCCGCTGTTCGAACGCGGCCCCGACGAGCGTCACGACTGGGAGATCATGGCCGGCTTGTTCGCACGCCTCAAGCTGAAGGTCACGAGCAAGCTCGTCGAGCGCATCATGCTGAAGCTCGGCCCCGAAGCTGTCATCGACTACGCGCTGCGCAGCGGCCCGCACGGCATCCGCCGTGGCTTCAAGGGACTGTCGCTCGCGAAGCTGCGCAAGGCGCCGCATGGGATCGATCTCGGTGCGCTCGAGTCTCGGCTGCCGGGCCGGCTCGGCACGCGCGATCGCAAGTTGAACCTCGCGCCGCAGATCTATCTCGACGATCTACCGCGGCTCGCGCGCCGCTGGGATCAGGTCGGCAACGGTCTCGTCATGATCGGTCGCCGTCATCTGCGCTCGAACAATTCGTGGATGCACAACAGCGAGCGTCTCGTCAAAGGGCCGGCGCGCTGCACGCTGATGATCCATCCCGACGATGCCGCGCAGCGCGGGATCATCGATGGCGGCCGCGCGCGTGTCGCGTCAAACAAGGGCGCGATCGATTTGCCGGTCGAAGTCACAGACACGATGATGCCGGGCGTCGTCAGCGTCCCGCACGGCTGGGGCCACGGCCGCCGCGGCGTGCAGCTCCGTGTCGCCGCGAGTGTGCCGGGCGAATCGGTCAACGACGTGATCGATGCGTCGCGGATCGACGAGCTCTCCGGCACGAGCGCGCTTACCGGCCAACCGGTCGAGGTCACCCGGGCGTGACGAAGGGCAGTCCCGAGCTGTTCGCGAAGATCGGTGAAGCCAAGCTCCGCGCCGTGATCACCGACTTCTACTCGCGTGTGTTCGGCGACGTGATGATCGGCTTTCTGTTCGAAGGCAAATCCCGCCAGCACCTGATCGATCGCGAGTACGAATTCACGGCGAGCTTCCTCGGTGGTGACGTCAAGTACACCGGGCGGCCGATGCGCACGGCGCACGCGCAGTCCCCGATCTTCGGCGGCCACTTCGAGCGCCGGCTCCAAATCCTGCGCGAGACCCTCCGCGACAACGCGGTCGAACCGGACGTGCAACAGGCCTGGATCGACCACACGCTCGCCCTCCGCGAGCAGATCACGCGCGACAAGGGCTCGGAGTGTAAGGACACCAGCGTCGTCGGTCCAAAGCTCGCCGTCGCGCAGCCGGCCCCCGACCCCGACAAGCCGGTCAAGCTAGGCCGGAAGACCTGAAGCCCGGGCACAGTGACCCAAACCACGGTCAGATACTGCTAATTGCTCTCTACGCGGCGCGGCCCTAGGATTCGCCCATGGCGCGCATCCTCGCCCTGCTCACGTTCGCGACGCTCGTCGCGTGCGCGCGCGGCGGTTCGAGCGATCAACCGGGCGATGCCGCGCCCGACACGCCGACACCGATAGACGCGATGATCGATGGCAACGGTTGCGCGACGCAGCCGTGCTCGATCCTCCCGCAATGCGGCTGCACGCAAACCAGCGCGTGCGATGTCGACACGGGCGACAACATGGGTACGGTCTGTCGACCGGTGAACGTGCCGGGCAAAGAGACCGCAACGTGCAACGGTCTCGACAAGTGCGACCAAGGCTACGTCTGTCTCGGCGGCGCGACGTACGCCACCTGCAAGAAGTACTGCGAGGCGAACGCCGACTGCGGCACGCCGCGCGGTCGCTGTGCGATCGATATCTCGAGCGGCGGCATGCCGATCGCCGACATCCCGTCCGCGTGCTCCTCCAACTGCAACCCGCTCCTGACCGCACAGCCAGCCGAATGCCCGACGAGCTACAAGTGCGGCCTGTTCACGTCGACGCACAACATGGCGCCGGTCAAGATCGCCGACTGCACGCCCGCTGGCGCCGGCACGCAAGGCGCGAACTGCAAGTCGGGCACGCTCGGTAACGAGTCGCTGTGCGCGCAAGGTTTCCTGTGCACGACGGTGGACGCGGGCGCGACATACACGTGCCGCCGCATCTGCAACAAGACGACGATGACCGGCTGCGCCGGCGCGCAGACGTGCCTCGGCTTCTCGACGCCGCACACGATCGATATCGAGTACGGCGTCTGCAACTAACTCATGCGACCGTGAACAACGTGCGCACTGGATCGAGGGGATGCCCGCGGCGGTCGCCGACTGCGAGCGCCAACCGAAACGGTCGCACGTCGATCGGATGGCTCGGTGCTCCAACCCGATCGAGCTGGATCGCCTGCGCGACTCGCAGCGTAACCTCGCACGTCGCGGGCGCGAACCGAAACCCTTCGAACAACCACGACTCGCCCCACGGGTGCTGACAGCCATCGAGATCGACGAATGCCGAGTACACGCGATACCGGTTACCCGCCTCGAGCGTTCCCCAGTCGTCGCCCGCGAGGTTGACGTTGCCTCCCGTCGCCCGTTCGAGCTCGCGGTACTGCCGCCCAACTTCGTCGCGGAATCCGCGCTCGCCATCGAGAATATGAGCCATCGTGCGCGCTGCGGCGCCGGTCTCGATCATCCGCCATCTCGCGTGCTCGATCACTTCTTCCGGCGTGTACGGAACCTCGGCGCCGATGGCGTGGTCTTCTTCGGACCACTCGGCGCGCACCGTCGTCATCGTTCCGGCCTCATGCCCGAGCGCGCTGGCGCAGCTCTTCACGCACTCGAGCACGAAGTGCGCGACCGCTTCATCGGACGCCTGCTTCGGCCACGTGCGCAGGTACAACTCATTCGCGATCTCGTACAGCGATTCGCTGTCGTCGAGCTGCACGCCATTTTCCGCGATCGCGAGGAGCTCGCGTGCGGCATCATCGTGCTCCAGCCGCTGCAGCGCCGTGGGCGCGAGCTCGCGCACCACGCGATCGACCCAACGCACGATCAGCTCGCGACGCACATCCGCGTCGAGCACCGCGACGGCGGCCCCAAGATCGCTCGCGGGTGCATGATCGGCCATGGCGCCCGAACGCTAGCACGACCACGTTCGACGACAGCTCGCCGCAGATGTGCACGCCTCTGCGCAGCGCGTCCACGCGTAGCCCAATCGTCACCGGTGGTCGGCAACGTAACGCGGGCGAACTGCGCGAACCCACGCGTGCGTCGATTGGCATCGGAGCTGCTGTAGCTCCCGTGCAATGGCTGACACATTCAACACGATCGACCTCGACGCGCTCACCCATGTCTCGGGCGGTAACCGACTTGGCCGCATCGCCGGTGGCCTCATGGGCCTGCTCGGCTGGGGCGACGAAGGCGTGCCCGAGATCAATCGTCCGCAACCGAATCCGCCGGCGATCTCGCGCACGATGGACCCGCCGAAGCCGACGGGGCCGAGCTTCACGACCGGTGGCGGCGGTGGTCGCGGCGGCGGCGGTGGTGGTGGTGGTCTCGTCAACCCAAAGCTCGGTGGCCGCGATCCACTCGGCATGGGCAAGATGCTCAACATGTGATCGGCAGGCCCGCAGCGGGCTGTCGCAATGACATAAGATTCAAGCGGTCGGAACGTCTACAACGAACAAGGAGACGAACCATGGACCGCTTCACTGGCGGTTGCCTGTGCGGCAACGTTCGAATTGTCGCGTCGGGACGCCCATACCGGGTCGGCCTTTGTCACTGCCTCGACTGCCGCAAGCAGCATGGGGCGCTGTTTCACGCATCGGCGGTGTTCCCTCAGGATGCCGTGACGATCGAGGGCGAAACGCGCGACTACGCCGGGCGGTTTTTCTGCCCCCGCTGCGGCTCGTCCGTGTTCTCGCGCAGTGCCGACGAAATCGAAGTCAACCTAGGATCCCTCGATGCCCCTGACCAACTGAGGCCGACCTACGAGCTCTGGATCGTCCGTCGCGAATCCTGGTTGCCGCCGTTTCCGCTCACGAGACGATACGAACGCGATCGTGACGCCACGGATCGCTTTTGAAACAACGAGGTTCAACATGAGCGAACGTATTCGTGAAGTGACAGGCTTGGTTATTGGCGTGATTGGAGTCGCGCTGATTCCTTTGGGGTGGTACTTCAGCCGCATGATCTGGAT
>DATDCH010000843.1:0-2773 GCA_036524455.1 Kofleriaceae bacterium | reverse complement strand
TCGCGACACGCAACGACAACCAGCAGCACAACAGCGGCGAGCAGGGCAAGCGTGAGTCTCATGCCCCTACTCCCCGCGAGCCGGCAATTTCTTCGCAGAAATCTCAGCTGTTCGTAACTGCTGCGCGGGCCAAGGCAATCGCGTCGTCGGAGCCCGCGAGCGCGATCACGTCGCCGGCCTCGAGCGGCTCCTGTGGCTCGGGCGTCGCGAAGCCGCCCTCACCGCGAGCGATCGCGAGCACGGTCGCGCCGGTGCGCGCACGCAGGTTGAGCTGGGCGAGCGACTTGCCGACCGCGGGCGAGTCACCTTCGAGCGTCAGCGAGACGAGGCCACCGAACCCCGGCAACATCGTCTCGATCTGCTTGAGCGGTTGCTGCTGCTCGGGCTGATGGAGCAGCTCGAGGATGAGCTCGCTGCCGGCGCGCACGTGCTTGTTGAAGTCGACGATCGAGCGATAGGTGATCGTCAGCAGCACGATCACCAAGCCACCCACGAGCACGCCGCCGCGGCCGACGAACGGCATCACGGCCGCGATCATCGGCACCGCGATCGCAGCCGCGAGGGCGAGCTCGAGCATGAGCGTGAGCGTGCGCCGCGGTGCGAGGCCGAGGTCCACACCCTCGGTCGTCGTCGGGATCACCGTCTGCGCGAGCAGCCGCGAGATCTGGACGACGCGCCGCACGAGCGAGAACCCGAACGGTGCGGTCAGTGCGAGCAACAAGGTGATCACCACGATCCTGCCAACCGTTGGCTCGAGCCCAATCGCCTCGACGGCGGTATCGCCAAGCAGCGCGCCGCCGATGGTGATCGCAACGACAGCCGCGACATCGAACAGCAGAATGAACACCGGCCGGCGCACGCGCCGCCACGCTGCGCGCTCACGCGAACGCAGACGGCCGAGCCACGACTCGTAGAAGCTGACGAACGTCGCGAGCCGCTCGGGCAGCCGGCGAGCGATCGACCGCGCGATCGCCTCGGAGCTGCGGATCATCACCGACGAGGTCAGCGTCGTCGCGATGGTCACGCCGACTGCGATCGCGAGCAGCGACGGCCGCGCGATTCCGCTCGCCATCCCGATCGTCGCGATCACGAACGACAGCTCGCCGTTCTGCGCGAGACTGACGCCGGCGCGGATCGATTGCTGCACGCCGCGACCGGCGGCGAACGAGCCAAACCCGATGCCGATCGGCTTCATCACGAGCACGACGAGTGTGAAGATCGCGATCGTCGGCAGCTCGACGAGGAGCTGTGCGGGCTCGATCGTCATGCCGATCGAGACGAAGAACATCATCGCGAACACGTCGCGAAACGGGCGCACGAGATCGAACACCTCGTGGTTGTGCCCCGACTCCGCGATGACGAGGCCGGCGACGAACGCACCGAGCGCGACCGGGAACCGGAAATGCTCGGTGATCACCGCCATGCCGAAGCAGATCACGAGCGAAACGACGATGAGCGTCTCGGGCCGCCCCTGTCGCACGATCATGCGGATCGAGCGCGGCACGATCAGCAAACCACCGACGAGCAGCGCACCCAGCAAGCCGCCGAGCTTGCCGATCATCAGCGCGAGCTCTTTCGGCGCGAGGCCGGCGCCAGAGGCAAAGCCGGTCAGCACCGCGAGCAGCAGGATCGCGATCAGATCCTCGAACACGAGGATCGCAAACACGAGGTCGGTGAAGCCGCCCTTCCACTTGAGGTGCTCGAACGCCTTCGCGACGAGCATCGTGCTCGAGATCGCGAGGCATGCGCCGGCGAACACCGCTTCACCTGCCGAGAAACCAAGCGCACCGGCGACCAGCGCGCCGACCGCCAGCACGAGCGCGACCTCGAACACCGCCGTGAGACCAGCGCCGAAACCGACGCGCTGGAGCGTCGATAGGCGCAGCTCGAGCCCGAGCGAGAACATCAGCAGGATCACGCCGAGCTCGGACAGCACGTGCACGAGCTCGGGGTTCGCGACGAGCGGCACCGGCACGTGCGGACCGATCACGAGGCCCGCGACGATGTAACCGAGCACGACCGGCAAGCGCAGCGCCTGAAACAGCAACGTCGTCGCGGCGGCCACGCCGAGCACGACCAAGAGCTGGAGCAGGACCTGCGAGCTGGTCATTTTTTCTTCGCGAGTGGATCGGGGAAGTGCTTCTTACACTTCGCACAAACGCGAAACGTCGCGGGCTTTCGCATCACCGCTTTCTGATGCCCGCACCACGGGCACTTGACGGTCACCAGTCGCGAGAGCGCCGATGCCAAGGCAATCGGACCACCCATAATGAGCTCCTCTGTTGCATGTGGTTCACTCGTTCCCTGCTCGATTGAGATCAAGCATCGGGTGGCCCACGCGCACAGTAGGTGTCGGTGCCGCTCGGCGCGGCGGGTGATGCAAGCTGCCAAGCTTTGCCGAGCGCGACCATGACAGGGACCGCGATCGACGGTGTCTCCGCAACGATGAACGCCGCCAACCGCAGGTCCGGCACATGCGTCGTCTGGCGACGCCCGACGACGGCGACCGTTACCGGCGCGACATCGACGCGTGCGGTATGCGGATCGCGACGCTCGGCGCGCAGCGGCCGCACGCCGGCAACTGCCACGAGGCAGGCGCAGACGAGCACCCAGACGAGCCGCATGCCGACACTATAGCTAACGCCGTAGCTGTGAGCATAACGGTTCGACGCGCGGGGTCGCCGGGTGGGGCTTTTTCGAGAGCCCGAATCGCCAGCCACAGCGTGCCGCGGTGACCGCACCGGTCGCGGGATCGAGGCGTGCGATGCCAGCT
>DATDCH010000842.1:0-17362 GCA_036524455.1 Kofleriaceae bacterium | reverse complement strand
AAGCTTCGGACGCAAGCGCTTCCACGTCTCTCGTTGCCCCCACTCGTTCGGAAGCGTCTCCGGCAAGTCCGTGTAGTCGATCGCGTGATCCATCGTCAGCGTCGAGACGACCCGCGCATCCTCCTCGATCTCCGCTTGCGGTACGTCAACGCCGTCTTGCCCCCACCGGAACTGTCGTGTGAAATCGCCATCTGGCTCGACTTGCACATCCGCATCACGCGTACTCGTCTCGAGCGTCGCCCACTCCTCGAGTCGGCCTGTTCCCTGGCAGCTCTTGCAACCAAGCGCTCCCTGCTTGCAACCCTCGGCAGTGCACGCGACTTTGCCGAGCCCGTGGCAGGTCGCGCAATTGACTAGGCCGTCTGGTTTGCCTTCGCCAGCACAGGTCGAGCACTCGATACGCCTCGAACCGCCGCACACAGCACAACCCGACTCGCCCCTGCCGCCGCACGAGCGGCACGCAGCAACGTAGCGACTGAGCCGGCGCAGCTCGTGAGCTGGCATGTCGCGATCGAGCGCGGACGTATCGAGACGGACGCCCGCGGGTCGTTCCGGACCCGCGTACGGAATCGAATGCCACACGTAGCCGCGACCCGCGAGCTTCGTCGTCAGCCTGGCTACGTAGCGGCGCCGCACCTTCCACCGCCGGATCACATAGCGGTTGTACTTGGCGACAGGGCTCCAAGTGTCAAACGCTCTGTTTGCCGCATCGAGCATGCGTCTGTCATCGGCGACGTCGATAGGCGGGTTTTGCGTCGGGCCGTGCTGCCACGATTCGAGCCGCACCGGAAGCCACGGGAGCGCGAACGCGAATCCGACGACGCACGCGACGAGTGCGATGCCCCCGACGATCCCGCCGTACAATCCGAAGCGCCAGACAAGAACGGCGGCGACTACCAGCAGCGCGATGAAAACGTCGCCAACAAGCCGCCGCATCTTACCCAGCATATCGTGGAGCGACCGGTGACGTCTGTGCTACGCAGCGACCATCCAAGGCCGACTCAACCCGTACATCGCCTGCAAGGGACTTGGTCAGGCAACCGCTTCCTTGGCTTCGATCCTTCTGTCGCCGTGCGTCACCATCGAGTCGTAGCGCATGACATCGGGCAACCTACTTCGTCCCATCGAAGGCTTTCACCAAGACGAGCTCGGTGATTGGGTCGCAGAGCTGAGCTGCGGACACACGCAACACGTGCGTCATCGCCCTCCGTTCTGGTCACGGCCATGGGTTCAGAGCGCCGAAGGGCGGGCCGAGCGGATCGGTAGCTCGCTGCCATGTGTGTTGTGCGAGCGGTTCGAGATCCCCGCGGGCGCTCGGTCGTACAAACGAACCCGCGAATTCGATCACGCTTCGATTCCGGCCGGCCTCAAGGCAAGCCACTCGACGAAACCCGGCGTCTGGGGTGTCATCCATGTCCTCGCCGGCCGGTTGCGCTACGTGGTCGAAGCGCCACTCGTGCACGACACGATGGTCGAGGCCGGCGCGCGCGCCGTGATCGTTCCTGAGGTGCTGCATCACGTAGAACCCGACGACGATGTGCGGTTCTTCATCGAGTTCTATCGCCGAGAGCCGGGCGTTTAGCTCACCTCGCGACAGCCCGCGACGAGGAGTGCGCCGCGAGCCGACGGCGGCGCGTGTGACAGCGATCTCAGTGGCGTTAGCACCGATCGCCGAAGGAGAGCGCCCTCATCCCGCGGCGCGGTTCGCCTGCACGAACTGCTGGTAGTAAGCGAACGAGCGGAACGCCACGCCCGCGGGCACGAGGAGTGCGCCGCCGCCATGCTCGTTGCAATGCGGAACGCTGTAACGCTCGGTGACGTTGACGTGGTGCTCGGCGACGCGGACCGCGCCGAGGCTCGCAGCGCCGGTGATCGCATGCGCGGTCAGCTTCTCTTCGAATGTCGGCTCCGCGGCATACGTGATCTGCATCTTCTCCTGGCGCGTAGCAGGCGCAGTGCACACGCAGCAACATGCCGGCCAGCGCGGTGCTTCGGGCAGATAGGTCTGGAACGCGTGCTTTGACGCGACGTGGTCCGGCGCGATCGCTGTCGGCGTTCCGGTCGCGTCGAGCTGTGAGTACTTCTGACACTCCGTGCACCGCACGATCGTGCCGGCACCGCCTGCGGCGCTCGCGAAGAAGTTGCCGCACGACGGGCACGCGACCGGCGCTCCCAGGTTCGCGCGGACGCCTTGAAGCTCGAGCGGCTTCTTCATCGTGAACAGGACCACGGCGCCGACCAGCATCAAGACGACGATGAGCCACATGGACGTGGTCGTCTCACAACTGCCGCGCCGACGCCAGCCTCGAACGTTTCGCGAGGGCGACACGCGGCTCCGCGATATCCTACGGCCATGCGGGCGCGGTGGCTCGGTGCGATTGCGTGCGTCCTCGCCGGCTGCGGGCGCGTCAATTTCGATCCGTTCGGCGCTGGCGTGATCGATGCGCCTTCGATCGATACGCCCACGGGTGACATCGACGACGCGCCGAACACGGCGACGTACCTAGCCGCGATCGCCGAGTGCATCGATCCTGGAACACCCGATCCGGCGTTCTGTCGGTCGATCAACGGCAACACCGAGCTTCCCGTCGATCTCGACGACGCAAATCTCAACGTTCCGTTCTACTCGTATCTGCGCTTCGACTTCGATCAAACGATCGCGGGTCGCCAGATCACCGCGGTGTCCCTCCGCGTCGTGATCAGCGATGGTGCGCAATCCGATGGCCCGAGCACGGGCGAGATCTGGCGCGTCGCAACGTTCACCGCGACCAGCTTGCAGACGCAAGCGCCGGCGCAGCTCGGCGGCGTGCCGATCGGCGCTGATCAAGGCGCTGTCGTTCAGCTCCAACCAGTCGTGTGGGCGCTGCCGAGCGACGTCATCGACGGAGGACCGCTGTGCGTCGGCATGATTCCGGTCACCGCTGCGGGCGTGAACTATTTCAACCTTCAGGGCGCGGACCCGCCGCGGGTTCGCATCGACTTCCTTTAACGATCACAGCTTGCCGCACGCATGCGAGCCACGCGCTCCGTTCTGACGCTACGGTTTATTACAAATCGATGACGGGGCCGCAGACCCCGCCGCGGACCAGCAAAGCCCCATTCGACACCGAGACGCTGATCGCCCATCCTCGCTCGCATGCGGATGGCCCTGTTGCTCGTGTCGCTGTCGCTGGCTGCGTGCAAGGACTCCTCGGAGACGGCACCCTCGACAGGTTCCGCGGCGCCGTCATCGCCGCAAGCCGCGAAGGTCGTACGCGAGGAAGCCAGCGACGTCGGTGAGACGCGGTTGTTCTCCGCTGGCGTCGCCGATCTCGACGGCGATGGCTCGCTCGAGCTCGTGGCCGGAGGATTCTCCGCCGAGAAAGCGGGCCGCCATCCCACGATTCGAATCTATCGCCAGAACGGCGACACGTGGACACCACTCGCCGAAGCAGGTTGGGACACCGCGGCCGACTCGATGGTGCGCAACGTCGAGATCGCGGACGCTGACGGCGACGGCAAGCTCGACGTGATTGCCGTCGGTCGCGTCGGTAACACGCCGAAGGATGCGAGCGCGCGCGTGACCGTGTTCGGGCTGGACGGCGGCAAGCTCGTGCCGCACGCCGAGGCAACGTGGAAGAACGGTATGTACTCGCACGGCTACGGTCTCGCCGCCGGCGAACTCGATCGCGATGGCACGGTCGAGATCGTGACCAGCGGGTTTGAATTCGACGGCACGCTCGAGACCGGCTTCATTCGGGTGTGGAAGGTCGAGAACCGCGCGCTCGTGCTCCGCAGCGCTGTCACCCTCGACGGGCAAGGCTCGCCTGGGATGCGCGTCAACGACATCGCGATCGGTGATGTCGACGGTGATGGCGTTCCCGAGATCGTTGCGGCGGGGCGTCACGGTCCGCTGAAGACAGCGGACAGCAAGGTGCTCGCCAAACGCCGCGAGGCGGGCGACCTCTCGGTTCTGTCGTTCGTCGACGGTAAGCTCCAGATCCGTGCGCGCTATAGCTGGGCGAAGGGAACGTCTGCGCGCTTTCGAACCGTCGCGCTCGTCGATCTCGACGCCAATCGCTCGCTCGACATCGTGGTCGGTGGTCAATACGACGCGGACGGCAAGGCCGCGCTCGCGACGTTCACGTTCGCGAACCAGAAGCTCGCGCTGAAACAAGACGCCTCGTCGACGGCCGAAGGCGTGTCGGGCGAGGTCAAGGACCTCGTCACCGTGGCGAGTGGCCCGACGACGCACGTGCTCGCAACCGGCGCGCTCGGCGGCAGGCCCGCGCGGCTTGGCATCGTGGCGGCGTGGCGGATCGACCGCGGCAACCTCGTGCAGGATGCGAGCGCGAGCTCGCGCCACGGCGATGACACGCTGGCGCGTTCGGTCGTCGTCGTGCCGACGAAGACAGGCTCGAAGATCCTGACGATCGGATTTGCGACGCAGAGTGCCGCGATGGTCGGTCAGTTGCTCGAGTGGACCGTCGGCGCAAACGCGCCCTGACCGGGCCCAGCCGCACGCGCATGCTCGAGATCCGAAGCCTGCCGGCATGAGACGATGAGCTCATGTGGTGGAGGTTGGTGCTGGTGGTCGGCGCGGCGTGCGGTCGGATAGGGTTCGAGCCGATCGACCGCGACAGCGGCAGCGACAGCATGGGAGTCGCGCCGAGCGGGCTACTGCTCCACTTCGAGTTCGAGCCCGGCGAGCTCCTGATCGACCGAGCGGGCGGTCACAACGCGATGTGCAATCCATGCCCGACACTCACGACGGATACACGCGGCTCGGTCGGAGCATTCGACGGACTGTCGTGCATGGTCGTGACGGACGCGCCCGAGCTGCGCCCGACGGCGTTCTCCGTCACGGGGTGGTTCCTCATGACCCCAAACGCGGGCGGTGGAGGGGCGATGTTTCAGCGGCCGCTCGATGGTCAAAACACCGCGACCGAAGCGATCGAGGTCTACATCACGAGCACCTCGACATCGTGGGGCGTAAATCAGCAGTTCGTCAACGAGCCCGCGACCAGCCAGAACGCTTGGCACTTTTTCGCCGGTACGTTTGACGGCAACGTGGCGACGCTCTATCTCGACGCCATCATGATCGGCCAGATGTCCGTCGGCCCGATCACGTACCTCCCGGGTGACCGGATCAACATCGGATGCGACTACGACTTCGGCTCTGATCTCGACTGGTGGGACGGGCGCGTCGACTCGTTGCGTTTCTACGATCACGCACTCACGGCAACGGACGTCGTGACTGTCATGTCGCTTTAGCGTGCTCACGGACGCATAGCTCAGCAGGAGGGACTCGCTCGTGTATCGTCTCGCGATGGCCTTCCTCGAGCGCGATGCGTGAGCCGCTGGATTCGCGTCGCCCTGCCCGTCTACTGGATCGCCTTGGCGGCGGCGACGCACTATCCGCGCGTTCGCGTCCCCGACGAGATTCCGAAGAGCGACAAGGTTCTTCACTTCAGCGCGTTCGCGATTCTCGCGCTGTTGTTCTGGCTGCTGCTGGCCGCTCGAAAACGCACGAGTGCTACAACGGTGTGGATCGCCGCGCTCGTGTTGATTCCGTATGCGTCGCTGGACGAGTACACGCAACGCTTCGTCGGCCGCGATAGCGACTATTTCGACTGGATCGCGAACCTCGCCGGCATCACGTGCGTGCTCGTCGCTGCGGAGATCCATCGACGCGTGCGCGCTAACGCTTGGCCTGATAGATCTCGGGATTCCCCGAGCGATTCGAGCCGAAGATGATCGTGCGGCCATCGGGGGACACCCACGGGTCGTTCTCGTCGGACATCGTGTTGAGCTCGGTCACCGGCGTGATGTTGCCGAAGTCCTCGGTGAGCGATGACCGCGTCGCGTAGTAGAGGTCCCCACCCTGCGAGCCCGGGCGCGTCGATGAGAACCAGAGCTCGTAACCGGCATCGCTCACGAACGCGTCCTGATCGGCTGCCGTCGTGTTGAGGCTCGCCGGCTGGGCCGTGCCCCACGGATCCGTCGCCGTCGGCCGCGCCGCGAGGAAGATGTCCGTCGAGCCGCCGAGGCGATTCGACGAAAACACGAGCTGGGTCTGCCCGGCAAACTCGCTGGCTGCAAACTCCTCCATGCTGGTGCTCAGCTCCGGCACGTGGGCGATCGTCCAGGGCGCGGCCCGACTCGATCGGGTCGCCAGCCAGATATCGACGGTGCCAAAGCCGCCGGCACGCGGGCTCCCGACCCATAGCCGCAGTCCGTCGCGTGACACACGTGCCGTCGAATCCGTCGGATTGCTGATCGAAACTATCGCCGGCGTGCCCCACATCTCGCTCGGCGTGGCGCGCGTCGCGACGTAGATCGCGCCATCGGTCGCGACCACACCGCGCATGAAATAGATCTCGAGCTGATCGCCGGTCATCGACGCGTCGTCCTCGGCCATCGTGCTGCTCACGACCGGCACGATCTGCGGCGGGCCGAACGGGCCGAGCGGCGCTGCATCGGGAGCCGAGGCATCGAGCGCATCACCGCGCGCGTCGAATCCGATACGGCCGCAGCCGCCCGCGAGTAGCGTGGCCGCCGCGCATGCGACTGCATGCCGCCCCATCCTCCGATCTTACATCCAGAGAGCGCCGAGCACGTCGACGCAGCGTGAACAACAGCACGACGAGCCAGATGCTCGCGTTGCCCGCGCTACCGACCGAACAGCAAAAAGGGAAGCTCTCGCCGACGTCGACGGTGACCGGCCGCGGCTTGTCGATCACGTGCTCCTCGCGCACGTTGGGTGGATAGTGAAAGCGCAGCGTGCGGTCCGTCGCCGATTCGAGCCGATCGGTATCGATGTCGATCACGGCGCCGCGCGAGTCGATGCGATAGAGCACGGTGTTCGGCTCGTCGTACGCCGCGACCACAGCCGCCGTGTCGTCCTTGCGGAGCACGTAGTCGAGGTGCGGTCGGGCGTTACTGTGGACGACCGCGCCGTAGTACTGGAGCTGGACGAGATGCGCGACATCGGCAGCCGGGACGCCGGTGTCGGCAACGATCACATCGTCCTCGGGCTTGATGAGGAAGAAGTTGCCCGAGCAGACCTGATAGAGCCCGAGCTCGTCGTGACAGTGCGAGTCCTCGCATGCCGGATGGCTCACATCGACGCGCGCGATCGTGACGGACTGCACGATGCGCTCGCTGCCGCAGCCCGCAACGAACACGATTAGGAGTAGCGCTCTCATGACGCGACGAACGCGTGCATCGGAACGCGCTTACGCCGGCGCGCGTGACAATGCCTTGCAGCTGCTGCGCGACGTTCGCAGCGACTCGATTCACGTGCTGCCGCCGCGCTGTTACTCGTGGATCACGAGCTCGGGTCGCGGAGGCCGCGGTAGCCCGACGAGCGGCCTTGCCCGCACGACCTCGGTCGCGGGTGGACGTGCCGCCGCCTGCGGTTTCAGCCGCGCGATCTGCAGCGCGTGGTACGCGCGCCAGCAGCTCGCATGGTGCGTGTCGAGCAAGTCCACGCCGTAGGGTGGTACTTCACCGGCGTCGAGGATCGTCTGGCAGCGCGCAGCCGCCTCGGCGCCGCGTTTGGCAACCGACGTTAACGCGGCGGCGGCGTAACTCTCTGCATTGCGGCCCGCTGCGCGCAGGACCATGACCGCGGTGTCGTCGGCATCTTCCTCCTCGGAGAAGTAGCGCGCCGCTGACCAAGGGCGACCTTGCGGCAATGACGCTTCGAGAGCACGCATCTTGTTGCGGCGATCGCGCGTGAGTGCGCTGAGCGCGTCGACGACATGCTTGTTGCTCACCAGTTGCAGGTCGCTCGCGGTCAATGACTCTGCGATCTCCTGCGGCGGTGCATTGACCAGGTCCGCGAACGCGTCGACGAAGGTCAGCGAGGAGCCCGGCATGCAGTCTTCGCGCAGCCGTCCAAGTGCCTCGTTGATCCGCGACGAAAGCGTGGTGGCATTGATCGGTTGCTGCGTGGTGGGACTGATCGTTAGGTGCTCGTCGAGGTCGTCGCGCGCATCGACGAGATCGTGACGCAGCGATGCGATCTGGTCCGCGGCGGTTCGGCAGTTGGCCCCGTTGTCTTCCACGCCGTCGTCGGCAAGCATGTCGAGCATTCCCCATAGCGGCCCGTCGTACGGGAACCCGCCGAGTGCGGAGAGCGAGTACGGGCCGATATCGGAGGCCATGTTCATCCAACTCTCGATCGCCTCGTGCACGATCCGATCGTCGGTCTGCAGCCGCCCGATCGGTTCGACGCCATCACCGGCGACGTAATGCAGGCGCAGATCCTCCTCGACGTTGCCCAGCCCATGCGTGCCGACGATGTGCTGCAGCTCGTGGAGCAGCACACCGAGACGGCCGTCCTCGGCGAGCGCCGCTGCGGCCAAACCAGTGTGCACCATCACGGCGAAGACCTGGCTCTGCGTCGCCGATTCGGCCGTGACGAACGCGTTGACAATCGGATCCTCGATCATCACAAGCGCCGGTCGAAACTCGACAAGCCTGCCGACCGGCCGCGCCTTGCTGAACGCCTGCCAGCCCGCGTCGAGCAACTTACGCATCTGCACGAACCTGGGATCCGACGGCGCGAGCAGCGCGCGCGGTGGCCGGCCCTCGTCGGCCGCCTTGCCAGCTTCGCGCTGCGCGTACCACACGGCTGCGGCCGCGTCGTCAACGAATGTTCTGAAACAATCGATGTCGGGGACCAAGCAGGTCAGGTCGGTGTTGCAGACGCCGTCGCCGTACCGCGGATCGTCGCAGGACTGCACGACCTCCGGCTCCGGGTCGGGCTGCTCGGGCGCGCCGCCTACGCCCACGACACACGCGGCACAGCTCCACGACAGGAACACGAGGAATGGCTTGGTCATGAGGATCAAGAACGAACCCGCGCGACCAGTCGCACGATTTTTTTAGCGACTGCCAAGTCCGCTGAGCGACAGCTCGATCCTGCTCTTGACCCACTGCATCAGTTCCGATGTCTCGAACATGTCGGTGCCGAGCTCGCGCGCAACCTCGCGCCGAACGCCGAGCGCGACGTGCTCGCGGACGCGATCGAGCCAGCGCGCCGCCGTTGCCCGGTGCACGCCGTGCAACACGCCGATCTCGTCGATCGTCAGCTCGTCGATCACGTGCAGCCGCAACAGGTTGCGATCGCGCACGGCGAGCTCGGCGACCACCTTGCGGAACGCCGCGCGAAACACGTCGCGATACAGGTCCTTGTGCGTGCCCTCTTGCGCAAAGATCTCGGCGCGGTCGACGACATCGAACAGCGCTCCCTCGTCGGTCGTCACCTCTGGCGCGAAGCGCTGGCGTTGCCGCACGGCCTCACGCAGCGCGGCAACCAGGACCCAGCTGCGCAAGCGACCGCGCCCGGTGTAACTCGCGATAGCCGGTCCGTCACCGTCGCCGGCGAAGAAGCGCGCGCGTAGGGTTTGTTGAACCTCAGCGATCTGATCGGGCGTAAACCCGCGCCGTCGCAGCTGTGCGTCGATCAAGGGCACCAGCTCGCCCTCGTAACGATCTAACGCGTCGCGGTTGCCGGCGGCCAATGCGCGAGCCCATGTCAGATCCTCTGTGTGGAGGTCCGTAGGCTCGACGGTCATCCTGAAAAGTATGGCATGCCCGTCGACGGACCTGATGCTCGATTACGTCGAGCGTCGCGTCCGCAGCGACGAGCGCGACGAGGTCGAGGAGCATGTCGACCGCTGCAGCGCGTGCCGAGAATTGACCGCGGAGCTCGCACGGATCACCGCCTTCGATCGTCCGCCCTCAGCACCCAGTGACGATCCGAAGCGGATCGCACGCTATCGCATCGAGTCGCGGCTCGGCGAAGGCGGGATGGGCACTGTCTACGTCGCATATGATCCAGAGCTCGATCGCCGCGTCGCGCTCAAGCTCGTGCATCCCGAGCTCACCCAGCTCGATGCGGTCGAACGATTGCTCCGCGAAGGCCGCACGCTCGCACGGCTCACGCATCCGAACATCGTCACCGTCTACGACGCAGGCACCGACGATGACCGCGTGTACATCGCGATGGAGCTCGTCGAAGGTGACACGCTCTCGGCCTGGCTCGACAGCGCCCCGCGCCATTGGCGCGAGATCGTGACGATGTTCGTCGCGATCGGGCACGGCCTCGCGGCGGCGCATCGCACCGGTGTCGTGCACCGCGACGTCAAGCCCGACAACGTGCTCGTCGCACGCAACGGCGATCCGAAGGTCGTCGACTTCGGACTCGCGGGCGGCGTGCCGACACCCAACGGCGAAGCGCCGGATCCGATCAGTCGCATCACGCAAGAAGGCACCGTGCTCGGCACGCCTGCGTTCATGTCGCCCGAGCAATGGAACGGCAGTGACGTCGGTCCCGCCACCGACCAGTACAGCCTGTGCGCTGCGCTGCGCGACGCACTGGGCACGCGAGCACGGCCGGCATGGATCGACCGCGCGATCGAGCGTGGCACCGCAAACGATCCACGCGCGCGGTTCTCGTCGATGACCGCGCTCGCCGACGCGCTCGATCCCGATCGACGTGCGCGGCGCCGCCGAACGATCGCGATTGCCATCGCCGCACCCATGCTGCTCGCGAGCATCGCGAGCGTCGCGCTGCTGAGGTCGCCGGCACCCCACGCGCTCGAGGCGTCCTGCCGCACGGCCGCCGCCGAGCGCGCCGCGCTGTGGTCGCCGATCGATCGCGTCGCGGTGCGGTCGTCGATCCAAGCGACCGGCCTGTCGTGGGCAAACCAGCTGTGGGCCCGCACCGACCGCAACATGACCAAGTACCTCGCGATCGTTGCCGACGCCGAAGCCCAGACCTGCGCCGCCGCACCGCGCACGCCCGCCGCGCTCGACACCGCGAAGCTCGCGCTCGCCTGCCTCTCCGAGTCGCGCACGGCGGTGCGAACGCTCACCCAACGACTGCACGCCGTGACAGCGAACGACGTGCGCGGCGGCCTGCGCAGGTGGTTCGGGCTCCCCGAGCCGCAGGAATGCACGAACGAAGCGTTCCTGCACGCGCAGCGCGAGGTCGACTCGCACGCAACATCGTCATTGCTCGGTGACCGCATGAAGCGTGCGCTCGCCGAAGCGCGTCGCGCGGACGAGCGTGGCGATAGCGACGAAGCCGTCGCGCTCGCGCGCCAAGCGGTCGATCACGCGAAGCAGCTCGGCGATCCCTACCTCGCGCGCGCCTTGCTCGGGCTCGGCGACCGATTGTTCGACACCGATCTACAGGCCGCCGAGCAGGCGTACCGCGACGCGCTCGCCGCCACAGAACGCGCGAGCCTCGACGTGATGCGCGTCGACGCGATGCTCCAGCTGATGAAGGCGCTCGGCAAACAGCCTGGGCGCGAGCGCGAGCTCTTCGATCTGGCGCCACTCGTGACCGCAGCGGCGAATCGTGCCCACAAAGACACCAAGGCCGCGCCACCCGTCCACCGCCTACTCGGCATGGCGCACGACCGACTCGGCAATCACGCCGAGGCGATCCACCATCTCGAGCAAGCGCTCGACCTCGCGCGCGCGCGACACAAGAACCCGTTCGACACGAGGCTGATCAAATATCTGATGACGCTGGCCGAAGCGCTCGAGCGCGCCGACCGGCGTGGCGACGCTGACACGCTGATCGAAGAAGCGCTGCGGCTCTCCGAGGCCGTGCAAGGCACGGAACACGAAGAGACCCAGCGGCTCATCGCCGCACGCAACCGCGCGAAGCCGGCACGCTGATCAGCCATGCCGCGTGCAGTTCGTGCGCGCGTGAGATTCAGACATCATCTGTGCGAGCGCGTCGACAGTCAGAACGAGCGCGAGTGCGGTCGCGACGTCGGTAGCTCTCGGGATGCTCGCGCACACTTGGTTCGTCGTCGAGCCGCATTAAGTTGGTGGCGTGACACGACCGTGGATCGTTGTAGTTGATGACCGACCGCGCGGACTCTCCGCGCTCCTCGATGCGATCATGCGCCGCTACGGCGGCGACTACCGGACGGTGGGGCATCTCTCGGCCGCTGCTGCCCTCGAAGATCTCGCGCGTGTCCGAGATGCTGGCGATGACGTCGCGCTCGTGATTGCCGACCAGTGGATGCCCGAGATGACCGGCAGCGAGTTGCTCGTTCGTGCGCACGAGCTCCACCCCGAGGCACAGCGCGCGCTGCTCGTCGGTTGGGGCGATAAGCGCTCCTCGCCGGTCGTGCTGCAGGGCTGCGCGCTCGGGTACCTAGACAATTACATTCTCAAGCCGTGGTCCCCACCCGAAGTTCACCTCTATCCCGTGGTCGGCGAGTTTCTCTCCGAGTGGACCCGGAGCCACGGCTCGCGGCTCGAGCTCGTGCGCGTGATCGGCGAGGACCCATCCTCGCGCTGCACGGAGTTGCGGGATCTTCTGGAACGCTACAGTGTGCCGCATGGTTTCTATGCCGCGGACTCCGAGGTCGGCCGCAAGCTGATCGAAGAGTTCGGGATCGACCGAGCGCGGTTGCCTGCGGTGCTGCTGTTCGACGGCACGGTGATCCACGCCCCGACGAACGCGGAGCTCGCGGATGTACTCGGCGAGTCTCCGCTTGGCGACCTGCAATGCGATGTAGCGATCGTCGGCGCCGGGCCGAGCGGTCTCGCTGCTGCGGTGTACGCGGCCTCGGAGGGCTTGCGGACCGTGGTGATCGAGCGCGAGGCGATCGGTGGTCAAGCAGGAACGAGCTCGCTGATCCGCAACTTCCTCGGCTTTCCACGCGGCATCAGCGGGTCGGAGCTGGCCCAACGCGCCTACCAGCAGGCGTGGCTCTTCGGTGCGAAGTACGTGCTCGCGCGCGCGGCCATCGGGTTGCGCGCCGAGGCCGACAGGCGCGTGATCACACTCGACGATGGTCGCGAAGTCACCGCGCGTGCCGTGATCATCGCGACGGGTGCGGAATACCGTCGCCTCGGTGTGCCTCGCATCGAACGATTCGATGGCATCGGTGTGCTGTACACAGCGGGCACGGACGTCGCCATGGCGCTCGCGGGCCAGGATCTCGTGGTATGCGGCGGAGGGAACTCAGCGGGTCAGGCCGTCGTGCACCTCGCAAAGCGCGCGCACCGAGTCATCCATGCCGTGCGCGGCGACTCGCTGTCACAAAGCATGTCCGCGTACCTGATCGACGAGATCGCGCGACTCGCGAACGTCGAGCTGCGCTTCGACACCGAAGTCATCGACGCCGAGGGTGCACGTGGGCTCGATGAGGTCGTGCTGCGCAATCGCAAGAACGGTACGGTCGATCGGATCGCCACGCCGGCGTTGTTCGTGATGATCGGCGCGATGCCCCACACGGATTGGTTGCCCGGCGTTGTCGAGCGCGATCGCAACGGGTTCATCGTGACCGGCGACGATCTTCCGCCTCGCGCACGCGAGCGTGCACCCATGTTGCTCGAGACCAGCATGCCCGGCGTGTTCGCTGCGGGCGACGTCCGTTATGGCTCCACGAAACGACTCGCTTCCGCGGTGGGCGAAGCAGCCGTCGCGATCCGCGTCATTCACGAATACCTCCAGGTAGCCGCGGCTCACGAACAGCCGCTCACTCGAACGCAGCGCGTGGGTTGACCGTCGTCGCCGCTCCCGCGGATCAACCGTGTGCGGATACTCCTGACTTGATCGCCAGTGTGCGACTTCATCGGCGACGATGATCGCCGCCAGTGCCGCAAATTGTTGCAGCACCTTGATAGAGTGATCTGCGTGGGAACGCGCGGCCTTATCGTGGTCTGCGTCGTCTGGGCCGTTGTCGTGGGCGCCGGATTTGCGCTCCTCTACATCTACAAGGCGCGCCCCGGATCGAGCGGCACGCCTGCGGCGCAGTGGCCAGCCGACACGCGGCTCGCACTCGATCGCACGCGCCCCAATCTCGTCATGCTCGCGCACCCGCAGTGTCCGTGCACGCGCGCGAGTGTCGCCGAGCTGGCTCGTCTGATCGCTCGGGTTGGCGATCGCGTTCGCGCGCATGTTCTGTTCGTCAAGCCCGACGGCGTGGACGCGAGCTGGCAGGACACGGACCTCTGGCGATCCGCGGCCGCAATTCCCGGCGTGACTGTCGGCGTCGACGAGCTCGGCGAGGAAGCCCGGCGCTTCGGGATCGAGACGTCGGGTCACGTGCTGCTCTACGACGCGACCGGTGCGCTGCAGTTCCGTGGCGGCATCACGTCATCGCGCGGCCACGAAGGCGACAGCTTCGGCCAGCGCCGCATCGTCGCGCTGCTCACGACTCAGACACCTGACCGCGCCGATGCCCCAGTGTTCGGCTGCAACTTGTTCGATTCGAACGTACGTCGATCCACGGAGAGCCCATGACTGACAAAGCATCCGCCCTCGAAGCGATCCTCAAACGTGCGACGGATTTCCTCGATCAACAACTCGACCGCGTTCATCGCCAGACCGATCGCATGTTCATGTGGCTGATGATCTTCCAGTGGGTGTTCGGGATCGTCGTCGCGATCGCGTTCTCGCCCTACGGCTGGAGCGGCAAGGAGCGCAGCATCCACATGCACGTGCCGATCGCGATCGTGCTCGGCGGTGCGCTCAGCGGCCTGCCGATCGCGCTCACGATCCTGCGCCCCGGTGCGACAATCACGCGGCACGTCGTCGCCGTCTCGCAGGTCATGTGGTCGGCGCTGCTCATTCACCTGTCGGGCGGCCGCATCGAGACCCACTTTCACGTCTTCGGCTCGCTCGCGTTCCTCGCGTTCTATCGCGACTGGCGCGTGCTGGTCACCGCCACGATCTTCGTCGCGGCGGATCACTTCGTGCGCGGCATCCTGTGGCCCGAATCGGTCTACGGCATCGCCAACCCCGAATGGTGGCGGTTCCTCGAGCACGCGTTCTGGGTCATGTTCGCCGACGCATTCCTGATCCTGTCCTGCATCCGCGGCGTGCAAGAGATCGAGAAGCTCGCCGAGCGCCAGGCACAGATCGAAGCTCTCTCCGACGGTTCGTGGACAGGCCCGGCGCTGCCAGCCGCCGTATAGGATGACCATGGAACGCGTTGGCTTCGACCGCGTGGAGATTTGCGACGGCGACACGCCGCCGCAACAGCTCAAACGTTCCGAGTACGAGCGTCTCGACCTGCGCGACCGGGTGCGCCTGCTACTCGCGGGCTCGATCAAGTTCTACAAGGATGGAGTCGAGATCCCGCCGCGTCAGGCTCTGAAGGGTTGACCATGGAGCTCGACGGCGCGCTTGCGCTCGCCGACACCTGCGCGACGCTCGTCGCACTCGTCTGCGCGGTGTTCGGCTATCGTGCGATCCGCCGCCGCAACATTCGCCTCCACAAACGGCTGATGCTCGCCGCCGTCGTGGCGGCCGCCGTGTTCCTCGCGCTGTTCGTATACCGGTTTGTCCAGTTCGGCTTTGCGCCGCCGCGCTTCGACGGCGCGACCCTCGTGGTCTTTCGCATCGTGTTTTTCTCGCACGAGCCGATCGCCGTCGTGAGCGTGCCGCTCGTGCTCGTCGCGGCGATCCTCGGCCTCACCGGGTCGTACAAAGCTCACCGCGAGATCGCGCGGGTCGCGCTGCCGATCTGGCTTTACGCGATGGTCACCGGCATCGCGATTTACGTGTTTCTGTACCTGTGAGCCTATGCCGCGAGCGCGGCGTCTTCGCGTGCGAGCAGTGCACGCGCGCGCGTCTGCACGGCCGCGATACGCGCGGTCGCGAGCGCACCGATCGTGTCCTGATCGATGACGCCGAAGCGGGCGAGGACCTGCGGGTCTGCGCCGCGCAGATCGGGCAGCCGCGGCGTCATCTCGGTGGCGAGTGCCTCGACGCGCGCGGCAACGGCGCGATGCAGCGACACGTCGCCACGCTCGAGGCACCACGCGAGGACGTCCCACGCGAGCTCGGCGTGCGTGGCCTCTTCGCGACCGATCATCTCGAGCGTCGCGCGCAACGTGGGCTCGGCGACATCGCGCGCGGAGCGCGAAGCGACGTCCGAGGCGATGCCCTCGCCGATGCAGCCATCGACAAGCGAGCCGATCGCGAGACGGGTGAGATCGATCGAGCCTGCGCGCTCCGAGCCGAGCGCCTCGATCGGTCCCGCGGTGTGCGGCTCGCCGGTCAGCGCACGTGCGACCGCGAAGCACGCTTCGGCGTGGCGAATCTCGTCGAGCGCGGCGCGGTGGGTCGCCGCGAGCAAGCGTGCCGGGGCGCCGAGCGCGGAGAGGTGCAGGCTGAGCTGCGAGAACGCGGCAATCGACGCGTGCTCCATTCGCGCGGTCAGCAGCCAGAGCTCGCCGATGAGCTTGCGCTCGTGCGCCGGCACGTCGTCGCGCAGCGTGACTTCCGCCGGTGACCAACCGTCGCCGCGTGCGAGCTCGGGCAGGCGCGCGCGATTGCGGATGCGCAGCACGCGGCCCTTCGTCATGTCCAGGTTGCTGAGGCTGTGGATGATGCCGGCCAGCACGATCCACGGCGCCGCGATGAACCCGAGACCGAGGGTGACGAGCAAGCCCTTGCCGAGCTTGCGCGGTGTCTGGTCCGCGACATCGGCAACCTTGGCGTACGCCGACTCGGCCCCTTCGGCGTTGGCGATCCTCGCCGGCGGGATCGGAGGCCGCTTCGATTCGCGCAAGCCGCGCCGGATCATCAGCACGCCGATCCACCCAAAGAAGACGACGACGCAGCCGAAGGCGACGATGAGCTCCATCGGTTCATGCTACCCAATCCGTGGACCCGCGTATTTCTCGCGTGCCGCAATCCGCCGCGCCATGCCAGCCGTGATGACTGAATTGCTCGACGAGGACGTCGCCGCTCGCCGCGCAGGCGCCCTGCTCGCCCGCTTCGCCGCGCTCGGCATTCACGCAGGTGAACGCATCGCGGTGCTTGCCGGCAACGGACCCGACTTCGTCGCCGCGCGCGATGCCGCGACGCTCGCCAACCTCGTGCTCGTGCCGATCAACCCACGGCTCGCGCCGGGCGAGATCGAGTGGATCGTCGGTCACGCGAAGCCGCGCGTGCTGCTCGTCGATCACGCGCATCGCGATGCTGCGTGTGGGCCCACGCCGCGCTTCGTGCTCGACGAGCTCGAGCCGACCGATCGCGCAGCGGCGATCGATCATGCGCGAATCGGCGCGACGCTGCTCTACACGTCGGGCACGACGGGACGGCCGAAGGGCTGCTGGCGCACCGCCGAGCAGGAGCGGGCACGCAGCGACGAGCTGCGCAGCACGTACGCGCTGACCGCGGCCGACACGCACCTGATCGTCTGCCCGCTCGCACACTCCGCACCCGGCATCTTGCTGCGTGCGGCGCGAGCGGCCGGCGCGCGCACGATCCTCGCGTCGCGGTTTAGCGCGGAGCACTTCCTCGCCGATGTCGAGCAGCATCTAGCGACGGTGGTGTTCCTCGTGCCGACGCAGGTGCACCGCTTGCTCGCGATCGCTCCGCCGC
>DATDCH010000841.1:0-9914 GCA_036524455.1 Kofleriaceae bacterium | reverse complement strand
AATTGTCGACCCGTTTCCTCCGATTATCGTAGTGATGTTTCCAACGTTTGTAGAGTGATCAGTTGCGCTGACGGTTGCTGGCCCGACTCCGAGGCCAGAAGCTCGCGATCGTCCGATACGGATCGAGCGTCGCGCGGTCGCGCAGCGAAGCGAATCAAGGGCCGACGCTGGGCGCACTGGCTTCGTCAAGGCATCGTTTTATTGCGACGTCTCGCATGAACACGGTCGAGTGGAAGTCGGCATCGATCTCTCGCACGCCTGGACTCTGCGCGATGACAGAGTTGCAGTCTCCGGATCGCGCGGCCGCGGCCGCGGCCTTTGTTAGCGCCCAGGCTAGATCCAATGCCTGCGCCCGAGCTTGCCGTTCCTGCTCATGCGCTCGAGCCACGGGCGCATCGGTCACGGGCTCCAATTTGTACTCCGCCATTCCGATTAGGCCACCAACGCCCAGCAGCGCGCCCGGGATCAAAACGAACATGGTGCCGAGAATGGCGAGTCCCGCTTCGTCGTACGACGCATTCTCGCGGGCCAACGGCAACCAAGTGGCGAAGCCCGCCACAGTCATGACGCCACCGACCTTTGCAGTCGTCTTCGATCCGCCGTACGTCGTGCAGCCGCTCAGCATCGCAACGCCAACCAGAACAGCCACGACTGACCTCATTCGGACGACATTCGCACATCCCGTAGCGCCACCGCGTGTGGCTCGGCTCGAACGAGATCCATCAGGCCGAAAAGTCCGATCGGGACGGATCCGTTCTCGAGTGCGCCGTGGTTCACGGGCTGGGCCGAACCGATCTCGAGGCACGCGTGGATGGTTCAGGATCTGATCACGGAGCCCGCGCCGACCAAACCTCCGTCGGTCTGGCTGCTGACAACGGGCTGGAAGCAGCACGGCCCGCTGCGCTTCGATGATTCACCTGCGTGAGAGTCAGAGCTCCGCACGCAGGCAGGCTTAGGTCTGTGCGGCGCCAGCAGGATGAGCTCGTGGCCAGAACGGTGCCGACGCACTCTACGCGCCTGGCCCCTAGCGGGCCGAACGGCGCGCATGCCGAACGCAACCCGACGAGGCTCGCGGGGGTGATCTCGCTTATGCTCATGCCCGATGTATCAGGCCCGCCCGGCACGTCGTGAAGACCACGCCGAGTACGTAGAGTTCCAGCGCCAGCTCGGCGTCGAACAACCGCCGTTCGAGATCAATTGGTGGGACCGGCACTATCGGGCGCACACGTTCTTTCTCGAGACCGAGCACGGCGAGCTGGTCGCCTACGCGCTGACGATCGCGCTCGGCTTGCGCGGCGACGTGCGTCAGATCGCCGTCGATCCACAGTGGCGCGGTCGTGGCATCGGCAAGGAGCTCATGGCGATCATCGCGACACGATTTCGCGAGGCGGGCTGCAGTGATTGGCGGCTCGAAGTGCGCGCCGACAACGAAGCGGCGATCGGGCTGTATCGCAGCGTCGGGATGGACGTGATCCACGAGATCGATGTGTTGCGAATGTCGCGATTCGCGGCCGAGCAGTTTGGAGCGACGCGGTCGGGCACGCTGCGCGTCGAGGACGTGAGCCCGGCGCACGATAGCGAGATCGAGACGCGATATGACTTCGGCGCGGGGCAGCTCGCGCGCTGGCGGACGGCTCGGCCGAGCTCGACGATGTTGCAGATTCGTGGCGGCGCGCTCGTGCATTATGCGGCGGCGTTATTGCCCGACTGCGGCTTGCTGTTCCCGTTTCGCGCGAACGACGAGGACCATGCCGCGCACATGATCGCCGCGGTCGTCACGCGCGGGACGCCGAGCGCGATCGAAGTGGGCGTCGTGGAGAAGCCCGTCGCGGAGGGGCTGCGCGCGGCCGGCGCAAAGCAGCACGAGCACCATCTCGAGATGGGTGGCGCGCTGTAGCTGCGGAACGAAGTGACACGAAGACTTGCGTCAGGCCCGAGACGGCGTTTCCCTATCTCTATGCATGCATCACTTAGGGGGATGTGCGTCGCATTGATCGTGATGACGGGCGTTGCGCGGGGGCAACCGGCTCCAGCGCAACCGGCGCCTGCGCCAACACCTGCGCCTGCGCCGACACCCGCGCCGGCTCCCGCGCCCGCCGCGGATCAAGCCGACGTTCCGACGCCGACCGAGACACCGGCCTCCGGGTTGCGCGTCCACGTGCTGACGAGCCGCAACACGTACGTGCCGATGGCATTCGACATCTTCTCCACCGAGAGTCGCTCGGTCGTCGCGTCGGGTGTCGGCGCGCTCGAGGGAAGTGGCGAGCAACCGCCGATCCTCGAGCTCAGGCCCGGCTCGTACAAGATCGTGCGTGCAGGCGAACCGTTCGAGACGCGGGTCGACTTTGCGATCGCGACGGTGCTGCCCGACACGGTGAGCGACTACTTGATCGTCGTCGATCCGGACTCGCTCGCGTTCCGCGGCTCGGGCCCGGTGTTCGGCGAGCTCCCACGCGGTGTCGAGTTGCTCGGCCTTCGGCTGTCGCTCAACGGCGGCGGCACGCTGATGTTCAACCAGATGCGAAACGCGGTCGGCGCGACGAGCGGGTCCACCGCGCAGTTCGGCGTGTTTGGCAACTTCGGCATGGTGATCGATCGCGGCGTGCATTTCGTTGACGTCAACGCCGAGATGCGGCTCGACCTCGTCGATCCCGTTACCGGCGGGCTGACGCCGACGCACGATCGCTTTGCCGCGTCGGGCCTGTACTCGTACAAGCTGAACAGTGACGTCTTCGGCCCGTACGTGCGCGCTTCGATGAAGACGCGCATCTTTCCGGGCTACGTCTACTTCCAGAACTCCGCGGACCGGATCATGCTGAACATCGTCGACGGCGACGGCGCCACGATCCGTACCGCGACGCTGGGCGACGAGGCCAACCCCGACAACCTGCGGTTCAAGGTCGCGAAGCCGTTCGCGCCGTTCCAGCTCCAGGAAGAGCTCGGCGCGAATCTCAAGGCCGTCGATCTCGATCTGCTGTTACTCAAGCTCAACGTGGGAACTCGGTTCGGGTTCGGCTTCCGGCAGACGTTCACGAACGAGCTGCTCGTCGTCGACGGTGACGAGAGCGATAACCCGGTCACGCTGCGCCAGGTCGACAACTACACGACGCTCGGCCCGGTGATCGGTGCCAACGCGACCGTGACGTTTGCGCGCTGGTTGTTCGGCTCTGCGCAGTTCGGTTTGCTCGTCCCGGTCACGAACACCGACAACTCGCGCTCCGACAACTTCGGCGGTCGCCTGCTGCTCGATTTCTCGGGCACGGCCGGGTTCAAGGTGCCGATCCTGACCAATCTATTGTTCGCGTCTGCGGACTACACGTTCCGCCTCGAGCGCGACGCGTTCATCACTTCGGCCACGCAGTTCGAGCACGCGCTGATGGCGCGCGCGAGCGTGACGCTGTTCTAAGCCGCGGTTAGCGGCGGCGACGGCGAAGACCAAGCAGGCCGAGTAAACCAAGTAGGCCGGTCACTGGACCGGTCGAACAGCCGCCGCTGATCTCGCCGCCGCCGCCCATGTTGCTCCCGCTGCCGCTGCCCCCATTTCCGGCATCGGGCATGTTCACCATTCCGGCATCCGGCGCGTTGTTCGCGAGCGTGATGTCGGCGCAGTTGAAGTAGATGTCGTCGCTCGCCGCGTCGACCGTATACGGCGGCTTGTCGTTCATCACCTGGATGAACTGCAGCGTGCAGTTGTTGCACTCCATCATCGGCAGCGTGACCGTCGTCGTCAGCGTGCCGTCGGCGATGCGATCCGCGAGCACGATGCTGCCGTTCGCAGCGTCGACCATGCCGGTGCGGTTCTCCGTCGGGAAGTTACTCGCGGCGCCGCCGCCCGTCGGACCGTTCGCCGCCGGCGGGATCCCGAACACTGCGCCGTCGGGCTGAAACGAGATGCGATACCAACCGGTGTGATTGATCGTCTCGAGCCAGTTCACGGTCAGCATGTCGCCGGGCTTGTACGTCGAGACGCGCGCCGGGTTGCGGGTCTGGTTGAGCACGCCGCAGTGCTGTTCCTTTTGATCGCCGGTCGTCGAGTCGGTGCGAGCTTGCGGCTGGGTCAAGTGAATGTGAGCGGAGGCGGAGACGGGAATGAGACCAAGAGCCAAGACAAGGGCGGCGCGCATGAAGACGATGCTCGCACACGCCGACGCACAAACTGTGCAGAAACTACACACTGCCAGCCAGTGTCATCCAGCCGCCGCGCTGATCAGGATTTCACGCGGATTCCCAACCGTTTGAGCCCATAACATTCAGATGACAGCGATCGGGGTCGCGCTGTCGGGTTTCCCCCACAAGCAACGAACAGAACAAGCCGGCAGCATGCGGCTCGAGGTCCCAAAATGGTCGGGCCACGTGTCATCGATGCACCATGAGACAGCTCGCCGCCGTCCTGCTTCTTGCCACCGCAGCATGCAGCCAACGCGTGTACTCCCCGCCCAGCCAACTCTTCGCGGTGACGCCGCTCGCCGCATTGCCCGAGAACAAGCAAGCGCTCGACATCGACGTGTCGCGCCACGCGCAGATCTTCGATCCCTCGCTCGACGCCGGCGCGGGCCGGTTGCGCCACGGCATCGGTGACAACACCGAGGTGTCCGTCGAGGGCACTGCGGCCGCGTTGCGCGATAGCGGCCCGTCTCCCGAGAGCCGCACGTTCTATACGGGACGCGTCGGCATCCGGAACAATCCGCGCGCGACGGGGTTCACGTTCTTCGCCGGAGCCGGCGGCGGCTTTGCCGATGCGGGCTCGTTTGTCTCGGCGGATGCGGGTCTCGTCGTCGGCATCCCGAACTGCACGCTCGTGCCGACGTTCCAGGCGTCGGCGTATATCTCCGAGCCGATCGATGCGCGGCCGATCGATGTCAGCGACGATTCGGACTACCCGACGTTCGATACACCACAGACGACCGTCGGTGGTGTGCTACGCGCGGGCTTGCGCCTGTCGATGTCGCC
Source organism: Kofleriaceae bacterium (assembly GCA_036524455.1). Taxonomy (GTDB): domain Bacteria; phylum Myxococcota_A; class Polyangia; order Haliangiales; family Haliangiaceae; genus JABFXX01. The sequence continues at coordinate 4,964 of DATDCH010000841.1, read as the reverse complement.
GTCGGGTTGCCGGCGAGGCGAGCAAGTGCCATGGCTCGTTGCCGGTCTCGGCGTCACGAGGATGGTCGACAACGATTCGGATGCCGCGATTCCAGGTGTCGGGATCGGAATCGAGATCCCGCTCAACGACTAACTGATCAGAACGAGCGACTCAGCCAAACGCCTGCCGAGCTCGCGCCCGCAACCGGGGTGACCGTGACATCGCGCGGCGCCGTGATGAACACGAACGTCGCCGCGATCAGAAACACCGCGCCGCCGGCACCAAAGCCGGTTGCAAGATCAGCGCGGCGCTGCGCGACTTCGGTGTTGCCCTTTGCCTGTTGCTCGCGCGCATCGAAGAACAGCACGGTGCCTGCGATCACGCCGGCCACGCCGACGCCGGCCATGCCGATCGAAAGCGCGACACGGCTGCGCCTGCGATGCGTCTCGACCAGCGGCTCGGCGCGACTGGCATCAGCGATCGGTTGTAGCGCGATATGCAACTTGGTTGTCGCACCCGCGTCGGCCACCAGCGTTCGCACGAACGGGACATAGCCCGGCGCAACCGCACGAATCTCGATCTCACCTGGGTCGGTAAGCTCGCGGATCGTGCGCGATGGCTTCACGTCGCGCGTGGCGATCCTGATGCTTAGCTGTTCGATCTTCGGATCGTCGAGCTCGACGACGACGGTGACGAGCTTCGCCTCGAGGGCGCGCATGCGTTCGCGGGCCTTTTCGGCCTTACGGTCCTTATCGTCGCGTTGCCACTCGAGCACGGCGTCGCTGTACAGCTTCCATGCGCGCAAGAGCTGGCCTTGTTGCTCCATGCATTCAGCGAGGTTGTAGCCAGTGCCGGCTGCAGCGACGAGGCGGTAGCTCTCCGCGAACTTGTCGCAAGCGCGTGCGTCGCCTTTGTCTTTGAGCGCCAACCCTTCATCGAACAGACGCGCAGCTCGTTCGGGCGGCGTGTCTGCGGCGGCGCTCGACATGACGAGCATCACGCAAGCGGTGATGGTGAAGCGCACGCGTGTCGATCGTGGCTCAACTGTCGCTGCTAGACAATGCTGGTTGACCGCAGGTGATCGTGATCCTTACTGTGGTTCCTATGTCGATGTGGCAGGTTGCAGTAGCGCTCGCGGTTACTACGAGCGGCTGCCGGTTCTTGCTCGGCGATGGTCCCGACGACAACAACGGCGCGGATGCCGCGTCCGCCGGCATCGACACGATGATCGCCGACGCGAACACCGATCCGAAATGCGGCTGGGGAGGCAGCGCGCTGTTGCAAGGAGGCATCTGTCTCGGCGAGCTGCCGACGACATCGCCGACGATCCCGAGCACGATCAACACCGATACCTCGCAGCTCTGCGTTCCGTATTCGCTCGGCGGTGGCTCCTACTGCGTGATCGCAGGCGTCGATCTTGTCGTGCCGAGCGTGCGCGTCGTCGGCAGCAAGCCACTCGTGCTGATCGCGACCGCAACGATCACGGTCAACGGTGTCGTCGATATCGCATCGCACACGACGGGCGCGAGTGGGGGTTCGGGTGCGGCGCTCGATGCAGCGTGTAACTACGGCACCGGACCGACCGGCGGCGCCAACCCTGAAACTCGTGCGGGCGGCGGTGGCAGCTTCGCAGGTACCGGCGGCTACGGCGGCCTCCGCAACAACCAGATCCGGACCGACGACAGCGGCAAGCCCGGTGCCGCGATTCCGCTCGCGCCACCGACGACGTTGCGCGGCGGCTGTCGAGGTCAGGACGGCAACACCGCTCCGATCTCGATCGGTGGACTCGGCGGCGGTGCGATTCTGCTTGCGGCCGCCACGTCGATCGACGTCACTGCAGCCGCTGCGATCAATGCGTCGGGTGCCGGCGGCAACGGCGGTGCGACCCTGCGCGGCGGTGCAGGTGGCGGCTCGGGCGGCATGATCGTGCTCGACGCGCCGATGGTGAACGTGGTCGGCCGCGTGTTCTCCGACGGTGGTGGCGGTGGCGAGGGCGGCGGCATGAATCAACCCGGCAACGACGGCCTGGAATCGAACGGCATGCTACCGGCACGCGGCGGCTCGGCCGGTTCACTCGGTGGGAGCGACGGCGGCAACGGTTCGTACTTGAACGTGCTCACCGGCCAGGACGGCGGCAACGAAGGCGACGACAGCGGTGGTGGTGGTGGCGGCGGCGCGGGTGCGATCTGGATCCATGCGCAGGGCGGAGCTCGCACCGGCATCGTTTCGCCGACGCCGATCACGATCTAGAACTGACAGCGCTCTGGATCGTTGTCTCAGTCGGGCAGCTTCGACGCTTCGAGCTCGACGCCATCGATCTTGCACGTCGCGATGAGGTCCGCGCGCTTGTTCGCCGGCACCTTCGCGATCCACTTGAGCGCCTTTCCGGACTCGCGGAGGCGGCACGCGGTGAGCACGCAATTCGTCGGCGACTTGGACGCGCCAGTCGACGCGCACGCCGCGAACACCTTCCAATCAGTCGATGGCTCGGGCGTGGCCGGTCGCGTGCGAGGCTTCGGCGGCGGAGGATCGCCGGTGGGCGGCCGCGGCTGCGGCTGCGGCTGCGGCTGCTGCGGCTGCTGCTGGACCGTCGCACCCGCGGCGGGGACTGGTTCCGCGACACCCGCATCGATCTCGACCGTCGCTTGCTGCTCGACGGCGGCGTCGATCTCCTCGGCCGCCACGACGCCGGCATCGTCTTGGGTGGTGACCGCCGGCGCAGACTTGCGCAGATAGACGCGCGCGGTCATCGCTAGTGCGATCGCGAGCCCGAACGAGATCGTGCCGATCCACAACGGCGAGATGCCACGCCGCACCTGCGGTGGTGGCGCCTGGGCGTGCGCCTGGGCGTGCGGCGGTGGCACGTAGTGCGGATACGATGGCGGTGTCGGCTCGGACATCGGCAGCGCGAGCGCGACGGTCGGGCGCAGCTCCATTGGATCGATCGACGAGGTGAAGTCGTGCACCGTCGCGAGCTGTCGATCGATCTCGCCGCGCGGCGGCAGGATCAGTTCCTTCGGCAAAGGCTCGGCGTTGACGGTCACGATGTTGCGCGTGCTGCTCGGCGCGATCCCTGCCCATGGCTCGGGTCGCGATCCGAACAGCTCGCGGATGTAACGCGACAGCGCCGCCGACGACAGCGGCGACGCCAAGCTCGCCGCGACGTGCTCGATCGCCTCGAGCATCTGTTGTGCGGATTGAAACCGCTCTTCGGGCCGCTTCGCGAGCGCGCGCGTCACGAGCAACACGAGCGCCGGCGGGCAGCCAGGCGGCAGCGGTGGCACCGGCTCTTCGACGACCGCCGCCATCGACGCGTAGTCGCTCTCGCGCTTGTACAAGCGCAGGCCGGTCAGCATTTCCCACATCACGATGCCGAGCGAGAAGATGTCGCTGCGGCAATCGATCACGCTGCCCGACGCTTGCTCGGGCGACAGGTAGCTGATCTTGCCGCGCACCGTTCCCGAGTACGTCTCTTGCGAGCGCGACGTCGCCTTCGCGATTCCGAAGTCCACGACTTTGACGTGACCTTCGAAGCTGACCATGAGGTTCGACGGTGAGACGTCGCGATGCACGATGCCGAGCGGTCGACCATCCACGCCGATACGCTCGTGCGCGTGGTGCAGACCCGCCGCTGCACCCGCCGCGATCGCGAGCACAGCGCCCATCGCGACCGGTTGGCCGCCGATCTGCTGCATCACCTCGCGCAGCGTGACGCCGTGGACGTACTCCATCGTGAAGAAGTAGGAGTCGCCCAACCTGCCGACGTCGTAGACCTGCGCGATGTTCGGGTGTTGCAGCTGGGCCGCGAGCCGGGCTTCATCCAGGAACATGCGGAGGAACTGCAGGTCGCTCGCACGCTCTTGGAGGACCCGCTTGAGAACGACGAACCGCGACACCCCGGCAGCGGTGGCGGCGCGCGCGAGAAAGATCTCGGCCATGCCGCCCTTCGCGAGCTTGCCAAAGATCTCGTAACTGCTCGCGCTCGAACCGATTTCCGCGGCCACCGACGTCACTAACGCGGCATGATAGCGCGTCTATCGCACACCTCCAGAATGAGTCGAGCAAGTGGCTGCTATGGCTACTGATCTCAGCGCTGGGCGCGTAGGAATGCGTCGACTTCGGCGACCTCGGCGGTCGCGCCGGCCGCGGCAAAGCTCGCCCGAGCGGCTTCGGCGGTGGCGCGGGCCCGGGCTCGTTCGCGGGGACCGAGCTCGGCGAGGAACTGACCGAGCCGGAACTGCGTCATCCCGAGATCCGCAGGCGAGGCCTTGCCACGTTCGAGTAAGCGCACGGCACGTTCGAGATGCGGCACGCCGTCGGCGGGTCGATCGCGCAGCGTGTTCGCCGCGAGTCGCAGCGCCATCGCGGCGATTGCTTCGCGGTGCTGGAGCGTGCGGTCGGCGATATCGGCGGCCCGTATATAATGAGGGAGCGCGTCGCGGCCGCGATCGACGGCTTCGAGCGACATGCCGAGCAGCACGTGTGCGTTGGCGGCGTGCGCGCTGTCGGCTTCGCGCGCGGCATCGAGCATCGCGAGCGCTTGCTCGAGCAGCGGGATGGCCTCGGTGTGATTGCCGGCGCTCGCCAGTGCATCGCCGAGCCCTTGCAGCGACTCGGCAACCTGCACCGTATTGCCCGGAAACGCGGCGCGCCGGATGTCGAGTGCCGCACGCAGCTCCGCGATACCTGCGTCGAAGTCCTCGCCGCTGATCAGTGCGATCCCGAGTACGTAACGCGCGATCGCGACGTCGGGATGCTGCGGGCCGTGGAGCGCCGTCGCTTCGTCGACGGTCTTGCGCAGCATCGCGAGCGCTTCGCTGGGCTTGCCTTGCAAGCGGAGGAAGTGACCGAGCCGCGTGCGCGCGGCGATCGCGATCGCGCGCTTCGGCGGCTGCATGGCCTCGGCGCGATCGATCGCGGCTTGGCAGTGCGCGGCGGCGGCGGCGGCCCCGGCGGCGGTGACGTTGCGGTTACAGCGCGCGAA
>DATDCH010000840.1:0-2309 GCA_036524455.1 Kofleriaceae bacterium | reverse complement strand
TGTCGCGCGAGCACCAGATTCCGTTCGCCGTGCGCGCCGGTGTGCACGAAGGTCCGTGCTTCTTGGTCCGCGCGAACGAACGGCTCGATCTGTTCGGCTCGACGGTGAACCTCGCGGCGCGCCTCGCCGCTTCCGCCGGTGGCCAACAGCTCGCACTGCTCGAGAGCAAGGCGGCACTCGTGCACGACGTGTTCGCGCGCGAGGGTTGCGAGGTCGAGCTACTGATGAGTCGCATCCGCGGGCTGCCCGGCGAGTTCAAGATCGCGCTGATGACGCGTGAGGGCCGCGGCCTGTCGACCGATCAGCGGCCGCGGCTCGAGCGCACGCGCACCAATCCGGTGTTGGCGCGTAGCAGCCATCCCGACCTGCTGGCGATGAAGGATCCGCCCGCCGACTGACTACAGGCTCGCCGGTGGGCCTGGCCGCGTGCCCCACGCGACGACCACCTCGGCGACGCCGTACCGCTCGTGCACCGCAACGCCCCACGTCGCGAGCAACTCGGCCAGCTCGACGAGCGAATGTGGCCGCATCGGCATCTCGACGCACCCCGGACGCCGGAGCACGAAGCGGACCCCGAGTAGCGGGCGCGGTCCGAGCGAGGCGTCGAGCACGTCGGACCGGTCGTGGACAACGCGGAACGGCAGCCGCTGCAGCCGATCGATCGCGCTCTGCCGCAGCGACCAATCGTGCGTGATCATGAACACGACGCCCGCGCTCAGCGTCAAGAAGCCGAGCAGCGCCAGCTGAGGTGCGCCGACCAGGCTGCCGAGCACCGCGGCGATGCAGCCGACCGCCGCCATAGCGCGCCGCCACCTCGGCGCCTCGGGAGTCGGAATCGGTCGCACGAGCGCTTCCTCGGCGGGGGATTCACGATATGGATGTTTCGCGGCCATCAAAGAGTGTAAGAACCGCCCTTGCGAACGGGCCTCGATCACTTGGATGCTGGCCTCTCACGTTTCGATGGTGAATACCCGCACGCTCTCGATCGACGAGTCGGTTCACGCGCAGATGCAGCGCGTCGATCACCTGTATGTCGTGATTGCGGGCGGCAAGCCCGGCGGCGGCGCGCGCTGGGCGCTGACCAACATCGACAAGATCGAGATCGGCCGCGGCGCGCAGCGCAGCGTCAAGCGCGACGGTAGCTCGCTGCGGGTCGACGTTCCCGATCCGTGGATGTCGTCGAGTCACCTGCGCTTCGAGCGCGATCGCGCACACTGGCTCGCGGTCGACGCAGGCTCGCGCAACGGCATCCTCGTCAACGGCGCGAAGCAAGAGCGCGCGATCGTCGCCGACCACGACGTGATCGAAGCCGGCCGCAGCTTCTTCATGCTGCGCGTGTCGGAAACGTCGGGCGACCCGGTGCTCGAGCTGCCGGCGAAGCCGAAGGTCGGCGGGCTCGTCACGCTCGATCCGGCACTCGCGCGTGCGTTCGAGGAGCTCGCGCGCATCGCGGCGTCGGAGGTGCCCGTGCTCGTCGGCGGCCCGACCGGCAGCGGCAAGGAACGCGTCGCGTTCGGCATCCACACGATGTCGGGGCGCAGGGGTTCGTTCGTGCCCGTCAACTGCGGCGCGCTGCCGTCGGGGCTCGTCGAGAGCGAGCTGTTCGGCCACAAGAAGGGCGCGTTCTCCGGCGCGATCGCAGATGCACCCGGTCTCGTCGCCGCGTCGAGCAACGGCACGCTGTTCCTCGACGAGATCGGCGACCTGCCCGCGCCCGCACAAGCTGCGCTGCTGCGCGTGCTCGAAGAGCACGAGGTCCGCGCCGTCGGCGCGACGAGCACCACGCCGGTCGACCTGCGCGTCGTCGCCGCCACGCACCGCGATCTCGACTCGATGATCGAGGACGGCAACTTCCGCGAAGACCTGCTCGCACGCCTCACCGGCTTCGAGCTCGAGCTACCCGCGCTCGCCGACCGACGCGTCGATCTCGGCGCGATGCTCGCCGAGATTGCACCCGACGCGACGTTCGCAGCCGCCGCGATTCGCGCGCTGCTGGCATACGCGTGGCCGCGCAACGTGCGCGAGCTCGTGCGCGCCGTCGAGCGCGCCGCGGCACTCGCAGCGGGCGGAGAGATCGCCGCCGCGCACCTGCCCGACGAGATCGCGAGCGCGAAGTTCACCGCGCCTGCGATCGCGCCCGCCGACGCGCGCCGCGACGAGCTCGTCGCGCTGCTCGAGAAACACCACGGCAACGTGAGCAAGGTCGCCGCCGATCTCGGCCGCGTGCGGCAGCAAGTGCAGCGCTGGCTCAAGCGTTACGGGCTCGACCCCGAGCGCTATCGGTCGTGACGCTCGCCGCTCGAGCTCTG
>DATDCH010000839.1:0-2709 GCA_036524455.1 Kofleriaceae bacterium | reverse complement strand
CGCACCAGCTCCACCGCAGCGTCGGTGTCCAGCGGGCCCTGATCGTGGACGAGTTGATCGAGCGAGACGCCGGCGACGTACTCCATCACGAGGAACTGGGCACCCTCCTCGCCGCCGAAGTCGACGACGCGAATCGTGTTGGGATGATCGAGCTGTGCACCCGCACGCGCTTCGGCACGAAACCGCCGGCTCACGTTCGCGTTACCAGCGAGCGCGGGGTGCGGAAGCTTGATGGCGACGCGGCGTCCACTCGCGATCTCGACCGCGCTGTGCACGGTTCCCATGCCACCGCTTCCGAGGGTTTCACCGAGGACGTAGTGATCCGCGAACGGAACGAGCTGGCGTCCGCTCATGCGGCCACTTCTGCGCCCGGAAGCACGACATGAAATGCCGTGCCGGCGGGCGACGACTCGACGCTGATCGAACCGCGATGTGCACGGACGATCTGCTGCGCGAGGAACAGGCTGAGACCGATGCCGGTGCCGATGTGCGCGTCGTCGCTGCCGCGTCGATAGGCATCGAACATGGTCGCGAGGGCCGCTGCAGGAAGTGGCGTGCCCTGCAGCTCGTTGTGCACGGTGATGGTCGCTTCACCATCGGGGTGCGACTTCGCGTCGACTTCGACCGTGCCGCGCTCTCGCCCGTACTGCGCTGCGTTCGTGAGCAGCGCGCGCACGACCTGCGCGATGCGTTCCGCGTCCCACGAGCCGCGCAGGTCTTCGATGTCGACGATCACGATCTCGTGCTGGGGGTGTGCCGCAGCGACCTCGCGAACGACATCCGTGACGAGCGGTACGAGCCGCGTGTAAGAGCGCGCGAGGGGAATGCCCCCGCCGAGACGCGCCCGAGTCAGATCGACGACATGATCGACGATCCGGGTGAGTCGCCTGGTAAACGACGAGATGCGCGCGATCGCGACGGCCGAGTCACTGGCGGTGGCGAGCATCTCGATGCCAACTTCGATCGCACCGAGGGGAGCACGCAGGTCGTGACCGACGATCCGGATCAGCTCGTCGTGGAACCGTGAGACCGCCGCGCGCTCGGCGATCAACGCTTCGGTCGCCGACATCGCTAGCGTCTGGCCAGGCTTGTCAGCGACTTTGGTTTCGACCACGCGATTGCACTACGCAAGACGCGTGCCGTCGGAGCGCGGCGCAGGAAAGGTCGCAGCAGCGGGCGCACGTCGAGGCGTACACCGGTGCGCGAGCGAATGCGACCACGCATGGGCGGAGCGGCCCATCACGCCTCGAGCATCCCGATCGCGATCGCGTCCATCAGAGCACCGAAGTCGCGAGCACCAAAGCGAGACCCGCTGTTGAGCCAGTCGACATGTCGCAGCTCGGGAGACACCGTCTCCGGCTCGCGGTCGTCGTGGTAGTGCCCGAGCACGTCGAGATGATCGCCATGGCCTGCCCAGGCGAGCGTGCCCCACAGCTGCGATCGGATCGGCACCACGCCGTCGTTCGCCTCGATCGAAGGCGATTCGGCCAATGCCTGGCTCAGCGTCGCTTCGCTCGCGTCGCCCGCCGACGGCAGACTGTCGCGCATCGCGGCGCACGGATAGCGGTCGCCGGGATCCGCGGTCACGCGATGAAGCGCGTAGAACAGCGACAGCGACAGCGCGCGCCAGGGATGGCCGACCGTTTCGATCCAGCGACGCGGCTTGGGCATCGGAGCCATCGATACGGTGCACCGGTACGCGACGCCCGGGCGATCCGCGACACTGGCAGCCATCAGGTCCATCGACTCGGGGCTGAGTTGCAGCATCGCGCCTTGATCGTCGTAGATCGCGGTCAGAAACTCGCGCACCTCGGGGCAGCGCGCGTCATCGACGAGTCCCACCATCGACTTGATCGAGCGATCGAGCATGAGGAGCTTGAACGGCAGCACGCGATCGCTCGTGCGCAAGAAGCCGAGCAGCACGCTGGTCGCCGCCAGGGGCGTGGCTCCCAGGGTGAGACCTGCGACGGTGAGCGCCGAGAGCGCCGCGAGGACGCGCTGGCCGTTCGAGGTTGCGAAGTAGCTCGCGAGTGGAGAGCCGTAGTGCGGCGTGTTCATCGTCGTGACGCTCCGCAGTCGCGGCAGCCACGCGAGCGATGCGTCGACGATCGACCGCGTGCCGGGCGAAGCGACGATCCGCGCGTCGATGCCGCCGGTCGAGTGCCCTAGCAGGTGAACCGCGCCCCCGTCGCCCGCGGTCTGCGCGATCGTCTCGGCAAGCCGCGTCGCCCGCCTGCGGATCGAAGCGGTCGGCAGATCTTCGATGACGTGAAGCGCGATCTCCTGGCCCGCTGCAGCGAACCGGATCCCGAGCTCGCGCTCGACGTGAGCGAAGTAGTTGTACGAGCCCAGGCGACCAAAGCCGAACATCCCAGGCGACAGGTACACGTGATGGCGCTGCATCGCGACCGAGCTTGCAGAAGCGATGCCGTCTACGACCGCAAAGAAAGAACCGCCGGCGCACATGCGCCGACGGCCGACTCGCACTTCTTATTGCGGCAAGCGATGCGAGCCGAGAGCAAACCGGCGACTGCACGTCGAGAGCCAAACGCGTCTGGTAGCGGGCGCCGGGCAGCGAGCTCGGCACGAGGTGTGCGAACGAGCGATCCACGGGCGGATGCCGCCCACGATTCGCGACGACCGCCTCGATCGCGGTTACGAACCGAGGAGTTGGTTCGTGGCCCGACAGTTGCTCGTGAGACGGTCAAC
>DATDCH010000838.1:0-16787 GCA_036524455.1 Kofleriaceae bacterium | reverse complement strand
GTACTTGATGGCGATCGCCGGCTTCGTGCTGTGCACCTCGATCGCGGCGACGTTTGTCTATCTCGCACGTGCCGATGTTGCGAAGCTCGAGCTGCCGAATCGCAACGAGCGCACCGAATGGTTCGCGTCTCTCGATATATGGACGCAGAGCATCACGTTCGGCATCCAGCTCGTGCTCGCGCGGCCGCTACTCGCGTGGCTTGGTCCAGGCCTGGTTCTCTGCATCCTGCCGCTCGTGCAGGGCGTCGGCGTAACCGTGCTCAGTCTCGCGCCGAGCCTCGCAGCGGTCGCAATCGTCGAGGTCGCAAGCCGTAGCGCCACGCATGGGCTGACGCGACCCGCACGCGAGCTGCTGTTCACCGTCGTGAGCCGCGACGACAAGTACCGCGCGAAGAACGTGATCGACACGCTCGTACTTCGCTTCGGGGACGTTAGCGCGGCGTGGGGACGCACGGGCCTCGTGGCTGCCAGCGCCGGCACCGCGGTGCTCGCAATCGCAGCGGTCCCGCTGACGCTGATGTGGCTCGCGCTAGCTCTCGCTCTCGGCGTCGGCTTTCGCCGGCGCACAATTGCCAAGGAGTCGTCATGATCATCGGTCGCCGTGAGCTCGTGTTCGGATCGCTCGCCGCCGCGGCTGCCGCAGCATGCGGATCCAAGTCATCCTCGCAGCGGTCGATGCCAACGCCGACACCCGAGCCCGACAAGCCGGCGCCGAAATCGATCCTCGTGCTCGGCGGTACCGGATTCCTCGGCCCGCACGTGATCACCACCGCACTCGCACGCGGCCACAAGGTGACGATGTTCAACCGCGGCAAGACGCGGCCCGAGCTGTTCCCCGACGTCGAGAAGCTGCGTGGCGACCGCGACGGCAAGCTCGAATCGCTGCAAGGCCGCCAGTGGGACGCGGTCGTCGACACGTCGGGATACGTGCCGCGCATCGTCAAGATGTCGGCCGAGCTGCTCGCGCCGAACGTCAAGCAATACATCTTCATCTCGTCGATCTCGGTCTACGCAGCGGGCGCGCCGGTCGGCGCCGACGAGTCCGCGCCGCTCGAGAAGCTCCTCGATCCAACGAGCGAAGACATCAAGGGCAACGACTTCAAGAACTACGGCGCGCTCAAAGCCCTCAGCGAGCAAGCCGCCGAAGCCGCGATGCCCGGCCGCACCGCGAACATTCGCCCTGGCCTCATCATCGGTCCCGGCGACATGACCGGGCGGTTCACGCACTGGCCGACGCGGTTTGCCGAAGGTGGCGCCGTGCTGTGCCCCGGCGACGGCAGCACGCCCGTGCAGTTCATCGATGGTCGCGACCTCGGCGATTGGATCGTCCATCTGATCGAGAACAACACCGTTGGCGTGATGAACGCGATCGGCCCCGAGAAACCGATCACGATGAAAGAAGTGATCACGCAGGTCAGCGTTGCCGTCGGCGACAAAGAGCGGGTCGCAACTCCGGTCTGGGTCGACTGGAAGTTCCTCGAGAAGCACGAGGTCGCGCCGTGGGCCGAGATGCCGATGTGGATCCCGAATGAAGGCGAGGACGCCGGCTTCGGCACGACCTCCAAGGCACGCGCGCTCGAGGCCGGCATCCGGTTCCGTCCCGTCGGTGATTCCGCGAAGGACGTGCTCGCGTGGCTCGACACGCTGCCTCAGGATCAGCGCAAGCGCGCGCGGTCATCCGGCATCAAGCGCGACAAGGAAGACAAGATCCTCGCCGAGTGGAAGGCGCTGAAGAAGTCCTAGCGCGCAGCTGCAAAGCCGCTACGGATGGTTGTGGCCTTCGTGACCGTGCGAGTGGCCTTGGTGGCTCTCCTTCGGCGGCGCCTGCACGCCCTCGGCGGCGGTCATCGGATAACCACGGCGGTGCCACTCGAGCACGCCTTCGTCGAGCACGAGCGCGCGTTTGTGGCCCATCTTGATGAGCTCGTCGACGATGATGCCCGATAGGTGATGCGGGCACGCGCAGTACGCGATCACCCAGACGTCCTTCGGCACCTCTTTGAGCCGCGCCATGTCGTGATACGGAATCGGCACCGCGCCTTTGATATGCGCGCGCATCCAGTCCGACGGCGGCCGCGCATCGACGATCGCGATGCGTCGCTTGTCGGTCAGCGCCTGGTTGACCTCGTCGACCGACACGAAGCGCGGCACCTTCGTATTCGGATCGTCGCGCAGCTTCTTCCACGCGGGGTGTTTGCCCTTTGGATTGATCACGATCGGTTCTTTGCCGGTCGGCGGCGGCAGCGAGCCAACGGGCTGCTGCGGCTGGACGCCGAGCGTGCGCACGTAGGCAGTGACGTCGTCGATGTCCTGCGCGGACAGCTTCGTGCCGAACGCCTCCATCGGCGTGCCCGGCCGGCCCATCGCGATCGCGTAGCGAATGAACGGGTCGCTCGCGGCGGCGAGGAATTGCGTGTTCGCGAGGTGCACGGCGTTGACGCGCGTCGTGCGATCGCCGTGGCACTTCTTGCAGTCGCGGTCATAGATGACTTGGCCGCGCGCGGCCGAGCCGGTAGTAGCGGCGGTGCCGAGCGGTTGGGCCTGCGGGCCTTGCGAGCGCAGCCACGCGACGACGCGATCGATCGATGCGCGATCGAGCGGGCCGCCGATTTCGCGCGCGTAGCCAGGCATCGACGTGCCCGGGCGCCCGACCCCGATCGAACGGCGCAGGAACTCGTCGGTCGCGCTCTCGAGGAACGTCTTGTTGACGAGCGACGGCGCGTTGTCGGCCTTGTAGCCCTTCGCGTCGGCGCCGTGACACTGCGCGCACAGCGTCTTGTAGATCGCCGCGCCTTCGAGCTTCGCGGGATCCGCGTCGGCGACCGCCGCATCACGTGGACGTGGCGGTGACTCTTGCGGCTTCGCCGCGCCGCTGTTGCACGCAAACAGAAAAAGTCCGAGCCATGCGATACGTCGCACGCCCGGACTATGCCATCACTGCCTCGCGATGCTCGCGTTCGCGGCGATGATCTACGATCACCCTCGCGACGTTAGCGGTTAGCGGCGGTGATCGCGTACGCGCGGACCGTTGTCCTGCGCGGGCGGCGGCGGTGGTGCCGAGCGGTGATCGCGCACGGCGGGGCCGCTGCTGTTGTTGTGCTGGACGGTGCCGCCCGAGCGCCAACGGCCGTCGACCCACACGTGGCCACGGCCGCGGCGTTCCCAGCGACCTTGCTCCCACGAGTGGCCGACGCGCTCGCGCTCGTAGTAGCCGTCGCGCCAGTCCCACCGGCCGCCGTGCCATACCCACCGGCCTTCGACCCAGATGTGGCCAGGGCGCGAAGCGGGAATCACGACGACGCGCGGCGGCGGCGGTTCCTGTTCGACCTCGACGTACGCGACGGGGGCAGATACGCGGCCATGCGCGCGAACCACGCAGCCGGTGCCGAGCGCCATCGCGGCGATCAGGGCCGAGTTAACGAGTGTGTTCTTCAGCGACATATTCGATCCTCCTCAGGCCCAGACCAGAGAGCAAACTCGGGACCAGGCAGATTGCTATGAGGTTACGCCCGATTCGGCTGCGGCGTGAAGCGGCGGGCATGTGAAAGCCACACCACACTCGACGCAGTTAGCGAATTTACGGTGCTCATGCGTTGTTCTTGGACATGCGCCTGACCTGTTCCATTCAATCCCGTCGCGTCTGCGCCGCGCTCGTCGCCAACTCGATCGTGACTGTCGTCGCAGTCGGCATCGCCGTATGGGCACTGCAGACCCGCGAATCCGCGCACTGCCCGCCCCAAGCTCGCATCGTCGAGCGGACGCCCGTCGCGCCGCCGACGCCGCAGTGGGCGAGCTCGGTGCGAGCATTCTCGTCGGAGTATTCGGATTCGTCGTGGTCGGTGCAGCAAGCGCTCGGCGCGCCCGACGTCTATCCGCGCTCGGGTGATATCGCGAACGCATGGGCATCGAGCGAGGCGGATGCGCCGACGGAGTTCCTCGAGGTCGCGTTCGCAACACCGCAACGCATGCGCGCGCTCGAGATCTACGAGACGTTCAACCCGGGCGCGATCACGCGCGTCGAGCTGATTACCGAGCAGGGCACGCGCATCGTGGAGCCTCGTCGCGAGCTGCGCCGCAACGGTGGGGCGGCGGTCTCCACCTTCGGTACGACATGTACGAAAGAGCGGATCGTCGGCGCGCGCCTTGTCGTCGATTCGGGCAACGTCGCGGGATGGAACGAGGTCGACGCGGTCGCCCTGCTCCCGTGCCAGTAAGTGTGCAAGGTCTCCACACGCACTTTCGCGGCGCATGACCGACGGTGTCGGTTATCATGGCCACATGGACAGCCGTCTCGTCCTGGGGCTCGGCCTACTGCTCGGCGCGTGTGATGCGTCGCTGGGCGGAGGCGGCGGCACCGTAGACGGCGGCACGAACGGCGACGGCGGCACGAACGGCGACGGCGGCGGCGGCACCGACGGTCAAACGATGCTCGGTCCGTGGGGCACGCCGGCGAAGATTCCCGGCGGCGACAGCGCGCTCGGCGAAGACGACGTCACGCTGTCATCGAATCGACTCGAGCTGTTCTTCAAGCGCGGCGATGGCGACAGCGCGAATCTCTACGTGATGACGCGGACGACTCCGACGAGCGCATTCAACGCACCGCAAGCGCTCACCGTCCTCAACAGCACCGCCGACGAGGAAAGCCCGCGGCTCTCGAACGACGATCTGACGCTGTACTTCGGTCGCGGCGGCGACATCTATCGCACCACGCGCACCGCGATCGGTAGTCCGTGGAGCGCCGCGCAGGCGGTGACTGCGCTCAATACGGGTGCGTACGAGAAGTGGGGCCTCGCGTGCTCGAGCGGCTACGCGATGGTGAGCCGCGACGTCACGGGCAACGGCCAGGACATCTTCGAAGGCACGATCACCGGCGGCACGAACACCGCGGTCGCCCAGTTCAACTCGACGGGCGCGGAGCAAGGCATCTTCCTGTCGAACGACTGCCTGCGCGTGTACTTCCAGAGCAATCGCACGAACAACCAGTTCGACATCTACACCGCCACGCGCCAGACGATGACGACCGCGTGGTCGAACCCGACGCTGCTCACCGACTTCAACACCGCGACGAGCAGCGAAGAGGATCCTTGGATCGCCGCCGACCAGCGAACGTTCGTGTTCGCGAGCAACAGCGGCGGCAACAAGGATCTCTACATCTCGACGCGCTAAGGCCTGCGGTTCGCCGGATCGTTCGGCGCGCGTGGCGACGTGAAGTCGGCCTGCAGATACGCGGTGAGCGCGAGGTCCGCCGCGTAGCCGTCGGTGAAGTTGTTCGCGTAGAGGCCGGCGTAGCTGCCCTCGACGAGCTGCTGCTCGTTGATCATCCACGTCACGATGCCGACCTGCGCGCCCGCACCGATCGACGACAACGGGATCGCGAGCTCGAGCAGCATGCCGGCCTGCGCCGTCATCGGCGTCGGCGTTGCCGTGTTCCACGTACCGCTATCGTTGCGCTCGAGCGTGGTGAACGTACCGTCGCACTTGTAGCGCACGTAGTAGTCGGCCGCGAACCCGAGCGGGAACGTCGCGCGCTGCGTGTTGTAGAGCTCGCTCTGCGCTTGGCCGCCGGCGGTGGTGTCGAGATAGATGAACAGCCACTTCGTCGCGGCGTCGGTCGTCGACGGTGTGAGGTCGGGACCGTCGTAGCCGATGTAGAGGTTCTTGTCGTCCCACGTCACGCGCGCGGCGAACGACGTCGACGTCGTCGCGAACTGTTCGCCGGTCGCGAAGTCATCGACACCGTCGAGCGCGATCGCGTGGCGATACGGTTGCTGCGACGAGCCGTCGGAGCGGGTGTCGCCGGCATCGGCGAGCACGCGCGCGTCGACCGGCATCATCTGGCCGTCGCCGCCGCACGCGGCGAGTAGCAGGAGCATGCAACTGCGCTTCATCGGAACCGACATGCAGCATGCCCGAGCACGACCGGTCCGTCGACGGTTCCCGTCGGGGTCGCGACCCAGCCGCGGGCGATGCGCGCGTCGAGCAATTCGTCGGCAGTCGGCTTGTGGTCCCACCCGGTGACCCCGTTGATCCCGCCGAGTCAGGTCGTATCGAAGCAGAGGTACGAGCCGTCGCGCTGGCGAACCAGCACGTCGTGCGTGTACTCGTCCTGCACGATCACGTCGACGACGTCGGCCCGATGCGCGCGGCACCACATCAGGAGCTCCTCGAGCGTGGCGAGCTTGTCGACGGTCATGAGCTGATTGTCGCGAAGCTCGTCACACGTACTGCTGCTCGCGCGGGCAGAACCAGCGCTGGTATTGAGCGACGTAGTGCAGCTGCGTGCCACAGCGCGGGCAGTTCGGCGTGCCGGCTTGCTGTGGCGCGTGCGGTTGCTGCGCGTGCGGTTGCTGCGCGTGCGGTTGCTGCGCGTGCGGTTGCTGCGCGTACGGTTGCTGCGCGTGCGGTTGCTGCGCGTGTGGTTGCTGCGCGTGTGGTTGCTGCGCGTGTTGCTGCCCATACGGCTGCTGCGCATATGGCTGCCCGTGCTGACCGGGTTGCGGCTGACCATGTGGCTGCACATACGGCTGCCCTTGCTGTGGCTGGCCGTGCGGTTGCGAACCGTACTGCGGCTGCGGCTGCATGCCTGATTGGTTCGCGAACGGATTGGGCTGCATCGGCTGCGACTGATTCGGCGGCATCGGTTGCGATTGGTTCGCATACGGATGCGGCTGCATGCCCGACTGGTTCGCATACGGATGCGGCTGCATCGGTTGCGATTGATTCGGTGGCACCTGCCCCGATTGATTCGGATAAGCCTGCTGACCGGGCGGCAACGCAGGTCGCGCTGCGAGGAACGGCGTCAGCTTCTTGAGCCCGACACCGGCGAGGATCACGCCACCGATCGCGGGAAAGCCCGCCCAGCTGATCTCGCCCTTCTCGCTGATCATGCGGATCACGAAGAACGTCATCGAGAATGCGGCGAGGCCGAACGCGATCTGGCCGAGCTTGGGCGGCAGCGGGATGCGATCCTTCTTGCCGCCGAGCGCCATGCCGCCGAACGTGCCGGCCGCCGCCGCCGATGCAAAGCCCGACAGCATCGCGAGCATCATGATCGCTTCGATGTCGCCGTCGATGCCGCGCAACGGAACATCGACGCACACCGAGCTCATGCATGCTTCGGCGCCCATCGGCCCGATGTGGATGTCGCGCGAGCCACGGCCGCCGGTAATCCAGTTCTTCGAGATCGTGCCGATCAAAATCAGCGCCGCCGCGACGACCAGCATGATCGCCGCTGACTTCACGGGATCAGCGGGCTTTGGGGCGGCCGGCGCGGGACCGCCCGGCGGAGGTTGCGAAGGCGCGGCTCCTGGCGTCATGACCCGCGAGCATAACCTGCGTTAGAGTAACCGGGTGCGAGTGATCGGGCTCATCACCGTCGTGTTGGCCGTGGGCTGTGTCCGCGACCCAGCGGAAGCGCTGTGCCCGTCGGTCCAGCCCGGAAACCTCGTGCTCACCGAGTTTCGCGGCCCGCAGTCGCCCGAAGACTCGATGGGCATCTGGGTCGAGCTCTACAACGCGTCGGGTGCGACGATCGATCTCGAGGGCACGAAGGTCCGGTTTCGCCGCAAGGACGGCAGCGCCGAGGTGCCCGTGCTCGTGCGCCGGTCGCTCACGGTTGCGGCCGGCGCGTACGTCGTGCTCGGCCTCGTCAACGACGACGACCTGAAGCCGGCGTACATCGATTACGGCTTCGCGCTCGACTTTCATTTGAGCTTTTTGGCCGCGGCCGCGGTCGACGTCGAAGCGTGCGGCGAACGCATCGACCTCGCGACGTATGACGACTTGCCGAACGTCGGCACCTACTCGCTCGGCGTCGCCCCCGACGCCACCGCCAATGACATTCCGGCCTCGTGGTGCGTGAACACTGCATCGTCCGGCACTCCACAGCAGCCCAATCCAGCATGTCCATGAATCGCATCGCGCTCGTCCTTCTCGTCGCGCTCGTCGCGTGCCATCCGTCGCGCACCGATCGCTACACGCGCAAGCAAGCGCAGAAGTCGCTGCTCAAGCTCGAGACCCCCGGCCTCGTGATCGGCGAGTTCAAGGTCACGAAGATCACCGACGGCGACACGATTCGCGTCGACGGGCTCGACAGCTCGCTGCGCCTGCTCGGCGTCGATACCGAGGAGACGTTCAAGTCGGAGAATGATCGCCGCCAGTTCGAGGCCGGCTGGCAGCAGTACATGACGCTCAAGCGCGGCAACTCGCCGCGCCCGACGAAGTATCCGACGCCGCTCGGCGAAGACGCGAAGGAGTTCGCGAAGAGCTACTTCGATACCGCCGCGACGGTGCGACTCGAGCGCGATCATCCGGCCGAGATCCGCGATCGCTACCAGCGCTACCTCGCGTACGTGTTCGTCAACAAGAACGGCACGTGGGTCAATTACTGCGTCGAGGCGGTGCGCGCGGGCATGGGGCCGTACTTCCCGAAGTACGGCCAGTCGCGTCGCTTCCACGCCGAGTTCGTCGCCGCGCAGGAAGAAGCGCGCAAGGCGAAGCGCGGGATCTGGGCCGACGGCGTGATGGCGTATCCCGACTACGACGAGCGGCTCGCGTGGTGGAACGCGCGCGGCGAGTTCGTCGACAAGTTTCGCAAAGAGGGCGACGGCAAGGCGAACTACATCGACATCACGCACTGGGACGCGACGAAGCAGCTCGAGACGCTCGTTGGCAAAGAAGTCCACATCATCGGCACGGTCGGCGACGTCCGGATCGGCGAGCGCGGTCCGACGCGCGTCACGCTATCGCGCCAGCAGTTCTCCGACTTCCCGCTCGTGTTTTTCGACCGCGACGTGTTCACGCAGACCGGAATTGCAAACTGGAAAAGCGAGTTCGTGTGGGTGACTGGCGTGCCGACGATCTACGAAAACCGTCACAACAAGAAGAAACAGGTCCAGATCGTGATCGATCGCGCATCGCAGATCCGGCTGTCTCCGGTACCAGGGCTGCAGATTCCCACCAGCACGAACACGCTATGACTTATCGTAAGCAGATGCGCTCCGTCTGCATCGCTGCAGCACTGCTCGCCGCGTGCGGACCCGACGACTCCGGCGGCCCTTGCAAGGACAGCCTCGTCGCGGGCTCGCTCGTGATCACCGAAGTGTTCGCCGACTACGCGGCGCCGACCGGTGGCACGGGCACCGACGACGGCAAGGAGTGGTTCGAGATCTACAACGCCGGCGACGAGCCGGTGTCGTTACAAGGCCTGACGATCGTGCACGCGCGCCCCGACGACTCGCGCGCCTCTTCGCACACGATGGAAGACGTCACGCTCGCGCCGGGCCAGTACTTCACGCTCGGCAACTCGACGTCGGACCTCGTGCCTCCCTACGTCGACTACGGTTACTCGGCCGACCTCGGCGACTTCTTCAACACCGACGGCGGCAAGCTGACGCTCAAATGCGGCGACAGCGAGATCGATTCCGCGCAATACGAGCTGGTCAAGAGCGGCCGCTCGCGCCAGCTCTCGAATGCCGGCCCCCCCGACTACGCGGCGAACGACGACCTCGCGAACTGGTGCGAATCACGCGACAGCGAGTTCGAGCCGAACAACTCCGGCACGCCGGGCGAAGAGAACGACTGCGCACCCGTCGTGATGGGTGCGTGCACCGACGGCGCGACGATGCGCCCCGTCGTGACGCCGGCGCCGGGCGAGCTGGTGATCACCGAGGTGATGCCGAGCCCGCAGCAGGTCTCGGATACCGCCGGCGAATGGTTCGAAGCCAAGGCGCTCGCACCGTTCGATCTCAATGGCCTCGGGCTCGATCGCGCCGGCGATACGTCGGCCGCGAGCGTGATCAACTCGCCGACGTGCGTGCACGTCGACACCGGCGATTACGTGCTGTTCGCGAAGTCGCTCGACACCGCCATGAACGGGGGCGTCGACGGTGCGGTCGCGACGTTTGGCTTCGCGATGGTCGCCGGCTCGATGACCGCGCCAGGCGACGTGCAGATCGTCGCGGGCGCGACCGTGATCGACGCGATCTCGTGGACGAGCTCGACGAACGGTCGCGCGCTCGCTCTCGATCCCGATCTCACCGACGCGACCTCGAACGACAACTCGGCGAACTTCTGCAACGCGACCGCGACGTATGGCCTCGGCGACTTCGGCACGCCCGGCATGGTCAACGGTCAGTGCACGATGCTGCCGCCGCCGGGTATGTGCGACGACAACGGCACGCTGCGCGCGATCGCCAAACCGGCGATGGGCAACCTCGTCATCACCGAAGTGATGATGAATCCCCGCACCGAGACATCGCAGGAGTGGTTCGAGATCACGAACATCGGCTCGACGCCGTTCGACCTCAACGGCCTTGGCCTCGATCGCGCGGGTGACAGCGCGCTGCCGAGCGTCGTCAATTCACCTGCATGCAAGTCGCTGCTGCCCGGCGCGTTTGCGCTGTTCGCACGCAACCCCGACACGATGATGAACGGCGGCCTGCCGGTCGTCGACTGGACGTTCGGCTTCTCGATGGTGAACACGAACGGCGACGTACAGGTCGTCGATCCGACGACGTGCACCGGCACGCCGATCGTGTGCGCGACGGTCTACGACAACGTGACGTACACGACCGCGAACGGCTGGCCGGCGCAATCGTCGCCGAACGGTGCGACGCCCGACGGCGTAGCGGCGCAGGTGACGCCCGGCATGTACTCGACGACGGCCAACGACACCTACGCGAGCTGGTGCCTCGCGCTCGCCGACTACGGCACGGCGAATCCGACGAACAAGGGCACGCCGAAGGCTGCGAACGCGTGCATGTAGTGAGGCTCGCTGTCGCCGCGCTCGTCGTCAGCGCGGGGTGCGGCGGATCGCCGTGCGGGGCGAGCGAGGGCAAGGTCACGCGCGTGATCGACGGCGACACCATCGAGCTCGAGACCGGCGACCGGATCCGCTACTTGCTCGTCGATACGCCCGAGGTCTCGGGTGGCGTCGAGTGCTTCGGCGCAGAAGCGAGGCAGCTCAACACCGACCTCGTGCTCAACAAGACGGTGCAGATCAGCTACGACGTCGAGTGCACCGACAACTTCGACCGCACGCTCGCTTACGTCACCGTCGGCGGCGAAGAAGTCAACACGCTGCTCATCCAGCGTGGCTACGCGTGCGTGCTGTTCATCGCGCCGAACGGTGAGTCTCGCCGTGACGAGC
Source organism: Kofleriaceae bacterium (assembly GCA_036524455.1). Classification (GTDB taxonomy): domain Bacteria; phylum Myxococcota_A; class Polyangia; order Haliangiales; family Haliangiaceae; genus JABFXX01. Next base: position 5,638 of record DATDCH010000838.1, on the reverse strand, counting down.
TCGAGCGGCTCCAGCTCGACGCAAAAAACGCACGACGCGGCTTGTGGAGCGCGTGCGATCCGCTACCGCCGGCCTGCACGTAGCCGCGGTAATGCGATAGCGTTCGATCAGCGTGAAGAAGTGGTTGTTCACGGTATGGGTGCTGCTCGGGGTGCGCGTCGCCCATGCGATCCCCTACGAGACGTTCATCGACATCGACGACGAAGGTGACCTTCAGGATTTGGTCGCCGCCGGCACGATCACCGACGACACGTACAACGAGCTGCTCGATCTGCTCTCGCGCGGTGTCGATCTCAGCGAGGCCGATCGCAACGAGCTCTACGCGCTGCCGAACCTGACCTACGAGGACGTCGACGCGATCCTCGCGTACCGCGAGTTGCAGAAGGGCCGCATTACGGATCCGGCCGAGCTCGTGACCGCCGGCGCACTCTCCGAGGAGAAGCTACTCGCGATCAGCTCGTTCATCATCGTGCGCAAGCCCGGCGAGGATCCGTACGCTGCGAGCGGCTGGGTGCGCACGTGGATCCGCGCGACGGGCGAAGCCTGGCCGCCGAGCTACACGGACGGGCTGATCCCGCCGCTCGCGATTCGCGCGCGCGTGACTGCGATGCGGCACTTGATCGCGGGCGTCGCGCTCACGACGACGCGCCTCGAGATCGGCAGCCCGATCTACGATCCGAACCGCGGTGCACTGATCGCCGAAGACCGCGGCAACCAGGTCCACGTGCCGAAGGTGTACGTGAAGTGGGAAGACGACTCGGTCGTCGCGATCGCCGGCACGTACCGCGCCGGCTTTGGCCAGCGCCTCGTGTTCGACAACTCGCAGGACTACACGCCGAACGGGCTCTACCTCGACGACCAGCTGTTCTACGGCTCGGAGCTTTCGAGCTTGTGCCAACAATCGGCAGGCGAGCGGCTCGTCTCGCCGTGCACCGGTGCGGCGGGCTCGGAATACGTGACACCCGACTTCGCATGGCGCGATGGTCTGCTCGGTGCGGGCATCGGCGCGAAGAAGCTCGAGCTGACCACCGGCTGGCTGCAGCTGTTCGCCTTCGCGTCGGCGAATCGCAAGGGCATCTATCAGTACGAGCTCGTCGATCGCGGCAAGTGCGACGACCCGCATAACGACAACGATCCCGACTGCACGTCGCCCACCGTGTACGTGCGCCCGGAAGGCGACTTGCTCACGCCGACCACGCGGCACTCGTTCGCCACGTTGCCCAACGTGTTCCTCGAGAAGCTCGCCGGCACCAACATCTCCTACTTCGCCGATCGCCGGAATTCGTTTGGCCTCACCGCGTACGGCGGGATCCAGACCGATCTCGTCGATGGTATCGAGCTCGACGTCCAGGAATGGTCGCGCACGCCGTTCGGGGGCAAGTACGGCGCCGTCGGCGGCAACTTCTCGTTCGGCCGCGAGTGGCTCGATCTCTTCGGCGAAGCGGCGCTCAGCTTCGACGCGATGCCGACGCCGTCGCCGAGCGTCAACCCGCCGACGCCAGCCAACGGCGGCGGTGGTCCCGCTGGCCTGTTGCGCATGACCGCGACGCGCAAACGCGAAGAGCTCGAGGTCGTCGCGCGCTACTACTCGACCGACTTCCTGAACCCCTACGCACGACCGATCTCGCAGCCCGACGAGTTCGAAGGTCAACGCGCACGCGACGAGACCGGCGTTCGCGCGCGCTACATCCGCACGAGCAAGGAGCTGCACCTGCGTGCACTCGCCGACGTGTGGACGAACCCGTCGGACTACGGCGCGGTCAAGCTCGACACGTACGTGCGCGTCAACGTCAAGACCACGCCGATCCTGTGGCTCGGCCTGTGGGAGCGCTACCAGGACAAGGACCTGTCGCGCGGCGGCCACGACCAGTGCTACGAGGTCAGCACCGACGAAGACGAGAGCGGCGAGCCGATTCCGTGCGGCGGCCGCCAGCTCACGACGCAGGTGCGTGCGCAGTACCAAGCCGACAGGACGCTCGCGCTGCACGCCCAGCTCACCCACTACCTGCTCGACGACAACACCCAGATGGAGCTCGAGACCAAGTTCCGCCAGGACATCTCGGCGTGGCTAACGGCTTACTACCGGCCCAACAAGGATCTGCGGTTCCGGGGGCGCGTGCGCTACTACGACGAGGCGATTCACGACAAGACGTACCTGGAGCGGTCGATCGCGGCCCTCACCGAGGCAAGCATCCGAGTGCGCATGCGCGACCTGTTTCGCGTGCGACTCGAGGGCAAGTACTGGCTCGACAAGCGGGCGAGCACCTTGCTCCGGGTACCCAATCCCGAGCTAAGTCTTTGGTTGTTCTACGAAGCCAAGCTGTAAGGTCGTCGTTGACTCGCGGCGCGCCGGTGATAGCGTCACCCCGATGCGCCTTCCGACCTCGGTAATCGTGATGTCTCTGGTGACGGCCGTGCCCTTTGGCCTCGGTATTCGCGACACGCTGAAGAAGAAAGAGGTCAGCGCCGACGAATTCGACGGCGGCGTGGACTTCGGCCGCAAGCGCAGCACGCACGAGCGCGAGCGCGACCTCGCGGAGTACGAGGCAGAGCTGCGTCGCGAACAGCTCGAGCGCGAGGAGAAATCCCGCGAGCGCGTCGCCAAGCTCGATCAGCTGATCGGCGGACACCCGGCGCAGATGGGCTCGCTGCTCGAGGGCATCCAGCTCGGTGCAGGTGCCGGCTCGTTCCAACCCGAGAACGTGCGCAGGCGCATCGAGCACGCCACGCGCGATGGCTTCATCAACGTCTCGTTCGACGCCGACGCCGCGACGCTCAACGCCGTCCAGGTCACGGTCTACAGCGACGACGACAGCGATGCCTGCGAGAAGCTCGGCGACAAGCTCGTCGACGCGTGGGGCAGCTCGCCGACGCGCGCGTGGCTCGATCCATCGACGCGCACGCGCGCGACGTACGCCGAAGAGGACTGCAGGCTCACGTTCGATCGCTACGTCGAGCCGACCGATTGGGTCGCGCAGCTGCCGCTGAGCGCGATCGGCATGTCCGCTGAGAAATTCTCCGCGCAGCTCGGCCCCGCCTCCGAGTACGACGAGGATCGCCTCTACTGGGAAATCCCCGGCCTGCGCTTCGGCAAAGGCACCACGAAGCTCGAGGCCTACGTTGGCCGCGGCGAGAAGATCGTCGGTTTCAAGGCTACGGTCTCTAGCGACTTCGACTCGTCGCTCGGCGTGCGCGACGCGCTCGCGGTCAAGCTCAAGGCGCAGCCGAAGAAGCTCACCGAGGACGACGACTACAGCGACCTCAACATCTGGGAGTGGAAGCGTCGCGTCCCCGTCACGCTCGACCAGTTCGACACCGATCGATTCAGCGTGATGGTCGGGAAGATGCCGTGGGACTGACCACGATCGTCGCCGGCGTCGACCTCTCGGTCCCCAGCGAACAGTCTCTCGAACGTGCGGCCGCCCTCGCGCTCCTCCACGGCGCGACGCTCGTCATGGTCAACGCGCAAGCCGACGACGCGCCGATCGAGCACGTCGATAACGCCGTCCTCGAGCAGCTCGGCGAAGTCTCGGCCGCAGTCCGCGCCGAAGAAGCCAAGCGCCTCGCCGAAAAGCATCAGTCACTCACTGCACGCGGCGTCGCCGTCGAGCTGATCAGTCGCGCCGGTTCGCCGGGCGAGGTCGTCTCCGAAATCGCCAAAGAACGCGCCGCCGAGCTGATCGTGGTCGGCACGCACGGCCACACCGGTCTGCAGCGCTTCCTGCTCGGCAGCGTCGCGGCGTCGGTGCTGCGCCACGCGCCGTGCGACGTACTGGTCTGCCGCGGTACGTCGGGCCCGAGCCCGTTCCTGCGCCCGATTGTCGCGACCGACTTCTCCGCGGCAGCCGCACGCGCATTGCGCAACGCCGCTGCGCTGACGCCGCCGGGTACGCCGCTCGAAGTCGTGCATGCGTGGCAGCTGCCGGCAGGCTCGTGGGGCGCAACGCTCCTCGGTCAAGCGCGCTTCCCGTGGTCGACGGTGCGCGACGCCGTGCTGACCAGCGCGAAGGCACAAGCCGACAAGCTCACCGCTGGCTTCGCCGACTTCGGCCATCCGCTGAACGTCAGCCTCATCCAAGGCCCACCGGCCTCGGTGATCACGCACGCGGCGGAAGCGGGCGCGCATGATCTGATCGCGATCGGCACGCACGGCCACCGCGGCTTCCGCCGCTTGCTGCTCGGCAGCGTCGCCGAGAGCGTGATCCGTCACGCGCCGTGCTCGGTGCTCGTCGCGCATAGCGAGCACGCGGGCGATACGCACAAGTTCAAGAAGATCTAGAGCGCCGAGTGATACGCTGACCGAGCACGGCGTCGCGCTCGGCATCCTCGAGCAAGCGTTGATTGCCGGTGAGATCCCGAGCGGTGGTGGGCCCGGCATTCGCCTCACCACGGACACCGCCGGTATCGAGGCGTTCGCCGCGTATCGCTACCAGCCAGGCATCGACTGCCCACCGCCGATCCTGCGTTAGCAAGCGAAGCACTCGACACTTACGGCGATTCCCTGACATTCCGTGCGCCTTCACGTTCCGATTGCTGGCCACATGGCGGCATGGTCTCATCCCGGCCGTGGAGGTTCGCGATCCGCTTTCTGCGGACCAACGAGAAGCGCTGCTTCGCGCCAAGCGACCTCGCGTCGCGTTGCCCACGTTGTCGAAGGCGCGACGTTCGCTACCACTGCTCGCGGAGACGCGGCCGCTCGATCGCCGCACGCGGCCGCGTCATGCCGTGTGGGAGCTCACGCTGCGCTGCGATCAGGCCTGCCGGCATTGCGGTTCTCGGGCTGGCGCCGAGCGGCCAAACGAGCTCACGACGGAAGAGTGTCTCGATCTCGTTCGACAGCTCGCCGAGCTCGGTGTGATGGAAGTGACCCTGATCGGCGGCGAGGCCTATCTGCGGCCGGATTTCCTCGACATCGTCCGCGCCATCCGCGCGCGCGGCATGCACTGCACGATGACCACGGGCGGCCGCGGTCTCGACCGCAACCTCGCGCGAGAATTAGCGAGCGCAGATCTCGGTAGCGCGAGCATCTCGATCGACGGCGCCGAGCCGACCCACGATCGACTGCGCGGGTCGGAAGGCTCGTATCGCGATGCGCTTGCCGCGATGCGCGCGCTGCGCGAAGCGGGTATCCGAGTCACCGTGAACACTCAGATCAACCGGCTGAGCCTTCCCGACCTGCCGGGCATCCTCGACATGATCGTGAGGGAGGGCGCCGAAGCCTGGCAGATCATGCTCACCGTCGCGATGGGCCGCGCTGCCGACGAGCCCGACGTCCTGCTCCAGCCGTACGACCTGCTCGATCTGTTCCCTCTCGTCGATACGCTCGCCGCGCGCTGTCAGGAGCACGGCGTGCGACTCTATCCCGGCAACAACCTCGGCTACTTCGGCCCGTACGAGAGCCGACTTCGTGGAACGTTGCCACGAGGTCACGGCGGCTCGTGCGCGGCGGGGCGCGCCACGCTTGGGATCGAGTCGGACGGCCTCATCAAGGGCTGCCCATCGCTTCCCTCCGCCGCATGGGGCGGAGGAACGATTCGCGATCACTCGCTCGTCGAGATCTGGGAGCGCGCGCACGCGCTGCGATACACGCGCGATCGCACCGTCAAGGATCTGACGGGCTTCTGCCGCACCTGCTACT
>DATDCH010000837.1:0-18108 GCA_036524455.1 Kofleriaceae bacterium | reverse complement strand
CGAACGTGCTCGCCGACGACGCGTGGGACAACGAAACCCTGCGCGCCGACCGCAACGTCGAAGCGGCGGCGATCGACGGTGCGCCTCCGACCTGACGATCGTGTATCGATCTGCACATCATGATCGCGCGTCGATGTGCGCTTCACGATCATGATCCCCGACCCGCAAGGAATGTGTGTGCGGACGGCAGTCGCGTGTGTTACGGGACGCGCATGAATTATCGACCTCTCGTGCTCGTGATGTGTGTCGCGTGTGGTTCGAATGCGCCCGCGCAGTCGACAGCGCCAACGAATTCCGAACCTGCGCAGGCAGAACCCGCGGCGCAGACCACGCCCGCCGACAAGCCGGCAGATCCGCCGGCCACGCCTGCAGCAGCGCCGGTGCCGCCATCGCCACCGACGATCGCCTCGTTACCGACCGGCTGGAAGCGCATCAACGTCGATGGCTACGACCTGTTGCGCTACGAGCTGTCGAAGGTGAAGAACGCTGCGATCGATCTGCAGATCCAAGAGGTCGAGAACAAGCCGATCGTGGTCGGCGAGGCAGGGCCTCCGATGGAGCCCGAGAAGTACGGCGAGTGGATCGCCAAGGTCTACAAGGACGACGTCGCGAAGAAAGAGAAGATCGGCGAGGCCTACGCGTTCGACTACAAGCACCGCGAGGCCGGATCGGTTGATAAGCAGTTTGCCGTCTACGTCAAGGTTGGCGACAAGCTCTGGAAGTGCCACGGCCGCGACGCCTCGGTCCACGCGTTGCCCGACGGCAGCCCGGACGAGGTCAAGCTCGGTAAGGCCGGCGCGAAGGAAGTCGCAGCTGCGATCGCCGAGGGCAAGAAGCTCTGCGCGACGATGAAATAGGCGCTGCGTCGCGCCGCTACGATGAGCTAGCTACGCGGTCGCGCCGCTGCTCTTGCTTTTGGGCTTCGTCGCAGCTTTGCCGCCGGTCTTCCCCGTCGTCTTGATCAGCGCGAAGAAGCCCGCCTCGTCGATGCAGAGCGTGCCGTACTGGCGCGCCTTCTGCGACTTGCTCGAGCCCGAGCTCGGATCGGCCATCACGAGGTAGTTGAGCTCCTTCGTGACGCCCGATAGCAGCGTGCCGCCGTTGTCCTCGACGAGCTGTTCGAATTCCTTGCGCGGCTTGCTCAGCGCGCCGGTGAAGCAGAACGTCTTACCGAGCAGCGAGCCCGCTTTCGTCTTGGTGACCGGCTCGACGCCGACTGCGAGCAAGCGCGCGATTTCCGCTTTGCGTTCCTTGATGCCGTCGAACGCGGCCTTGCCCTTGCTCGGCCCGACGCCGGGGATCCCGGCCAGCTCGGCGAGCGTCGCTTTCTGCACCTTCTCGATCGTGTCGAAGCCCGCGTTGACGATCGCTTTTGCGGTCTGCAGGCCGAAATTTTCGATGCCGAGCGCGGCGAGGAATTTCGGCAGCGTCAACGGCAATTGCGCGCGCAGGTTGTCGAGCACCTTCTTTGCAATCACGAGGCCGCGCCGCTCGAGCTTTGCGATCTGCTCGGGCTTGAGCTTGTAGAGGTCGGCCGGCTCGCTGACGAGCTTGGCCTCGACGAGCTGGCTGATCAGCTTGTCTCCCCACTCGAGCACGCCGAGCGCATCGATCCAGTTCTCGATGCGGCCCTCGACGAGTGCCTGACATTTGCGGTTGCGGCACGCGAGGTACTCGCCGATCTTCTCGAGGCCGACCGAGCACGTGGGGCACTTCGACGGCGGCTTTGCCGTCTTGCCCTTCTTGGTCACGACTTCTTCGACGTACGGGATGACGTCGTTGCGGCGCGACACCAGGATCTCGTCGCCGATACCGATATCGAGCTCGGCGATCATGCCGGCGTTGTGCAGCGACGCGCGTTGCACGGTGGCACCCGCGAGCACGACGGGCTTGACCACCGCGACCGGAGACACGCGGCCCGACGAGCCGGTCTCCCACACGATGTCGATCAGCGTGGTGACCTTGGCCTGCGAGGCGAACTTGAACGCGATCGCCGCGCGCGGCCGATTGTTGAGCTCGCCGAGCATGTGCTGGACGTGGACGTCGTTTGCGCGGATCACGAGGCCATCGATCTCGTAGTCGAGCTTGGCGCGCTTGGTCTTGGCGTAGTCGCGGTGGTAGGCGAGTGCGCCGTCGAGATCGCAGGCCTTGAAGTTCGGCACGAGCAGGCCGAGATCCTGGAGGATGTCGAACTTCTTCTCCTCGTTGTCGGCGTCGATCCCGTCGACGTCGTAGAACATCACGGTCAGGTGCTCGCAGCCCGCGCCGTCGAGGCGCTTGCTCGTGCCCGACGCTTGGTTGCGCGGATTCGCGGCGTCGGGGAACGCCTTCTTCATGTCGGAGAGCTTTAGGATGATCTCGCCGCGCACGGTGACCGAGTGCTTGCCCTTGAGCTGCGCGGGCACGCCCTTCATGCGGCGCGCGTTCGACAGGATGCGCTCGCCGACTTGGCCATCGCCGCGCGTGATCGCATCGACGAGCTTGCCCTTGTCGTAGGTGACTGCAAGCGAGAGCCCGTCGAGCTTCTCGGTGACGAACAGGTCACCCGTGATCTCCTTGAGCTTCTGCTTCTTGCCGAGCTCGTTGCAGCGGTCGGCCCACTGGCGAAACTCGTCGTCGTCGACTGCCTTGTTGAGCGAGCCCATAGGAATCGCATGGCGCGCCTTTTCCCAGGCGGTCACTTTCGTGGCCGGCGCACCGACGCTTGCGATGACCGCATGGGTCGGGTCGAGCTCGCGGAGCTCGTCCTCGAGAGCGTCGTAGGCAGCGTCGCTGACGAGCGGCGAACCGTTGTAATAGGCGTCTTTGTATTTCCGGAGTAGCTTCGCGAGCTCAGCAATTCGGGCGGCCGGCTTCTTCAAGGTCCCCTCCATCAGCGTAGAATCGTCGTCGACGATCTCCTGGGGGATGATGATGAGTCAAGACGAGCTGTACGCTGTGACGGCGCGAGTTGTCGACGAGTTCACGAGTGCCGCGATGCTGTTCACGGCACTCGACGTGTCTAACGCAGTGAAGCAAACACTCCCGGAGGCTCGGCATCGGGAAATCTCGCCGATCGTGCGCGATATCTTCGAGCGCCGGGGCATGGGTGCCTATCAACAGACGTCGATCGACGTGATGGCGCAGGGCAACAAGCCGGCGCGCGCGCTGCTCTACCATCTGCCCGAGCAGCCGCCGACGATGTACGACGACACGATGCGGGCACAGCTCGCGGTGCCGCCGCAGCGCACGGCCGCAACCCAGGACGCGGTGGTCAGCTCGTCGTCGACCGATGCGGGTGTGCGGATCGGCAAGGACGGTCGTGGGCGCGTCCCGCGTGCCCTGATCCAGAACGCCGGCATTCACGGCGATCGCGTGCTCGTGAAGACGGAAGCTGCAGTGCCGCGCCTGGTGATTTCGGCGGCTGGTACCTCGACGCCGGTCGCGGCGCCGGTCGATCCGCTCTATGCGCTGCCCGATCTGTTCTTTGCCGCCACCGATAACGGCCAGCCGCTCAATTACGAGCACCCGTCGCTGCTCCACGTGCCGCGCTCGATGCTCGATATTTTCGGCCCGGACGCGAACCTGGTCGCGAAGATCGATGGCTCGTCCGTCGTGATCGTGCGTCGTTAGAGCTGTCGCTGTCCGAGCGACACCATAATTAGATCCGATCTTGGGTGCATGCGTTTTGGTGGCGTATGCACGTCCGTCTAACTGCATTTGGAGCAGTGGTGATCGGTCTTGTGGCTCACAGCGCGCAGGCGCAGTTGATCCAGGAGCCGGTCGAAGCGGTGATGATCGCCAGCGGGCGATCCGATCCAATGCCGGTCATCGAGGAGCGGCTCACCGTCGCGATCGATGGCCAGCACGCCACGACGACGCTGTTACAAGTCTACGAGAACAACACGGGCGGCCAGACCGAGGGTCGTTATCGGCTGCGCGCCGGCATGGACGCGCACGTCGAAGGCTTCTCGTACTGGAACGGCGAGCAGAAGATCGTCGGCGAGGTGTTCGAGAAGCAGACCGCGCGGCAGGTCTATGACGCGGTGACATCGCGCCGCCGCGATCCGGGCCTGCTCGAGCACGACGGCGAGGGCGCGTTCGCGTTCAAGGTGTTCCCGATCGAAGCGAAAGAGAAGAAGCGCATCGAGATGCGGTGGACGAAGTGGCTCGATCGCCGCACGAAGACGGTGCGCTATCACGCGCCGGTCGTGCGCGCCGACGCGAACATCGTGATCTCGATCTCGGGCGCGGTGAAGAATCTCAAGTCGCCGACCCATCGCTTCCACACCGAGAAGACGAGCGACGGCGTTCGGCTGCGCTCCGAGGGCGCGCGTACCACCGGCGAGCTGATCTTGACGTGGGAAGCCGACGAGCCCGACTGGCAACCGTCCGTGTACGTGCAGCCCGGCGGCAAGCACGACGGTTGGTTTGCGATGTCGCTGGCCGCGCCCGACGTCAGTGACAAGACGGTCGCCGCGAAGGACGTCACGATCGTGATCGATCGCTCGGGCAGCATGATCGGCGAAGCGATGGCCAACGCGCGCCGTGCCGCCGCCGACATGATCCTGCTCCTCGACTCGCGCGATCGCGTCAACGTGATTTCGTTCTCCGACGAGGTCGATCCGCTGTTCAAGACGCCGCAGCTCCTCGACGAGGACACGCGCGCTCGCGCGAGGAAATTCGCCGAGGGGCTCAAGGAAGGTGGCGGCACGGACATCGCGCTCGCACTGCGCACCGCGCTCGCGTCGCAGGACAAGGAGCAGGGCAGGCCGCGCGTGATCGTGTTCATGACCGACGGCCAGTCGGATGCGAAGCAAGCGCTCGACGCCGCGAACGCCGATATCGGCGACGTGCGACTGTTCACGGTCGGTCTCGGCGACAAGGTGAATCGCCCGTTGCTCGAGCGAATCGCGAACGTCAAGCGCGGCCGCTTCGTCTACATCGAGAAGCCATCCGCGATCGGTACCGAGGTCGGCAAGCTCGCTGCGAGCATCTCGAAGCCGTTGCTCGTCGACGTCTCGCTCGAGGTCGACGGCGCACACGCCGTGCGGCTCTACCCGCGATCGATGGGTGATCTGTTCGCCGAGGACGAGCTCCTCGTGACCGGCCGCGTGAAAGGCACCGGCACCGCGAAGTTCATCATCAAGGGCCGGTTTGCCGGCAAGCCGGTTACGTTCACGCGCTCCGTCGATCTCGGCAAGGCGCCGCAACGCCCGTGGGTCGGTCGGCTGTGGGCGAAGGCTCGCGTCGCACACTTGCTCGAGGAAGTCTCGCTCGGAACTCAGACCACCGAGATGACGAACGAGGTGATCGATCTCGCGCTCGCCTACAACTTCGTCACGCCGTACACGTCGTTCCTCGCGATCCCCGAGAGCGAGCTCGGCAACATGAAGGGCACGGTCGAAGCTGCGCGCGAGCGCAAGCGCAAGATCATGGCCGACAACCCCGACGCGGCATCTCTCAACCGTGACAAGGCCGACAGCGTACAGATGTTCGACGCCAACACGATCGACGCGGCGCCTCCCCAGGCCTCGCCGCGGGGCGGTGACGCCGACGAAGAGGACGCGATCAACAGCGAGGGCGCAAGCTATGGCCGCGTGCGCAAGCACGGCTGCGCGGGCTGCACGACGTCGAATCCGTCGAGCCTTGGCCTGCTGCTCGTCGTCGCGTTGCTCGCGCTGCGTCGGCGTCGTCGCTAGGAGAACCACCGAAGCGATTCGGCCTCGATGTTGCTCTTCTCATGCACATGAGGAGAGCTCTGCTGGTCTGTATCGTCGCGGGATTCGCGGCACCGCATCCGGTTGCCGCCCAGACCGTGACGTGCGCGGATGGAACGACGAGCGAAGCAGGCCGCGGCGCATGCTCGCACCACGGCGGAGTCGCAAAAACTCGCGCACCGCGCGAGGCGTCGGATGCCAAGGCGACGCGCACCACGCGGACCACACGCAGTGTGCGGTGCAACGACGGCACGCGATCGACATCGACGGGTCGCGGCACCTGCTCGGGTCACGGCGGCATTGCCGACGACGGGCCCATCCAGATCGATCGCGACAAGTCGCAGCCACGCACGCGCACGAACCGCGGCGTCCAGTGCAGTGACGGCACGTGGTCGACGTCGACGGGTCGCGGCACGTGCTCGGGGCACGGCGGGATCGCCGACGGGCCGATCGCCGTCGATCGCGACGAGCCGCAAGCGCGCAAGCGCACCGAGACCCGCACACGCAACGACCGCCCCTGGTGGGGCAGCGACGAGCCGCTGCCCGGCGAGCCGCTCGCGCGCTGCATGGACGGCACGCTCTCGTACAGCAAGCACCACCGTGGCACGTGCTCGAGTCACGGCGGCGTGCGCGACTGGCTCGACGACTAATCCGTCGTCGCGCTCGCAACACGGCGATTCCGCTAGATCCTGACCAGTCGCAGAGCCGCTGCGATTTTGGCTGTAACCCGGCCCAGGCGCGGACGTAGTGTCGTCGCCGTGGCGTTGGTTTCGGGTGATCGACTGGGGCGGTACCGTCTCGAGCGCCTGCTCGGGCGCGGCGGCATGGGCGAGGTCTGGGCTGCGCACGATCCCGATCTCGATCGGCACGTCGCGCTCAAGGTCATGCATCCGCAGATCGCGAGTCACGCCGAGTCGCAGGCGCGGTTTCAACGCGAAGGTCGCGCGATGGCGCGGCTCCGTCATGCGAACGTAATCGTCGTCTACGATGCGGTGTTCAGCGACGGTCGCGGGCTGATCGCGATGGAGCTGATCGACGGCGAGAGCATGGCGACGTGGCTATCGCGCCGGCCTCCGACTGGCGAGATCGTGCGCGTGATCCGGGCGGCGGGCGAGGGGCTCGCCGCGGCACACGCGGCCGGCATGGTGCATCGCGACTTCAAACCGCACAACGTGTTGATCGGTCGCGACGGTCGCGTCGTGGTTACCGACTTCGGCCTCGCGCGTGCGATCAGCGAGGTCGAAGAGCCCGTTGTGGCGCCCGAGGCGCACGCGGCCACTGTGGCCTCGAACGACGACGCGCTTGCCGCCACTGCAGCGCCAAGCGATGTTGCTCTTGCCGTCACAGCGATGAGTGTGGCACCGGTGCGCGTCGCGTCGACTTCGGGCTCGGGCGACCTCGCGACACCGCTCACCGAGACCGGCACGCTGCTCGGCACGCCCGCGTATATGGCTCCCGAGCAGCTCGCCCGCGCCAGCGTCGACGAGCGCGCCGATCAGTTCGCGTTCTGCCTCACGGCGTGGGAGGCGTTTACCGGCACGCGGCCGTTTCGCGGCAGCTCGCTCGAAGAGTTGAGCGATGCCGTCGCGCGTGGTGTCGACATGACGACGGCGTCGGCGATTCCACGCCGCCTGCGCCCGCTGCTGCTGCGGGGCCTCGCGCACGAGCCGGCCGCGCGCTGGGCCTCGATGCAGAGCTTGTTGACGGCGATCGGTCGCGCGTGGCGGCGGCCGCGTCGACTCGCGATCGCCGCGGCCATGTGCGCCGTGATCGGCGGCAGCACGGCGGTTGCGATCGCGACGCGGCCGGTCGCTGCGGCAGCGGACGCTGGTTGCGGCGATGTCGAGGCGGCAATCGCGCCGGCGTGGTCGCCTGCGCTACGCGCGGACCTCGCTGCTCGCCTTGCGGGCAAGCCATACGCCGAGCGTGTGGTCGCGATGTTCGATCGCTGGGCCGACACGTGGAAGCAGACGCGCGTCGCGAACTGCAAGCAGCGCAGCGCGCCCGACTTCGCGGTGCGGCAAGCCTGCCTCGACGGGATCCGCGATGAGGTGGCACAGACGATGGAACTGCGCACGACCGACCCCGAGATTTTTGGCGCGCACGATATGCCACGGCTGATGCCACCGGCGGAGGCTTGCGTGCACGACCCGCGCGGGCTGTCGCCCGCTCCACCGTTGCCGGCTCTACGTGGTGAGGTCATCGCGATCCGCAGCGAGCTCGCGCGGGCGCGGATTCCGCTGCTCATGTCGAGCCCGCTCGCGATGGTCGTCAACGTCAAACCGCAGCTCGAGCGCGCGCGCAAGACCGGCTACGCGCCGGTGATCGTCGAGGCCCAGATCATGGAGGCGCTCACGCAGGTGCTGCGTGGCACGGGCAGCGACTCGGGCACGTGCGACGCGTTCGCGGCAGCCGCCGATCAGGCCGACGCCGCCGGCTATGGGCGGATGGTCGTCGAGGCGTTGCTGCTCGAGCTGCAGTGTCGGCGCAAGACGCGCGGGCTCGGCGACGATCGCGTGATGGCGCTGCTGCGTCGGCTCGATCGAATCACGCAGCGCACCCGCAACCCGGTGCAGCGCGCCGAAGTCGAGGTCAACCTCGCGGACCTCGCCGCCGACGAGGGGCGCCTCGACGAAGCGCTCGCGATGTTCGAGCATGCACAGCTCACGTACGAGGCGTTGCAGATGTTCGACTGGCACGCGCGCGTGCTCGCCGCGCGTGCGCGCGTTCAGCTCTATCGCAATCGCGGGGACGATCTGGATCGCGCCGCCGCGCTGCTCGCAGAGGCGGTGAAGCACGACGTCGTTAACCGTGGCAGCGCGCAAAGGCTGCTCGCGCAGATCGACTGGAGGCGAGGGCGCGCCGCGTATCCCGGTGCGCCGAATCACGACGTCGCCGGCGCGACGGCGATCGTCGACGGCAAGCTCGAGCACGCGACCGTCGATCGCGATGCTGTGGATCTCGCCGGTCGTGCTGCACGCCGGCGGCCAGCGACGGCCGTGCTCGCCACGCCCGACGAGTCGGGACCGAGCTGGATCGCGCCCGTCGATCAGCAGGGCAGATGGCAGCTGCCGGCGGTCACGCCAGGTGCGTACGTGCTGACCGTGCGCGCGAAGTCCGCACTCGGCGATATCCAGATGACGCAGCGCCGGATTGCACTACGCGCCGGCGCGAACCATGCCCCCGTGCTCGCATTCGACGCCGCACCGAAGCTGCTCGAGATCGTGACGCTCGGAGCAAATCCGAAGATCGCGATCGCGTTTGTGTCGAACGAGGCGCCGCCGCGTAGCTGGCCGGAGCTGCGTCGCCGACTGATCGTCACGACCACGGTCTCGGCCGTCGACGCACGGGCGCCGCGCGAAGCCGACAATCTCGCGCCGGGCGATCACATCGCACGCGTCGCGGTCGGCGACGAGCCACTTGTCGTGTGCGTGCTGTTCGGCGCCGGCCTTGCGGACGTCGCGCCCGCGCATCGCATCGCGATCGACAAGACCGCGAAGCCGCCGCTTTGCCGCGCCGCCCACGCGAGCGACCGCCGCATCATGCTCGGCGAACGCTAGCGCGTGCCGGCCGCCGGACGGTTCGTCTGCAGGAGCGGCAGGACGCCCTCGGTGCTGCCGGTCGCGACGTTCGGGCGCTGCCCGGTGACGGAGCCGGTCGCGTGGTCGGAGCGCGTAGCCGAGCCGCAGCCACAGCTGCAGCCGCCGCTGCCGCAGCCGCAAGAACCGTCGGCGCATCCACCGGTGATGTGAGCGAGTGCCTCGAGATTGATCGTGTCGAACATGGGAGCCGTCCTTTCGTGACCGACCCTAGTGCAGCGCAAGTGCCACGAATCCGATGAGTCCCGGTGTCGACGTTGTGATTTCCGCGGTCGGCGACGTCGCGCTGCAACGTCGCGATCGCTCGTCGCATGAAGCGGCGATCACGATCGCGCGCGGCGGCTGCGCGACCAGCCAGGCTACTCGCGCCGCCGACTAGAACACCGCGCCGACGCCGAGCGCGCCGATCGCGCCGACATGCGCCGTGTCGCGAGACCGCATCTTCCACGCCGAGACGCCACCCGTAGCACTCACCGACCAGCGACCGAGAGCGAGGCTCGCGACCGGCCCCGCTTGCATATCCCAGTCGAGCTCGCCGTTCGGTTCTTCGTCGGTGGTGCGCTCGAGGTCGATGCGCGCGCGGCTATCGAGACCGGCGTACAGACCTTCCGCGATCGGACGCAGGCCCGACAGGCGGAGATCGCCGTAGCGCGATCCGTTGGTGACGCCGAGCCCGAACGCCGCGTTCGCCTGCAGGCGGGTGAGACCGGCGGTGCTGCCGGCCGCGACGCGGGTGACGAGTGTATCGGTATGCTGCCAACCCATCAGCTCGTAGTCGCCGCCGACCGCGAGATCGAGGCCAGCGTGTTCCTCGCGCGTGAGATCGAACAACACGCCGAAGCCCGGCTTGAGCACTTCGCTCATGCCGTTGTTCGACGCCATCGCGCGCAGCGTGACGCGATCGATCAGCGTGGCCTCGAGCGTACCGGTCATCACCGGTGCGCTCTTCGCCGCGTCGAAGCCGGCGTACGTGTTGACCAGCATGCCCAGGCGCACGTGACGTGCAGCGACCGACCACGGCATGAGCTCGCCCGCGGCGACGCTGTCGCGGACCTCGCTCTTGGTGATGATGTCTTCTTCCTTGACGCCGTCACCGGGCCGCGCGAGCGCGGGCGTGGCGACGAGCAAACCGAGCAAACAAGCGCGCATCTTCATAATCTCGGAAAGATTGCGAGGGGCGTGCCGCTACGTATCGCACCGTATTCACGGCCGAGCGCTCGCGCACTGCGCGCCTATGTCACCAACCGTTGTCGCGAAGCCACTGCTCGACGCGCGCAGCAAACACCAACTCGACGACGCTCTCTGTATCCGGCAACACGATCCGGAGGTGGGGATACTCGATCGCGATGCGCGGTTGCAGCTCCGTTTCGTCCGCGATCAGCGCCGCCTGCGTGACGACGGCGGCGAGCTTCGTGAACTCGCGATCGTGGAGGTCGAGCACGAGGTCGTGATCGACGAGCGACCACCGCTTGCCGAGCTGCGCGACCTCGCGCTTGACCTGCTCCCCGGTGAGCTGCGAACCGGTGAGTGTCTTGTCAGAGATCTCGGCGATCTCGCGAGCGACGATGCGTGGCGTGCTCGCGCGGATCGGCGGCTGATGCGCATTGCCGAGCAGCGGCGCGAGCGCGTGCTGCACTTCCGCCATCGACTGAAAGCGGTCGCTCGCTTGCTTGGCGAGCAGCGTCGCGACGAATCGTTCGAGTCCCTCGGGCGCATCGGCGATCCCGAGCGGGGGCGGCGGCTCGCTGACGACGCGCGCGAGCAGCTCGTGCGCAGCTTCGATGTCGCCCTGCTTCGCGAGCACGAACGGGACGCGGCCGGTGACCATCTCCCAGATCAGGACGCCAAGCGCGTAGATGTCGACGCGGTGATCGACCTGCTCGGGCGACGTGACTTGCTCCGGTGCCATGAACTCCGGCGTGCCGAGCAAGTTGCCGCCTCGCGCGGTCTTATCGCTCGCGCTGAGGAACCGCGAGATGCCGAAGTCGAGGACCTTGACGTGGTCGGTGCCGTCGCGCTTCTTCGTCAGGAAGATGTTGTCGGACTTGAGATCGCGATGGACGATGTTGGCGCGGTGTGCGGCCTCGAGCGCCGATGCGATCTGGTTTGCGATCGCGAGCGAGCGGTCGAGTGGCAGCTTCTGGAGGTTCACGATCTCGTCGGCGAGCGACACACCTTCGAGGTACTCGAACACGATGTACGGCACGTCGTGCTTCGTGAACCCCATGTCGGTCGACTCGACGATGTGCGGATGACCGAGTGTGCCGGCGGCGAGCGCTTCGTTCATGAACCGGCGGACCATCACCGCGTCTTCCGCGAGGTCGGCGTGCAGGATCTTGATCGCGACCTTGCGCTTGATCAGCCAGTGCTCGGCGAGAAACACCGTGCCCATGCCGCCGTCGGCGATCGGGCGCACGATCTTGTAGCGGCCCTCGACCACTTCCCCGATGTGAACGAGCTGTCCCAAATCCAGTCGATATTACAGCTGCCGCAGCATTAGGATTGGGTAATGAGCGCGTTCCGTCGGCGAACCACGTTTGCGACCCCGTTCATCCTCACGGTCGCCGCGTGCGGAAGCGGCAAGGACAAGCCAAAACCCGAGGCATCGCCGTTTCTGGAGACCTGGACGGTCTCGATGGCGAACATGAAGTGCGATGCGCAGCTCACGGCGGCAAACCCGCCGGCCCCCAGGCAGGACATCGAATGTCCACCCGGGATGACGGGCGGTGTGTTCCTGACCGTCGCCGAAATCGAGCGCGACAAATGCGCGGTCGTGCCGCTGGGCTGTGCCAACGCTGCGTGTGCGAAGCCGGTCATCCCGTGTCCGCTGCCGCTCGGCAAGCAGCTGGTCAAGAAGCTCGCCTACGTGTGGACCATCGAGAAGCGCGGCAAGCTGTGCCACGCCGAAGAGGAAGACCACGATTGCCCGCCCGGCGTCGACTGCAATCCGCCCGCCCCGCGCGAGTTCCCGTGCCCGCCCGGCGTGACCGAGGACAAGCCGATGCAGTTCGCCGAGCTTCCCGACACGACGTGCGTGATCGTGCCCGAAGGTTGTCAGGACACCGGCTGTGCGACCGAGAAGATTGCCTGCCCGCCGATGAAGTGAGCGCTACGCGTCGATCACCGCATCCTTGGTGCACACCGCCTGGCACGCGAGGATGAGGCCCTTCGTCTTGTCGGCTGACGTCAGCGCGTCTTGCACTTCCATCGCGACTCGTCCCGAGATCAGCCGCGTCTTGCACTGACCGCAGATGCCGGAGCGGCACTCGAATGGAATCTCGACGCCGCATTCTTCGGCGGCCTCGAGCACCGTGAGTCCGTTCGTCAACTGCACCTGCTTGCCTGCGCGTTGGAACGCGAGCGTGCGCGCGCCTTCGGGGACTTCCTCGATCGGCTCCGGCTCGCCTTCCTTCGGCATCGGCGGTGATACGAACGCTTCTTGATGGATCTCTGCGTCGGGAATGCCGCTGCCGACGAGCAGCGCGCGCATCGCCGTCATCATCGCGTCCGGTCCGCACAGCATGATCGGGCCGCGCGCCAGGTTCGGTACGAAGTCCGCGAGCAGCTCGCGCGTGACGTGCCCGCGCGCGCCGTCCCACGCGGTGTCAGGATCCGCAGAGACCGTGTAGCGCACGTGCAAGTTGCGATGCTTCGCCAGCAGCTCGCGTAGCTCGTCGCGAAACACGATGTCCTTGACGAGCCGCACCGAGAACACCAGGTACATCTCGCCGCGCCAGCCGCGATCACACAGGCTGCGCACCACCGACATCATCGGCGTGATGCCGATGCCACCTGCGATCAGCACGATGCGCTCGGCTTCGTGGCCCGCGAAGTAGAACTTGCCGGCGGGCGCCGAGACCTTGATTCGCTGGCCCTCGCGCCATGTCTCGTGCAGGTGCTTCGAGCCGTAACCGTTCGCGACCTTCTTCACCGAGATCTCGCAGTACGTGCGGCGCGTCGGCGGGGATGCGATCGTGTACGAGCGATTGACGCGCTTGCCGTCGATCGTGAGCTTTAGGTTCAAGTACTGGCCGGCGACGTGCTCGAACGGCAGCTCGCCGCCTTCCGGAGACACGAAGCGGAACGTCTTCACGTCGTGCGTCTCGTCGGTGATTCGATCGATCACCAGCTCGCCGGACCAGAAGCGCTTGCGCTTCGGGGCGGGCTTCTGCTGCGGAATGAACCGCGACGCGAGCAGCAGCCCGAGCAGGACGGCAAACACGAGCGGCTTCGTCGTGTCGGCTTTGACGAGCAAGTAGAAGTGCACGACACCGGCGATCGCGGCGACGTATGCGAGTCGATGTAGCCGCTTCCAACGCTTCGCACCGAGCTTCGTCACCATGCCGTCGAACGACGTGATCGCGAGCGGCGCCATCAGCACGAGCGCGCCGAAGCCAAACCACAGATACGGGCGCTCGATGATCTCGCTGACCGTGCTCCCGAGGCTGCCGTCGCGATCGAACAGCCAGAAGATCGTGAAGTGCGCGAGGATGTAGAAAAAGCCGAACACACCGAAGTTGCGGCGCGCCGAGATCAGCACGTTCCACTTCAGCAGCCGGCGCAGTGGCGTGATCGCGAGCGCGAGCACGAGGAAGATGAGGCCGACGAGGCCAGTCGTGCGGATCGCGAAGTTGACCTCGTTGACGCCGAGCTGGCCGCGATAGCCGTCGTAGAGCAGCAGCGCGCCCGGGACCAAGCAGCATGCGATCACGAACTGCTTGAGGAACTTGCCGTCGACAAACCGAGCGGGCCTAGAAGAAGACATCGAGGTCCATCCCGCTGTAGAGGCTCGCCACCTGATCGGCGTAGCCGTTGAACATGAGCGTCTTGCGCCGTCCCGAGTCACCGATTCGCTGCTCGGTCGCTTGGCTCCAGCGCGGATGCGGATGGTTCGGATTGACGTTTGCGTAGAACCCGTACTCGCTCGGCGCGGCGATGTTCCACGACGTCGGCGGCTGTTTGTCGACGAGCTTGATCTTGACGATCGACTTGATGCCTTTGAAGCCGTACTTCCACGGCATGATCATCCGCACCGGCGCGCCGTCCTGCGGCGGCAGCTCGCGGCCGTAGAGGCCGGTGGTGAGCAGCGTGAGCGGATGCATCGCCTCGTCGATGCGGAGGCCTTCGACATACGGCCACTCCAGCACGTCGGTGCGCTGACCCGGCATGCGCTTCGGATCGAACAGCGTCTCGAACGCGACGTACTTCGCGCTGCTCATCGGCTCGACGAGCGCGAGTAGCTTCGACAGCGAGTAGCCAACCCACGGGATGACCATCGACCACGCCTCGACACAACGCATGCGGTAGATGCGTTCCTCGGGAGCGCTGACGCGGCGCAGATCGTCGAGGTCGAACACCTTCGGCTTGTGCGCGAGACCTTCGACGGCGACCTTCCAGCCAGCGGTCGAAAACCCGGCGGCTGCGCTGGCAACGCCATCCTTGTCGGTCGTGAACTCGTAGAAGTTGTTGTAGTTCGTGATCGACGCGTAGGACGTCTTCGTCTCGTTGACGGTGAACGCGGGCTCGGTCGGCTGCTGCACACCGGTCAGCTCGGCGGTCTTCGTCTCGACGATCTCGACGCCGTTCAGCTTGCGGTACAGGATGCCGGTACCCAGCGCGCCGAACGCGATCGCACCGGCGCGCATGATCGCGCGGCGGTTGAAGTACACCTCGGGCGGCGTGATCTCGCTCTCTAGGCTCTTCGTCATACGCGCTTCCCCAGCTGCTTACGCATCATCGCACGCGCGGTTACAGGCGCAGATCAGGGTTTGTGGAACGCCTCGGAATCCGGGTCGAGCTCGATGTGGATCAGGAGCTCGTCGGTGGCGGGCAACCCGCGATTGCCGGTGCGCACGCGCCAGCCGTCGAGCCCCGCCAGCGCGCGCAGCACGGCCGTGGTCGCGCGGTTCTGGAGCTCGCGAAACTGCTTGTCGCGCCACGCGTAACCGTCTAGCTCTCCGTCGTACGACTCGACGAACTCGGCGGTTGCTTCGACCCGGATGGTCCAGGTTACTTCCTCGCGGTGCACCATGGTGCGAGCATAGCGACTACGCCTCGCCGGCCTGCAACCAGCGGTGCAAGAAGTCGAACGACTCGACAGCCGCTGCCGTGATCCGATCTGGATCTGCATCGACGGCGGCGCGTTCGAGCGTGATGCCGAAAGCCCGCCAGCGTGCCGCAGTGGCCGAACCGTAGCAGTTGAGGTATGACGCGCGCGCGGCGAGCTCGGGAGCGTGAATCGCGAGGTGGCTGTGGCAAAGACTGTTCGTCACCACGTTGCGCTCGGCGACGTAGAGCCAACCGAGAGCCTGGTCGAGACAGCGAAACGGCTGCATCGGACACGGCGGCAGCTCGAGCAAGCGCTCGGGAGGAACTCCGAGGTCGACGAGGTCCTGAGCGATATAGCGCGTACGCGGGCGCGATGTGGCGGCATGGCTCGCCAGCACGGGGCTCATCACGCACGCCGACTCGAACGGAGCTTCGAAGCCATAGCAGCGCACGAGATACTCGCGGTACCGCTCGAAGCTGCAGTTGTCGACGAAACCGAGGGCATGTGCCTCGGCCAGGTCACATTGCAGCTCGGTCTCCGCCTTGAGTTTCTCGAGGACGCGGAGACGCATCGCGGTGCGCCTCGATGCAACGGCTGTGCGCGGACTCGGTTCAGTTTCTGGTTGGCGAAATCTCTGCCCGCCGTCGCCGCAGGAGAAATGCTGCCAGCACGAGCCACACAGAAGATCCGCCGCTCGAGCTGCAGCCACCGCTCGATGGTTCGTCGTCTGGCGCGGGGTCGCCATCGGCGGCACCGTCATCGACAAGTGTGAAGCGCAGCGCGTCGAACACGATCTTGGTCTCGGTGCTCGCCGGCTCGCCGGTGTTGTCGTTGAGACGAATGTATTGGCCGTTGCTGCCCGCGACGAAGGCGTGCTCGCCGATCACGTTCCAGCCGTCGACCGCGCTCTGATCGACCGCCACCTCCGTGGTGTTGTCAGCATGGTGCACGGTGTAGACGGTCTGCTTCGAGCCGTTGTACGGCGCCGGCGTGAACGCCTCGACGCGATACGTACCGCCCTTCGCGAAGTGCAGGTCCCAGCGGCCGAAGTTCGCCGGGGTTGCGGCGTCGCTCGCGTGCGTCCACTTGAGCTGCGAGCCGTAGCCCGCATTTTCTTCGCGAATGAATTGCGGGTCGCCGCCGGTGCGGAAGCACGCGCTCGAGTCATCGACAACCGCGTCGGCACCTTCGCCGATCACGTGACACGGTGGGCAGTCTTCCTCGCACGAGTCGGTCGTCTCGTCGCCATTACACGTGTTGTCGCCGCACGTGGCGGTCTGACCGAGCGCCTGAAGCTGGGCGAGCGTGCCGTTAAACTTATTGACGTCTACCGTGTTTGCGGTGATGCCGGGGATCATCGCGGTCGAGCTGTATTGATGGAACGTCCACTTCGTCCAGTGCGGCGGCACGAGCGGGCAGGTCGCACTGTAGTTGGCGATCCACAACGGATGCTGGCTGAAGTCCGCGCCGCCGACCGAGTCGCGCCAGAAGTAGAAGCCGGTATAGATGAACGGTCGCATGCCGATGCGCGGCTCGACGTAATTCATCCACTGCTGCACTGCCGCGGCGATCTGCGGACCGGTGAGCCCGTCGGCATCCTCGACGTCGAGCATCGGCGGCATGTCGCCGGGGAGCAGGACAGGGGCGAGCTTGTCGACGAACAGCTTCGCCTGGCCCATCACGTCCATGCCCGGGCGGAAGCGCTGATACGCGCCGCGCAGGATGCCGTTCGCTTTCGCCTGCTGCCAGTTGTAGGGGAACTTGAGATCGATGTCGGTCAAGCTGCGGCTGATCTGGATCCACGCGTACTTGACGCCGGAACCGGCGACGAGCTGCCAGTTGATGTCGCCTTGGAAGCGCGACACGTCGATGCCGTAGGTCGTCGGGCCGTCGGCGCACACCGACATCGCTTGCTCGGTCTCGGCGAGCACGGGCGCGTCGGTGTCGAGGTCCGGCATGCACGCAGGTGCGAGCACGGCGGCGAACAGGAGCGCGCGCGTCATGCGCGTCGCCGCCGGAGCCGGAGCGGCGCGACCAGCGCGAGCAGCGCGAGTAGCGTTAACGGTCCGCTGCCATCGCTGGTCGAGCACCCACCATCCTCGCCGGGCGGCGGCTCTTCGCCGGGCTCACCGGTCTCGCCGCGCTCGAGCACGATGTCGACCTCGGCTCGCGCCGACGCGGCGACCGTGACGTTGGCCATCGCTGCTTTGTAACCGTCGGCGGTCGCGCTGATCAAGTGATCGCCGGCCGCAGCTTTCGTAAACAGGAACGCACCATCGCGATCGGTGACCACGCTCGCGCCGCCATCGAGCTTGACGGTTGCGCCGGCCACCGGGCCGGCATCGTCCGTCACGTGACCCGCGATCTCGCCGTCGGTGTCTTGCGGCGGCATCGTCGTGCCCGGCACGTACGGCGCGATGTTGTAGTGGCGCTGGATCGCGCGCAGGTGCGCCTCGGCGGCCTTCTGCCGCTCGGTCATCGAGGCGAGCTTTGCGGCGTCGTTCGTGTTCGTGATGAACGCGAGCTCGTGTAGCTCGGCCGGCGCCGCGGTGTCGCGCAGCACGGCGAAGTTCGCCGTCTTGTTGCCGCGGTTCGTCAGCCCCCACGCCTTGATCATCTCGTCCTGAACGAGGTTGCGCAGCGCCGATGCAGTACCGCTCGCCGAGTAGGAGAACGTTTCGGTGCCGTTCGCGCCCGCGTCGGAAAACGCGTTCGAGTGGATCGACATGAACCGATCCGCGCCCTGGTTGTTCGAATACGC
>DATDCH010000836.1:0-2816 GCA_036524455.1 Kofleriaceae bacterium | reverse complement strand
TGCCCGCGGCAGCGATGCCGAGGCCCTTCAAGAATTTGCGTCTGCTGAGTGCCATGGCTGTCTCCTATTGGCTCTGGTACTCACGCGACGCGATGATCGCGCGGATGATCGTGCGTGGACCGACGGCGGGATCGGCGTCCCACTCGGCGGCAAATGCCTCGAGCTCGTACGTGTTGGGTTCACGGCCGAGCAAGCGACGGAATTGTTCGCGGATGTAGTCGCGTGCGTTCACCGAGCTCTTCGCGGGGATCGAAATCTCCGCCGAGTGCAGGACGCCGTTCGCGATCAGGTTGCGCATCGGCAGCGAATCGCCGAGCCCGTCGAGCGAGACCGAGAGCAGCGTCTCTTCGTTCGCCGGGAACCGGAACACCTCGGTGCCTTGGAAGCTGATGACGATCTCGTAGCTCTCCGGCGTGCGACCCAGCAGGTCGGCATAGATGCCGCGGAGGAACTGCGTCGACGTCTTGCCGCGCAGCGCTCGTTGATCGCCCTCGGCTTCACCGGCCGTGGCGGGGTCGTAGTCGTACGTGTCGGTGCACGCGGTCGCGATCAGCGCGACCATAAGCAGCAAGCGCTTCATTGTTCGAAGTACTCCCGCGACGACAGCACCGCGCGCACGAGGCTGCGCAGATCGGGCTTGGTCGCATCGAGGGTTGTGACGAAGTGAGCGAGCTCGACGGAGCTCGGTTCGCGGGCGAGATAGCGGCCGAACGTGCGGCGCACCATCGACTCGCGATACACCTCGCTGTCGAAGATGATGTCGATCATGTCGGCGTAGTTCGAACCGTGACGGTGGAACATCAGCCCGGCGGGAGCGCCCGGGAAGATCGCGCCGAAGATCATCGCGCGGCCGTTCTCGATCTCGTCGGGCTCGGCCGGTCGCGACAGGAAGTCGTCGAACAGCGCGATCGTGCGGCCCTCCGGTGTCCCCGACAGGATGAAGTATCCGGCCGCGGCCGCGTAACGCCGCTCGATGTCCGACGTCGCGACCTCTGCTTGGAAGTCGGCCGTCGCCTTCATCAGATCGGTGCGCTCGGTATCGAGCGTCGGCAGGATGCTGCACGCGCACTTGCACGAGTCGGCCTGCGTGCACGAATCGCACGCGCGATCGCCGCCGCGCACGATCGAGCAGATGAACTGGTACTGCTGCTCGAGTGTGTTGCCGCCGAAGATCCCGTTCTCGAGCTCTTCGACCCACAGCTTCGCGTAGTCCTGATGCGCGATCAGCTCGTCGACGAACGTCGCGCGGACTGCCGCGGTATTGCCCGCATCGCGAAGCCGCACGGTTGTGGTGTTGAGATCAGCATCCGCGGGTGGTCGCCCCGAGAGATCGAGGAACGCGCGCCGTACGTAGCGCTGCACCTCCGCCTCGGTATCGGTGTGGCCACCAACCGGCTTCTGATCGTCGATCGTGTTATCGCAGGCCGTGAGGCACAGCGGGATCCAGAGGAATAAGCGACGCATGGCCCTCCCAGCGCACCATTGTGCAACGCTAGGACCACACGAAGAGTCGCGAAGTTAAGCGACTTGGCTGTGGCGCGTTCCTACACGACGACGCGTAATCCATCAGTGGCTGATGTGGGATGCGGCCCCAGCGAGCTGCTCCCGCTACTCGCCGAGGATCTTGCGGACCGACGCCACGAGATGTTCGGTGCCTTCGCCCTTGGCGATGAAGCCGTCGATGCCGGCTTGCTCGGCGCGTTGCCGCAGCTCGGCATCGGGCAGCGTCGAAAACAAGTAGATCGGCGTGTGGATGTCGCGATCGTTACGCAGCACGCTCGCGACGTCGTCGCCGAACAGCTCGGGCATTTGCACGTCCATCAAGATCAGCGCGAATCCGCTCGAGCCGCGGGCGCCCATGTCTTCGATCCCGTCACGCGTCTCGACGTGATAGCCCGCCCTCGTGAGCGCATGCTCGCAAGCGGCACGCACGATCTCGCTGTCATCGACGAGCAGAATCCGCTTCGTCATCAGAACAGGATCTCCTCGCACAGCGCATGCAGCTTGGCGGGAAGCGCCTCAGGACCGGACGACTTGGATACGTAACCGTCCGCGCCTACGGCTCGCGCGACCTTCTCGAGCTCTTCGTCCGGCGCGCTCGAACAAATAATGATCGGCGTCTTCGCCGTTGCTACTTGCATGCGCAGCCACGTACACAGCTCGGCACCGCTCATCTCGGGCATATAGAGGTCGGTCACGATCAAGTTCGGCTTCCAATCGAGCACTGCGTTGAGAAAGCGCCGGAGCGAGCTCACCGCTCGCACTTCGAAGCCGGCGTCGACGAGCAACGGCGCGACGACAGACAGCACGATCTCGCTGTCGTCGATCATCACGATTCGAGGTCCCGTGGTCATTGTGAGGTGGTCAGCCGGCGCAACATGTCGAGGATTCGGCGGAGCTGGATTGGCTTGTCCAGGAAATCCGTCGCACCCGCCCTCAGTGCCGCGTTACGAGCGGCTTCGCCGCCGCCCGAGAGCCCGATCACCGGCATATGCGCGAGTCCGAGCGGGCCGCGCATCTGCCGGATGAGCCCGGCGCCGTCGAGCACTGGTAAGTAGACGTCGACGATCGCGGCATCGAAAGGTTTGCACTTCAGCAACTCGAGCGCGGCGGCTCCGTCGAGTGCGATGTCGAAACAGAACGCAAGGCCGCGCATCTCGCGACGAGCCGCCGCGGTGAGGCCGTTCTTGACCAGCTCCGATACGTGCGCGTTGTCTTCGGCGATCAAGACCCGAACGACAGGCACGACAACGCGTCGATCGCGGGCACGGATGCGCTCGACCATCGTTGCCAGACGCGCGGCTGCCGAGTCGAGC
>DATDCH010000835.1:0-8358 GCA_036524455.1 Kofleriaceae bacterium | reverse complement strand
CGCGATGCGGCCGGGCCGGCACTGGGAAGAGCTGACCACGGAGCCGAAGCGCCACGGGGTTCGCCAACCCGGCGCGTCGTCGGCGTACTTTCGCGGCAAGGCGCTCGACTTCGTCGTCGAGGAACCGGTGTCCGCGCTCGTGCTCGCCGCGCGCAAGCTCTATCTGTTCTGCCATGGCGCGGAGATTCCACGCGACACCGATGTCTACGCCGCGCGTCGCGACTCGCTCGTCGTCGGCGTGCTGATCTGGCCGCGCCCCGTGCACTTTCCCGACGGTGTGTTGATCCCCGCCGCGCTGCTCGGAATCGCCGCGCTGTGGCGCGAGCGCCGCCGACTCGCTGCGCCACTCGCAATGCTCGCGGTGCTCGCCGTGGTCACGGCGGCGTTCTTCGTCACGTCACGTCATCGCGTGCCCGCACTGCCGCTGTTCGCGTTGTTCGCAGCGGCCGGCGCACCACTCGCGTGGCGGCGCTGGCGCTGGTTTGCCGGCGGCGCCGCAGCGGTGCTGATCGTGGTGCTCAACATCCCGACCTGGGAGACGCAGGTCTCGTATGAGGGGGAGCTCGACTTCTATCGCGGACTCGCGGCGACCGAAGTGCACGACATGCGGCAGGCGCGTGCGGCGCTGCGCCGCGCGACCGAGGTGAATCCCGACGACGCGCGCGCTTGGTTCGAGCTCGGCAATATTCTCGACGGGCGCGACGCCGCCGATGCATGGGTGCGTGCCGCCAAGGCCGATCCGTGGGATCTGCGGCCGAGTCGGCGCGCAGCGCAGGCCTTCGCGCGGCACGGCGATCTCGATGCCGCGATCGCCGTGCTGCAGGCCTCGATCGACGTACGCGCGCGGCCCGACGCCGAGTACGCTCCCGATCACCTGAACCTCGCGTTCATGCGTGCGGAGCGCGGGCAGGTCGCGGCGGCGATCGAGCACGTGCATGCCGCGGTGCGCGCCGACCGCAACTATGTACGCGCGACGCTGCCTCGCATGGCCGAGGCGGTGCGGCAGAATGCGGCTGCGGATCCCGCGTTCCTGCGCGCGCTCGAGGAGCTCAAGCCATGACCAAGTTGCGCCGTGGATTCATCGTCACGTGGCTCGTGCTCGGCCTTGCCGGCGCGCTCAACCACACGATCGCGGACCGCGTGTTCGGCGGCACGGTCGATCTCAAGCTGCCGCACCTGCAATACGGCTACGTGATGTTCAACCAGAACCCGACGCGCGTGCCGGTGTTCACGTTCGCGCGTGGCGACGGCGAGCGCCGCGATCTCAGCGACCTCGATCCGCGGCCGGCCCCCGGGTACGCGCGCGCGCGTGCGACGGTCGATGCCACGCTCGCGCCGACGTATCTGCGTGACCTGTGCAACCGCGCGCTGCGCTCGGCCGACGACGAGATCACGATCCACATCGACGGCTACGACGTGCTCGTCGACAACCAGAATCCTGCGATCAGCTCGACGGTGAAGTGCGATGTCAAACCGCGATAACCGGCTCGATAACTGGTTCAAGCCGTTCGAGGCCGAGCGCAATCCGAACGCGATCGCGATCGTACGCATCGCGTTCTTCACCGGGCTATTGCTCCACTTCGCGCCGTCGCTGCTGTGGCTCGACATCGGCTACGGCCGCGGCGCGATCCGGGTCGACTCGTGGAACCACTGGCTGTTCTCGCACCTGTGGAAGGTGCCGCCGGGCGTGGTCCGCGCGCTGTCGATCGTCACGCTGCTTGCGATTGTCGCCGGCATCGCCGGGCTACGGCCGCGCATCGCAGCGATCGTCGCTGGGCTTGGCTGCTACGTCTTTGCGAGCTGGAACGCGATCCACTTGCAGACGCTCGCGCTCGTACCCGCGTGGGCGATGTTGCTGCTGTGGAGCATCTGCGGCGGTGGCAGCGGCGCACTGTCCGTCGATGCGAGACTGCTCGGCAAGCGGCGCGACCGCGAGCCCGGCTTGCTCGGCAGCCTGATCCTCTATCAGGTGCTGCTGGCCGTGTGGTTCTCCGGCGTCGAGAAGCTGCTCGCGGGTTGGCCGCTGTCGAACGAAATGGGGATCGTGCTTGCGTACCCGAAGGGCTTCATCGTGCGCGATTGGGTCGCCGCGCTGCCGGTCCTGCACGGGCCGGTCGTGTCGAACGCTTTCACGTGGCTGACGCTGATCGTCGAGCTCGGCGCGCCGATCCTTCTGCTCGTGCGGCGCACGCGCATGATCGCGTTCATCGTCTACGAGCTGTTCTTCCTCGGCATCGTCGCGATGCTGGAGGTACCGCCGCTGTTCTACTTCATCTTCGCGAGCGCGCCGTTGCTCGCGCTCGACGACGATCAGCTCGCTACTCTTCGCCGGGCAGTTTCTCCTCGGCGACGGGCTCGGGGATAACCATCTTGTGCAGCACCGCGTCGGGCGGTCGCGCCGCGGCGCAGTCGTCGTGCTCGCGGCGGTAGCGCGGCATCATGCAGCGCTGAGTCTCCGCGGGTAGCTGCTGGCACTGCGCGAGAAACTCCTGCTTCGGAGCTACCCACTTGAACATCGACTTGCCCTTGCGCAGGCGCGCGGCGGTCTGCTCTGCGTCGAGCGCGTTGAACGCGGTCTCGCACGGCGTGGCGCCTTCGGGCGCGTTCAGCATCGTCAGCATCGACACGCTCGAGTCAGCTTGATCGATGCCGGTCGCGTGCACGCTGGTCGTGTTGCCCTTGGCGTGACCCGGGGATTTGTCACGCCGGGACCACACGAACAGTGCGATGGCGCCGGCGATGACGACGACGCCGGCGAGTACCGCGTACTTCTTGGTCACGCCTCTAGCTTACGGGCAGATCGGGCGCGACCAGTCGTTATTGCAGCTGTTGTTGTTGCTGCACGTGCACGCGTAGTTGACCCAGCTGCCGTCACCGCCGGTACCGGCGCCGGTGTACACGAACGAGTAGTAGTTGCCGTTCGTGTTGTACTGCGCGCCATCGCCGACCGAGCCGTTCTTGATCTGCCACAGCTCGTACGCCGAGTCGTCGTTGCACAGGTGGTTGTTGCCGCCGCTGTTCCAGCTGTAGCCCGACCGGCAACCGCCGGCGACGCTGCTGCCGCCGTTGTGCTCGCCGGTCAGCGAGACATTCGTGCGCCACACGCCGCTGTTCGACGAGCAGCGATACGTCAGCTTCGACGAGCCCGGGCAATTGCCGTGGTTGCACGCGTTGACGACGAGCGACCAGGTGCCGTTGTACGCGAACATCGCGACGCCGGAGTGGCGCCCGACGCAGACCCACACGTAGCAGATCTTCTTGTCGTACAGATCGCCTTGCAACCACCACGACGCGGCGCCGCCGTTCCAATCGTAGTAGGCCTCGTCGGCCGGTCGCTTCGACTCGATCTCTTCGATGCGACCGATCAAGTTCGGATCTTCTTCGGGCACCGGGCGCGCCGCGAACGTCGTCGGGTGATAGGCGAGCGCGGCGAAGTCCTTCGGCAGCGACTTCGCGAGCGCACTGGCCGCTTCACGAGCGAGCGCGAAGTCCGCGATGCGTTGGTCGACCGGGGCCGGGCTCTTCAGCGTCGCGTTGATGTCCGAGTTCCAGGTCGGATCGACGTAGTCATCGCCGCCGCGCTGGACGTAGAACGTTTGACCGGTCTTGTCGACGAACCGCATGTCGATCTCGTTGCTCGGCTCGTCGGGGTCGGTATCGCGATAGACCTGCGGCTTCATCGCGCCGATGCGCTGCTCGACGTAGACGACGTTGCCGTCCTTCACGTACGCCGCGGTCATGCCCCACGAAGGGTCGCTGACATCGATCAGGTTGAGCCCTTCGTCGAGCTCCTCAACCGGTGGCCGGGTCGTTGCGCTCGAAGTGCATCCAAGTGCTGCGCCCAGCGTGATTGCGATGATTAGCCGCATATCGTCCCCCGTGTAGATGGTTCAACCACGACCGCCCCAACCGCCCATCTTCCACACTGCGGCAGTCAATCCGGTGAGCGCAACGACTAATAAAACGGGGACAGAACGGGAGTACGGTCGGTTAGCTGTCGGGTAGCCGTAATCCTTGTGAGGTCCTTCACGCGGAACACACCTGTCGCCACAAAGACCGACGCGTACTTTTTTCGCGAGGCACGCGACCAAAAATGCGAAGCGGGTCCGCTGTGCGAACCCGCTTTCACCGTCGCCAGAGCGACGCCAATGGACAGAGCGGGAGCCTCTTTCGGGAACTTCAGCGCGGTAACCAGGCGCTCGCGGCGGTCGGTCCGGGCGGCGGTGACAGCTTGTCGAGCGCTGCGCGGCGCCGCTCGACGTCGGCGATGCGCGCGCGATTACCGCTCGCTTCGGCGGCGAGCTTCAGCTCGTCGAGCACGAAGCGGTCACGCGGTTCGGCGCGCCACGCGAGCTCGAGCCATTCGAGTTGCTGCTTCGAATTGCCGCGCGCGTCGATCGCGAGCGCGACATACGAGGCGCCGGTCGCGCGTGACGTCGCCACCGCGCGTTTGAACAGCTCGAGCGCTGCTGCACGATCGCCATTGCGATACAGGAAGATTCCGCGCGTCTCGAGCGCCGCGACGTGCTCGGGATCGATCGCGAGCAACCGCTCGAGTGCGCGCTTCGCTTCCTCGAACGCGCCCGCATCGAGCATCACTCGCGCGTAGCCGAGTAGTGCGCCGGTGTGATCGGGATCGAGGCGCAGTGCTGCCTTGAACGCGCGCCCGCCTTCCTGCGTGCGCCGCTTTGCGAGATACGCGTTCGCGATCAACGCATAGAGCGCTGCGCTCGGCCGCTTGGCGACGGCGGCGACGGCTTGCTCGACGGCAGCATCGTTGAGCCCGGCGTCCGCGTGGCCGAGCGCGGAGAGTGCGAGCATCTCGTCGTCCTTGACCGGCTCGCCGATATGCGTCGACCACGCCACGAGTCGCTTTGGTTTCTCGATCGCGCCCGGCTTGATCGGCGGGGGCCGCGTCTGGATCCAGTGGTCGGTGATCGTGACGAGCGGAACGTCGCCGGTCGTGCCCGCGCGCATGTGGCACGTCCAGCAGTGATCGCCCGCGGCGTCGCGATGTTCCTTCGTGTCGGTGCACGACGTCTTCGTGTGACAACCGAGGCACTTGCCGTCCCACCACGCGTCGGTTTTCTCGATGGAGCTGACGTGCGGATCATGACAGGTCGTGCACGTCAGCTTGTCGCTTGCCTGCTGCCAGCACGCGCTGCGAACGAGCCGCTCGGAGTGCGCGAGCAGCTTCATGCGATCGGGCTCGGGTGGCTCGGCCATGAAGTTGACGCGAAATGCATCGAGCACGGCGCCGGGCACGAAACCGAAGTGGTCTTTACTGTCGCGCAGGATCGGATTCGTGGATTGATGGCATTGCGTGCAGACGTCGAGCTGGCGGCGCGCCGACAGCTTCGCGGAATTGACGGTGTCGGTGACCGCGAGCGTCTCGATGTGGCGCTTGCTCGGACCGTGGCAGCGCTCGCAACCGACGCCTTGCGGCAGCGGATCTGCGAAGCGTTGCGCCGGATCGTCGGTGTGGCACGAGGCGCAGAACGGTCCGAGCGCGTTCGTGAAGCGCGGATTGCCCGCGAACGCCATCGGATCGAGATCCCAGCGCGCGGCCTTCGCGTAGTAATCGATCGGCACGTGGATCAGCTGCGTGCCGCGCCGCGAGTAGAACGCGAGCCCGTAGCTGCCAGCTGAGAACACGTGCGTGATCGGTTCCTCCCATTTCGCGATCGCGCCGCCGCTCGCGTCGAGTAGCGCTTCTTCGACGAAAAATTTCGTCTGCCCTGGTGCGCCGCGGCGGAACGGGCGATACGAGAAGCCGCTGCGCTCGTGCTTCACCACGGTGGCGGCGTCGAAGATCTTACGGAGCCACGTCTGGTCGACGGTGCCGATCGGGCGCATGCCGGTGCGCGCCATCGAGTGCCGCGCATAGCTCGCGTAGATCTGCTCGTGACAGCGCTTGCACGACGCGGTGCCGCCGTAGCCGCTGAGATCGCGCGTTGGCTTCGCGATCGTGCGGCTCCAATCGAGCGGCTTGTCGTCGAGGCCAAGCGTCGCTAACGGATCAGTTTCGACGCGCGGAGGCGGCGGCGTTGGCGCAGGCCGCGATTCCTCGCGATCTTTGCACGCAGCGAGTGCCCCAAAGCCGAAGACCAGCGCCCACGTGGCAAGCCCACGTGCCATTCACGCATCGTAACAGCTCACCACTTCCAGTCACGATACTTGTCGCGCAGCTCGGTCTTCTTGAACTTCCCGGCCGAGGTGCGAGGAATCGCGTCGACGAATACGAACGCGTCGGGCAGCCAGAACTTCGCGAACCGCGGCGCGAGAAACTCGCGGAGCTCGTCGGCGGTCGCGGTCTGGCCTTCTTTGAGCACGACCGCAGCGAGCGGGCGCTCGCTCCATTTCGGATGCGCGACGCCGATCACGGCCGCTTCGCGCACGGCGGGGTGGCCCATCAGCGCATTCTCGAGCTCCTGCGATGCGATCCACTCACCGCCGGACTTGATGAGGTCAGCGATGCGATCGGTGAGCTGGATGAAGCCATGCTCGTCGACGCGAGCGACGTCGCCGGTGCGGAAATAGCCGTCGGCAGTCCACCGTTCCGGCGTGTGGCCGCCCGCGTAGCTGGCCGCGATCCACGGGCCGCGGATCAGGACCTCGCCGCTCGTGGTGTTGTCGCCGGGCACGTCGCCCTGTTCGTTGCGCACGCGCAGATCGACGAGTGGCACCGGCCTGCCTTGCCGGGCGCGCAGTGCGTAGCGCGCCTTGTCATCGGCATTCGCGAGCTCGCGTGGCACGCGCGACACCGTGCCGATCGGCGACGTCTCCGTCATGCCCCACGCATGGATCAGCGTGAGCCCGTGGCGATCGAAGTCGCGGATCAATTGCTCGGGCGCCGCCGAGCCGCCGACGATCATGCGGATGGCCGGCTGCAACTTGTACTTACCGGGATTGGCGTCGAGCAGATCGCGGATGCCGATCCAGATCGTCGGCACGCCGGCGGCGACCGTGACCTGCTCGCGCTCCATCAGATCGAGCAGGCTCGCCGGATCGAGGTGCGGGCCCGGGCAGACCATCTTGGCGCCGACCATCGCTGCGATGTACGGCAGGCCCCACGCATTGACGTGGAACATCGGCACCACCGGCATCAGCGTGTCTGCGCCGTACAGGCCGAGCGCGTCGGGCAGGCCGGAGACGATCGAATGCAGCAGCGTGGAGCGGTGCGAGTAGACGACGCCCTTCGGCCGTCCCGTCGTGCCGCTCGTGTAGCAGACGCCGAGCTCGTCGGTCTCGGCGAGCGCGGGCAACGTGCCGTGCGCTGGCGCCTTGTCGACGAACGTCGCGTAGCTCTCGCGGTCGCCGGCATTGCCGACCACGAGCACGCGTTCGAACTTGCCGCCTGCCGCGATCACCTTGTCGAGTAGCGGCACGAGTACGTCGTCGACGATCACGATGCGATCGCTTGCATCGTTCGCGATGAACGCGATCTCGTCGGGGTGCAGGCGCAGGTTCAGCGTGTGGATCGCGGCGCCCGACAGCGGGATGCCGAAGTACACCTCGAGGTGTTCGGCGTGGTTCCACATCAGCGTCGCGACGCGGTCGCCCTTCTTGATGCCGGCGGCACCGAGCGCACGCGCGAGTCGGCGCGCACTCGCGATCACTTGCGCGTAGTTGCTACGTGAGATGCTCTTGTCGGGCCGTCGCGAGACGACCTCGACCTTGCCCATGTAGCGCTCTGCGCGGTCCGCGATCCAATCGAGGGTCAGCGGTACATCCATCATCGTCGAGCTCACGGCGGCCTCCTGCGCCAGAGGCTACGCCAACTTACGGGGCCGTTGCAGGGTTTGGCCGGGGCTTACGTGTGTCTGGATATGAACCAGCTCAACAAGCTCATCAGCATCGTCAGCGTCGCGATCGTCGCCCCGCTTGCCGCGGCTCTGCTCGCTGCGATGGCGATGGCGATCATCGTCGGTTAACTACAGCGAGCAGTATGGGGTGGCCGACAGCGGTGCTTGCGTGTCGGCGCTGACGTTCGCCTGCGGGCACGATTCGTCCTCGCTCCACGCCTTCCACTCCGACGCGCGGCCGAGCGACGCCGCGTAATCCGCCCAGTACTTGTAGCCGTCGCTGCGCGCCGCGAACACGACCGGCGTCTCGCACACGTTGCGCGCGTCGGCCGCCGCTTTGTCGGCCGCGGCCTTCTTCAAGATCAGGTCGTGCATTGCCGACGTCGTGCTGTTCCAGCAGCACGTCTTGCTCTTCGTGTAGTCGAGCTCGCCGAGCACGTAGTCGGCGTCGGTCCGGTGCTGCTCGTCAAGCGCGGCCTTCGTGGTGCCGAGCTGGTAGGCGATCGCGTAAAGCGCGCGGAACGCGGTCTCGCGGCGCTCGCGTGCCGAGCAC
>DATDCH010000834.1:0-19015 GCA_036524455.1 Kofleriaceae bacterium | reverse complement strand
GGTAGCCACGGCGATGAGCGCATTCTCGTCACCTCTTTAGTACGCGCAGGGATCGTGATCGTCGTGCGTCGTCGTCAACTGCGCGAACTAGATCCAATGCCGATCAGATAGGGCCAAGTCCTCGACGAGAATCCGGAATTCGGAGAGTTGTCCTGGAGACTGTCCGGAAGCCTTGAAGGAGATCATGCTGCTTCGATCGTGATTGCGATCGAAGAGACCTTCGCTGAGG
Organism: Kofleriaceae bacterium; assembly: GCA_036524455.1. GTDB lineage: Bacteria > Myxococcota_A > Polyangia > Haliangiales > Haliangiaceae > JABFXX01. Next base: position 18,786 of record DATDCH010000834.1, on the reverse strand, counting down.
CGCTGGAGTTCACGGCGCAGATCACGCCGCAGGCGTTTCCCAAGCTTACCCAGCACCTCGACCCCACGTGGGTCGAGGAAGCGTTGCTTGCGACTGGCACGGCAACACTTCGTCGTCGACGCATGCCAGCAGAGCAGACGGTGTGGCTGTTGCTCGGGATGGCCTTGTTACGCGACATGCCCATCACGACCGTCGCTCGCCAGCTGGACGTTGCCTTGCCGGCCCCGGATGGCAGTCGCACGGTTGCTTCGAGCGCGTTGACGCAAGCACGTGTACGGCTAGGCCCCGAGCCTATGGAGTGGTTGTTTCTTCGCTCTGCGGAGGAGTGGGCAAACCGGAGCGCTGACGCCGATCGGTGGCGAGGACTCGCGCTTTACGGCGTCGACGGCACCACGCTTCGCGTAGCAGACAGTCCAGAGAATCGGTCGCACTTCGGTGGCCAGGATTCCGGTCGGCACGACGGTGGACGTGACGAGCGGCAGAGCGGGTATCCGTTGCTGAAGCTGGTGGTGGTCATGGCGCTTCGATCGCATGTGATCAGTGCCGCGGTGTTCGGGCCATTCGCAACCGACGAGCGGACGTATGCCACGTCGCTGTGGCAGACCGTGCCTGATCACTCGCTCGTACTGGTCGATCGAAATCATCTGCAAGCAACTGTCTTGGTGCCGCTCATGACGACCGGGACCGAGCGCAATTGGATCACGCGGGCGAAATCCTCGACGAAGTTCACTTCGATTCGACGTCTCGGCCCAGGCGACGAATTGGTGGACTTCAAGACCAGCACCGAAGCCCGTCGGAAAGACCACTCCCTGCCGACGCACTTCGACGTTCGTGCGATCAAGTACCAACGCAAAGGCTATCGGCCGCAGCTTCTGCTGACTTCCCTTCTCGACGAGAAGAAGTATCCAGCAGCCGAAATCCGCGCCCTCTATCACGAGCGCTGGGAGATCGAGCTCGGCTTCGGCGAGATCAAGACCGACATGCTCGAGAGACTCGAAACGATTCGCAGCAAGAGTCCGAGCGCGGTCGCCCAGGAGATGTGGGGGTTGCTGATCGCCTACAACTTGGTGCGACTGGAGATGGCCCGCATAGCGAACGAGCTGGGTGTGCCGCCAATACGCATCAGCTTCGTCGCTGCCCTTCGCGAGTTCGCCTACCAATGGAGCGTAGCTGCCAATCTAAGCCCGGGCGCCATCCCAAAGCATGTCGCAACGCTCCCGGATCGCTTACGGCACTACGTGATCCCTCCACGTCGAGGAGAACGCGTCTACCCCCGGGCGGTGAAGATCAAGATGAGCAACTACGACCGCAAGGTCCCGACGATTTCCTCGTCGAGAAAGCGCCTAAAGTGAGCGGCATTGGCGCTAGCGGCTCGGCGATCGCTGGCCGCGGGCTACAGCTCGTCACCTGGCGAACGCGCCGTGGCGGCCGAAGCCCTCGTGCGTTCGAACAGTTATCGGTCGGCACCCTGGCTGCAGTACGAGCCACCATGCAATTCGAAGCCATTGCAGTCGAAGAAATCGAGGAAGTCGCGGGCGGCGTGGATTGGAACCAAGTCGGTATGCAGGCGATGACCGGCGCCGCTGCGCTCGGGACGGCGGGCTGGGCGGCAACGGGTGGCGTCCCGATCGGCGGCATCATCGGCGCCGGCGCCGGTGCCCTCATCGGCGGTGGCCTCGGCGTCTGGTCGACGTGGGACCAGACGACCCGCAAGCCCGCCGCGAAGTGATCTCCGGCCCGACCGCGCCGTGGATTTTTGAGCCGCTAGCGAGAAAACCGACAGCAGCTGTCGTGACTCGGCCCGAGTGCACCGCGTCAAGGTAAGCCGGCGAACCGTGCTCGGTGTAGGTGCAACCAGGAGACACCAAGGCGGCGAGTTTCGGCATTCGTCACAGTGGCGAAATTTCACTCGACGTGCATGCCGAAACGGCCCTATGGTGCGGGCCTAAGCGTATGCGCACCACCAGGTTTTTTCTATTCGCGCTCACGGGTCTAACGCTCGCTGCGTGTGGGCCCAACAAGCGTGGTGATGACGACGACGACGGCATCCCTGATGCGCCGCCGCCGGACGCACCGTGCAACACGTCGATCAGCGGCAAAGTGTTCGCGCCGAACGGAACGCTGCCGCTCTACAACGTCACCGTTTACATCCCGCAAAATCCGCCCGGTCCGATGATGGACGGACTGCAGTGCGCTCAGTGCTCGACGTCGCTGCCCGGCGGCTCGGTCACGCAGACGAAGACCGACGCCGAGGGCAAGTTCATCCTCGACAGCGTGCCGCCCGGCACCGACGTTCCGATCATCATCACGACGGGCAAATGGCGCCGTCAGCTCACGGTGCCGTTCGTCGGCCAGTGCGTCGACACGCCGGTCATGGACGGCTTCCTCCGACTGCCGAAGAACCGCAACGAAGGTGACCTACCGAAGATCGCGGTCGTCACCGGCGGCTGCGACCCGCTGGCGTGCATCCTCTCGAAGATGGGTATCGACGCGACGGAGTTCGGCTCGAACAGCGCCGGGCCCGAGCGTGTGACGTTCTACAACGGCCAAGGCGGCACCGCACCGGGCACGCCGCAGCCGTCGACCGCGTTGTGGGAGAACCTCAACGAGATGAAGAAATTCGACATGGTGATCAACTCCTGCGAGTGCAGCGAGTACAACACCAACAAGCTCATGCCGGACCTGCTCAAGCAGTACGCCGACCAGGGCGGTCGCGTGTTCGGTTCGCACTTCCACTACACGTGGACGAAGAACCTGATCCCCGCGTGGCAAGGAACCGCTGATTGGGTGACGAACCCGTCGTCGGTGACGCCCGACCTCGTCGATACCTCGCATCCCGACGGCCAAGCGCTCGCGAAGTGGCTGACCGCGGTCGGCGCTTCGACGGTACCCGGCCAGATCACGCTCGGCACGAAGACCTACGACGCCGGTCCGGTCGTTCCGCCGACCACGCGTTGGCTCTACAACTCGGGTTCGCCTGCCGCATCGCACTATCTGTCGTTCAAGACGCCGGTCGGCGTGCAGATGGATCAGCAGTGCGGCAAGGTCGTGTACGCCGGCATGCACGTCAGCTCGGGTAGCGTTGGCACGACATTCCCGGCGAGCTGCAGCACATCGTTCACCCCCGACGAGAAGGCGCTCGTGTTCTTGCTGTTCGATCTCGGCAGCTGCGTCGACATCATCTTCTGATCGAAAATCACATGACCACAGCACGGCTTGTCCTCGTCGTATCCTGTACCTGGCTCGCCGCATGCGGGCCCAACAAGCGTGGCGAGGACGACGACGGGTTGCCCGACGCGCCGCCGCCCGACGCACCGTGCCTGACGTCGATCAGCGGCAAGGTGTTCGCGCCGAATGGCACGCTGCCGCTCTACAACGTCACCGTCTACATCCCGCAGAATCCACCCGGTCCGATGATGGACGGACTGTCGTGCGGTCAGTGCACGACGTCGTTGCCGGGCGGCTCGGTCACGCAAACAAAGTCCGACGCCGAGGGCAAGTTCCAGCTCGACAACGTGCCGCCCGGCACCGATGTGCCCGTCGTGATCACGACCGGCAAGTGGCGCCGCCAACTGACGGTCCCGTTCGTCGGGCAATGCGTGGACACGCCGGTCATGGACGGCTTGTTCCGCCTGCCGAAGAACCGCACCGAAGGCGACATGCCGAAGATCGCGATGGTCACCGGCGGCTGCGACTCCCTCGCCTGCATCTTCTCGAAGATGGGCGTCGATCCGTCGGAGTTCGGAACGAGCTCGGCGGCTCCGCAGCGCATCACTTGGTACAACGCAGATGGCGGCAGCTCGCCGGGCACCAACGCAGCGCCGACGATGCTGTGGAACAACCTCGACGAGATGAAGAAGTTCGACATGGTGATCAACTCCTGCGAGTGCAGCGAGATGAACACGAACAAGACCGCGCCGGATCTGCTGCGCCAGTACGCCGACCTCGGCGGCCGCGTGTTCGGTTCGCACTTCCACTACACGTGGTCGAAGAACCTGGTCCCGCAGTGGCAGGGCACGGCGGTCTACAACACGGCCGGTGCGGCCAATCAAATGCCGGTGCTGGTCGATACGTCGCATCCCGACGGCCAAGCATTCTCGAAATGGCTCGTGTCGGTCGGCGCGTCGACCTCGCCGGGCGTGCTGAACCTGATCGGCTATCCGCAGCCAAGCGAGGCTGCTGTGAACCCGCCGACCACGCGTTGGCTGTATGCATCGGGTACCAACCCGGTAACGCACTATATGTCCTTCAAGACGCCGGTCGGCGTTCCGATGGATCAGCAGTGCGGCAAGGTCGTGCACGCCGACCTGCACGTCAGCGAGGACTCGACCGTCAGCGCGAGCTTCCCGACGGGCTGTTCAGCTCAGCTGTCGCCAGACGAAAAAGCGTTGGTGTTCCTGCTGTTCGACCTCGGTAGTTGTGTAGACATCATTTTTTGAGGTAGTGAGGCGTGGATCATGCGGACCTTTCTTATCGTTCTAAGTAGCTTGCTCCTGCTCGCGTGCGGGCCCAACAAGCGTGGTGAAGACGACGACGACATCCCGGATGCCCCGCCGCCGGATGCACCGTGCCCCACGTCGATCAGCGGCAAGGTGTTCGCGCCGAACGGCACGCTGCCGCTCTACAACGTCACGGTCTACATTCCGCAGAACCCGCCCGGTCCGCTGCAGGACGGCCTGTCGTGCGGTCAGTGCTCGACGTCGCTGCCCGGCGGTTCGGTCACCCAGACGAAGAGCGACGCGGAAGGCAAGTTCAAGCTCGAGAACGTCCCGCCCGGCACCGACGTGCCGATCGTGATCACGACGGGCAAGTGGCGCCGTCAGCTGACGGTGCCGTTTGTCGCTCAGTGCGTCGACACGCCGGTCATGGACGGCTTCCTCCGCCTGCCGAAGAACCGCAACGAAGGTGACCTGCCGAAGATCGCGGTCGTCACCGGCGGCTGCGATCCGCTCGCGTGCATCTTGTCGAAGATGGGTATCGACGCGTCGGAGTTCGGCCCGAGCTCTGCCGGTCCGAACCGCATCACGTTCTACAACGGCCAGGGCGGCACCTCGCCGGGCGCGTCGCTGCCGGCGACGTCGCTGTGGACGAACCTCGAGGAGATGAAGAAGTTCGACATGCTGATCAACTCCTGCGAATGCAGCGAGTACAACGAGAACAAGACCACGCCGGATCTGCTCAAGCAGTACGCCGACCTCGGCGGCCGCGTGTTCGGCTCGCACTACCACTACACGTGGACGCGCAACCTGATCCCTTCGTGGCAGGGCACCGCCCAATGGGCCGGCGGCAGCTTCGGCAGCGTCCCGGACATGGTCGACACCTCGCACCCCGACGGCATGGCGCTCGCGAAGTGGCTGACCGCGGTCGGCGCCTCGACGGTGCCCGGTCAGATCACGCTCGGCACCAAGACGCACGACGCAGGGCCGGTGATTCCGCCGACCACGCGCTGGCTGTACTCGTCCGACATGGGGACCACGCACTATCTGTCGTTCAAGACGCCGGTCGGCGTCGGGATGGATCAGCAGTGCGGCAAGGTCGTCTACGCCGGCATGCACGTCAGCTCGGGCAGCGTCGGTACGACGTTCCCGTCGAGCTGCAGCACGAGCTTCACGCCCGACGAGAAGGCGCTCGTGTTCTTGCTGTTCGACCTCGGCAGCTGCGTCGACATCATCTTCTAGACGCCGTTAGGCCCGAGCGGCTTGCGGCGCGGTGGGCTCGCCTAGTGATCGCGCAGCTTGGCGAGAAACTTGTCCGCGGTCTCGCTCATCACCTCGGCGAGCAGACGGAACTCACGCAGCCGCGCAGATGAGGTTCGCCACGCGAGGCCGATCGTGCGGCCCGGTGGCTTCGCGAAGTCGGCGACGTCGACCGGACCACGCGGCTGCACGAGCGCTTCGGCGGCGGCTTCGGGCAGCAGCGTCACGCCGAGCCCGCCCGCGACCATCTGCACGAGCGTCGGCAAGCTGGTCGCGCGAACCTCCATCGATTCGACCGCGCCGCCGCGCTCGCACACCGCGAGTGCTTGGTCGCGCAGGCAGTGACCGTCCTCGAGCAGCAGCACGGTTTGATCTTCGAGATCGCGCTCGCTGAGCTTGCCGCGTTTCTTGAGCACGGACGCGTCGCGCGGCGCGGCGAGCTTGAACGTCTCGCGCGCGATCGGCGCGGTCGTGACATCGCCGGGAACGGGAATCGCGACGAACGCGACCTCGATCTGACCCGCGGTGAGCTGGCCGAGCAGCCGCGCGGTTTGATCCTCGCGCAGGATCAGCTCGAGCCTCGGGAACCGCTTGCGTACGGCGGGAAGCAAGGCGGGCAACCAGTACGGCGCGATCGTCGGGATCACGCCGAGGCGCAGTTGGCCGACGAGCGGCTCGGCGCGACGGCGCGCGGCATCATTAACCGCGTCGATCGCATCGAGTGCGATCCGCGAACGACCTACGACGTCTTCGCCCGCCGGCGTGACCAGCACGGAGCGGCGGTCGCGCTCGAACACCTGCACGCCGAGCTGGTCCTCGACGCTCTGCACCTGCGCCGACAGCGCGGGCTGCGAGATGCCGAGCGAGGCCGCTGCTTTGCGAAAACTACCGTGATCTGCGACGGCAACAAGGCATTCGAGCTGGCGAGTCGACGGCCGGTCCATGATAGGCCCAGTTTATCACGATTGTTATTATCGGCGATTTTGCCTCTCACGCGAAGCGCCGCTCGGCGGATCTCGCACGCAGGCTCGGGGCACGTGGGATGCACCAGCCACTCCGAAACAAAGGAGTCGGTGATGATGCCCCATGCCCCTCGCGCAGTTGGCGCGCACAAGCAGAACGGTCACGACCAGGCCGCGCAGCGCGGTCGCACGCTGAGCCACGGCGAGCCGGCGCAGCCGCTGCTCCGGGTCCTTCCGATCAAGCGGTGGATTCCGCAGGACGTGCACTCGATGATGGATTACGCCGGTGGCCTCCAGGTCGCGAGCGGCTACTTCACCGCTGACGACAACGCCGCGTGCTGGGCCAGCCTCGGTCTGTCCGCCGCGGTGATCGGCGTCTCGCTGATGAGCGACTACCGGCTGAGCGTGGTGAAGGTGATCCCGATCCGCGCGCACGAGGTGCTCGACTACGTATGGGGCGCGTCGTGTATCGCCGCACCGTTCGTGCTCGGCTACTGGAAGAAGTCGCCGGTCACGGCGATCACGCACGTGGTTGCGGGCGCCGCGACGATTCTCGGCTCGCTGTTCACCGACTATCGGTCGTACAAGCAGGAGCGCGTCGAGGAACGCCGGCGGTCGCAGGCGGACTTGCAGCCAGTGATGCCGACGTAGCTCGAGCCCGCTTGTCGACTGCCGCGGTCAGCCGCGAGCGAGCCGATCACCTCGGACCCGACATCAGCCGCGCGCGAGCCGATCGCCTAGGACCCGAGTCAGCCGCGCGCGAGCCGGATCACGTACGCGATCGCAGCAGTGCCCACGATGAGCGCGACGACGAACACGACCAAGCCACCGGCGTTGACCGCGAGCTCGTGCGTCGGCTCGATCACCGCGACCCGCGGTGTCTCGCGCACGATCACCGCGGCGACGATCGCGCTCGTGCCGGCGGCGGTGACGAGTGCGAGGACGCGATCGCTCGGCGCCCGCAGCATGAGGATCCACGCGGCGAGCTCGATGACCACCGCGCCGCCGAGCACGACGAGCCACGCGAGTGCCGGCCCGGTCACCGCAAAGCCGGTCTGCCACAGCCACACCGCGCCGCCGATCGACACGACGCGCGCGGCGAGTGCGATGACGGCAAGGCGCTTGCGATCGGCGTCGGTGGCCGACCAGGCGGCGACCATCGCGAACGTTGCCGCCATCGCGCCGAGCAGGATCACGAAGCGCGGCGCGATCGAGCTCGCGAGGAAGAACCGCTTGCCGGCGGCGTAGAATTCGCGCCACACCGCGTCCGTCTTCATCAGCTCGTGCAGCTCGCTCCACGACCACGCGACGAACGTGAAGCTACCAAGCGCGGCCGCGAGCGCGAGCTTGCGGAACCGCATCGATTGCTTCGCGAGATACAGCGCGTAGAACCCGACGATCAGCGCGGGCACGACCGCCATCCAGCGCGGCCCGAGCAAGAGGTTTGCCGTGTAGTAGCGCTGCTGGTGCATCAGCTGGATGAACAGCAGCGGCGCGACGCCGGCGGTGATGCCGGCGCCGAGCATGAACGGTAGCCGATCGCGGACGGTGGCGGCGAGCGGATCGTCGGCGCGGCGCAGCGATTGGACGAGCGAGTACGCGGTGCCGGCGACGACGTAGCCGATGAACACGGCGTGGAGCGCGAGCGTCGCGACGTAGAGCGCGAGGATGCCGCCGCCATGATCGAACGGCCACATCAGCGCGTACCTCCGAAGAGCTCGCTCGAGCCCGCGCGGGCGTCGCCGTGCATCACTTGGTTCCCGCCTCGTCGAGCCAACGTGCGATCTGCGCGAGCGTGGCTGCGTCGGACTCGGTCTTCGCGGCGGGGTCGGCGACGTGCGCGGCTGGCGCCGGCGGCGGCCACGCGCGCGGTGCGCCTTCGCGCTCCCACTTGATCAGCTGCACGATCGCCTCGACATCCTCGGCGTTGCCCGCGAACGGAGGCATGAATCCCTTTGTCCTTTGCAGCTTCGCGATGTTGAGGCGGAGCTGATCGTCGGTCCACGTGGCCGTGAGATGCGTCAGGCCGTTCGCCCCCTTGATCGTGTGGCAGACGTCGCACAGCGTGCGGAATACCTTCGCGCCGTGCTGGAGCTGCTCGGTCGGATAGCGCGCGGCGTCGCGCAGCGGATATGGATCGGCAGCGGTCGCGCCGGTCTTGCGCAGCTCGGCGATCTCGGCGGGCTTGATCGACGTCGAGTACAAGATGCCGCGCACAGTGTAGGGCTTGCGCGCGCCTTCGCGCACGAACTCGCCAGCCGCGGTCGCGCCGAACGCGAGTGCGAGCAGCAGCATCGCGGTCGCGCCGTTGACGTAGAGCCGCTTGATCAACAGGCCGACCACCGCGTACGCGCCGATCAGGAGCGAGGCGCCCGCTGCGATGCCGACGAACATCGTCATCGCGATGCTGCCGCCGAGCAGCCACTGGCGGCTGTCCTCGGGAATCACCGCGAAGAACCACAGCGCGAGCAGCGGCATCGCCACCATCGGTGCCGCGAAGCGCGAGGCGCGTCGGATCAGCGCCGCACGTCGCTCGCGGTCGAGGTCGAGCGTGTTGATCACGAGGCATGCCGCGAGTGACGCGAGCGCCATCGCGACCGCGGTGCGGAAGATCAGCGACGGCCAGAAGCTCGGGTTGAAGAAGCCGGCCCACACGCCGCCGGTCTCGAGGTAGCGGCCCGGCGTGAGCTGCCACGACAGGATGCCGTTGATGAAGAACAGGCTCAGCCACGACGCGGTGGCGTAGAGCGCGAGCAGCCGGATCCGCGCCTTGTCGCCGAGCTGGCGGCCGACGCGCACGAACGCGTAGCCCGCCGCGACCTCGACCGAGAAGCACACCCACTCGGTGGCCCACAGCCAGTGGAACTGGTCGATCATGAGACCGATCGTGCGGGCGCTGACCTGGATCGTCGTGAACCACATCGCGACGCCGGTCAGCGCGCCGAGCACGAAGCTGATCAGCACCAGATATTGGAAGTAGCCGTCGACGAACGTGCGTGCGTCACGTTCCTTACCGCGCTGCGCCAGCCGCTCGAAATAGAACAGCAGCATGCCGCCGCCGATCGCGAACTGCGCCAGGAAAACGTGCAGGATCCCGACCCCGCCGATGACCATGCCCTTCATCAGCGGCCCGAAGTCGTTGACCGGGTAGACCGGGACGTCCGTCACGAGGCTTGGATGCTAACGCGCGGTGCGCAGCCGTGCGTCGAAATGCCGCCACTTCGGCGGCCTCTTCCGATAGTCTGCGCCCGGGGTACCGAATGCTACGTACGCTTCTCATCACTTCGTTTCTCCTCGCTGGCTGCGGAGACACCGACCTGTCGACGCCGGCGCCGTGCAATCCGATTGGCGGCTCCGCGTGCATCGCGCCGTGGCCGTCCTCGATCTACGAGATCGACGACGCGACGACCGCGACCAAGCGCCGCCTCGACATCCCGGCCGGCGCGCTGCCGAAGAACTTCGACGGCATCGAGATCGATCCCAAGCTCTACGCCGACCAGGACGGCTTCTCGTACGCCGCGCCCGCGATCATCGCGTTCGACACCGGTGTCGACGGCTCGAACCTGATGGACATGAAGCACATCGCCGAGAGCGTCACCGACGCGAGTCCGACGATCCTGATCGACATGTCGACCGGCGAGCTGGTCCACCACTTCGCCGAGCTCGACGCGCGCGAGCCCGACAAGACGGCGAGCCAAGCGCTCTACGTCCGCCCCGCAGCGATGCTCAAGCCGGCGACGCGCTACTTAGTCGCGATCAAGAAGACGCTCAAAGCCAAGGGCGGCGGCGAGCTGCCGATCTCCGAGGGCTTCCAGGCGATCCTCGACGGCGAAACCACGAGCCACTCGCTGCTCGAGCGAGTCCGGCCGCGCTACGCCGACATCTTCACGAGGCTCGCGGAGAAGGGCATTAACAAGCTAGAGCTCGTCGTCGCGTGGGACTTCACGACGCGCTCGCGCGCGAACGTGCAGAACGACCTCTACTACGCGCGTGAAGCCGCGCTCGACATCATGGGTACGAACGGCTCGGCGCTCAAGTACGAGATCATGATGGACACGGTCCCGACCGACACCCGCTACGCGCGCCGCATCGACGGCGTCTACGACTCGCCGCTGTTCCTCACGATGGGCGGCAGCTACGGTCCCGGCATCGAGCTAACGCGCGACGCGCAGGGCCGCCCGGTCCCGATGGGCTTCTACAAGGCGCCGTTCACCGCGCTGGTCCCGGAATGCGCGATGAACGCAGCCGGCCCGGTGCCGGTGATCGAGTACGGCCACGGCCTGCTCGGCGAAGCGATCGACCAGGTATCGAGCGGCGGTCCCCGCGCCGCCGGCGCCGAGGTCTGCGCGATCCTGATCGGCACCGACATGCGCGGCATGAGCTCCGGCGATCTCCCGAACGTCGCGCTCGCGCTCAACGACGGCAACGACGGCCACCTCGTATTCGATGCGCTGATCCAGGGCATGATCAACCACGTCGCGCTCGTCCAGATCGCGCGCGGCCCGATGGCGCAGACGCTGTTCACGAAGTCGCCCGGCGTGTCGCTCGTCGACCCCGATCGCATCTACTGGTACGGCATTTCGCAGGGCGGCATCATGGGCACGACCGTCTGCGGCATCGACCCCGTCATCAAGCGCTGCGTGCTGCAGGTCAACGCGATCAACTACTCGATGATGCTCGAGCGCTCGCTCGACTGGCCGCAGTACCGCACGATCCTGATCGGCGCGTACGACGACCCACTGGTCGTCGCGCTCATGCTGTCGCTCATGCAGCAGGAATGGGATCGCACCGAGCCGGTCGTGGTCGCCGACGTCATCACGGGCGAAGGCTTCCCTGACACGCCGCCGAAGCAGGTGCTGATGCAGGTCGCGATCGCCGACGTCGAGGTGCCAAACGTCGCTTCCGAGTACGCGATGCGCACGATGAAGGTCCCGCTGATCACGCCGTCGCCCTACACGCCGTTCGGCGTCGAGACCGCAGCGTCGGCGTCGAGTGGCGCGGTCTGGTACGACTTCGGCCTCGCCAACACGATCCCGGTCACGAACACGCCGCCGCCCGACAACGACGTGCACGGGTCGATTCGCAACAAGAAGGCGACGACCGACATGATGAAGGTCTTCTACGAGACCGGCATGATCACGAATCTGTGCACGGGCGCGAACGGCTGCGACTGCACGAACATCGACAACTGCGGCGGACCGATCTAGCCCGCTCCGCGTAGCTCGCTGATCTCGACGGCTGTCGGAATCGTGGACAAGCTCAGTCGTCGCTGAGCACGTCGGCGATCGTCGCGCATGTCAAGGCGCGATCGAGCCAGCGCTCGAGCTGCGCGAGATCGCGCGTGCCGATGATGCGCTGGTGACTGCGGCCAGGCCTATCTAACTGTCTGCAAATAGCTCCGCGACGCGCGTGCAGGTTGCAGCGCGATCAAGCCAGCGCTCGAGCTGCGCGAGATCGCGCGTGCCGATGATGCGCTGGTGATCGAGCGCCTCGATCTGCAGCCCGCGACGTTCGAGTACACGCACGATTGCGCGTGAGGTCGCTTCCACCTGAGCCTGTTCGCGGCCTTGTTCGCGGCCTTGTTCGCGGCCTTGTTCGCGGCCCTGCTCGATTGCGGCGACGAGAACCGGGTTTCGCTTCGCGAGCAGCGCATGCGCCATCGCATCGTCCGCCTTGACCGCGCGAACGAGCACGTCGATCGCGAGCGGCGCAATCAGGGTCGGGTCGTCGATGGTCCCGCTCGGATCGAGCAAGCTCCACGTGCCCAGATCGCGCGACCACTCGAACGCGCGCTCTCGCTCGACGTCGATCGCGAACACGCGTCGCACGCCGCGTCCGCTCAGCTGCGAGGCCTTCTTGGCACACTCGGTAAGCGACTCGGTGCTCGCGATCTCGAACGCGAGCTGCTCGAGCTGCCGCCCGCCGGTCCGCGGGTCTTTCGCACGCGCAAACACACTGGCGTCGGGTGCGCGATCGGTGTTCTCAGAGATCCGGGTCAGCATGTCGACCGCGACCTTGAAGTCGTCGACGACGTACGCCTGGAGCAGTGCCGCGAGCGTCGCATGACGCTCGGCGTGAGGTGGTAGCGCGGGCGGCACGCGAACGAGCTTTCCGTCGTCGATCTCGTAACCGCTTTCCGGCGCGACGATACGGTCGTCGACGTCGGGCAGCTCTTTGCTCGCGGGCATGCTGGGTGACGACATCTGCATCAGGATACCTCGCGATGTCTCGCCCAGCGACACGAAGCACAACGCGCCGGCGATGACATGCACGCGAGCTTCAGCAACCCCTGCGCCACGACTCCGCATCGCAATTTCGCGAACCTGCGCGCTCCGGTAACCGCATCGCGGACGCGCCGTCCGTGTGGCGGCCGGACGCCGTACGCGCACAGTCGAACGAGCCGATCGTCGCCGCCTAGAGCGGGTCGTTCGACAGTTCGTCGCCGCCTAGAGCGGGTCGTTCGACAGTTTGAACTTCGCGGCGTCGGGCGCGTCGAAGTGCCACCACTCTGTCGGCATCCCGATGAAGCCCGCCGCCTTCATCGCGGCCTCGAGCTTGCGCGCCTCGGCGCCCTGCTCGCCCTTCAGCGCCTTGTTGCGATGCGCGGCTTCGCTGAAGTCGTCGTACTTCGTCGGTAGCACGACGGGCTTGCCCTCTTTGTCGACGAGCCCGACATCGACCGCGGCGCCGCGGCTGTGCTTGGAGCCCTGCTTCGGATTCGCGACGTAGCGCTCGTCGGGCACGAGCTTCCACAGCTTGTCCTGGATCGACGTCGGTCGATAGCAGTCCCAGACGAGCAGCCGCCTGCCCTGCTTGCGCAGCACGTTCGCCGCCTTGACGAGCCGCGTGGCGACGCTGCGCCGCAGCTTGCACACGCCGACCGGATACAGCTTCGTCTTGGTGAAGTTGTCCTCGGTGGCATAGCGAATATCGATCACGGCATCTGGGATCACCGTCGCCACGTCGACGAGGTCGCCCGGCTTCGCCTTCGCGATCGGCTTGGCATCCGCCGGCTGGTCGCCGCCCGCGCTCGCAGGCGCCACCGCGATCATGACCAGCAACACCGCGCGCTTCACTCCACGAGCGTAGTACAACCGCCTCGCATGTCCACCGAGGGCCTCCTGCACGCATTGCTGCTCGACGGCAAGGGCGGCGCGCGCCCGCTCGAATGGCCCGACATCCTCGCGTGGAAGCCGGCCGACGGCCTGCTCTGGCTCAACCTCGACTACTCGACCACCGAAGTCACCGAGTGGTTGAACACGAAGTCGCAGCTCGATCCGGTCACGATCTCCGCGCTCACCGACTCCGACCCGCGCCCGCGCGTCGTCGCGCACGGCGAAAACCTCAAGCTCCTCATGCGCGGCATCAACAACAACGCCGGCGCAGCGCCTGAAGACATGATCTCGGTCCGCGTCTGGATCGAGCCGCGCCGCGTGCTCACGCTGCGCCACCGCCCCTCCACGTCGGTGCGCTCGATCGTGATCGATCTCGATCGCGGCACGGGACCGCGCAACGCGGGCGAGCTCGCGCTGCTGCTCGTCGAGCGCATGGTCGAGCACGTGGTCTCGCGCGTCGACGTCCTCAGCGACGCGGTCGCCGCGTGCGAGGATCGCGCGCTCGACGACGAGGTGAAGCGCAGCGATCTTCGTCGCGAGCTTGCCGACCACCGCCGCCGCGCGATCGCGCTGCGCCGCTTCCTCGCCCCGCAACGCGACGCGATGGCGCGCTTTGCCTCGATCAGCGTGCCGTGGCTCGATCCGCAACACCGCGCGCGTATCGGTGAAGTCTCCGAAGACATGATGCGCGCGATCGAAGAGCTCGATGCCGCACGCGAGCGTGCCGCGGTCACGCAAGAAGAGCTGAGCTCGCGCGTCGCCGAGACCGCGAACCAACGCCTCTACGTGCTCTCGATCATCACCGCGTTCTTCTTGCCGCTCGGTTTCGTGTGCGCGCTGCTCGGCGTCAACGTCGGCGGCGTGCCGTTTCGCGAGGACAACTGGGCGTTCTGGGCGCTGTGCGGTGTGTTCCTCGTCGGTGTCGTCGCGCAGCTATGGTTCTTCCGCAAGCGCGGCTGGCTGTAGCGCTAAGACGAGCGTCGCCCTAGTCACCATCGATGCGTTTCACGTACCGCGGCATCTGCGAATTGAGGATCCGAAGCTCATCCGGGCCGTCTCCGGCAACGCGTTCCAAGTCCCAGCCCCATTCCACCAACGCCACCGCCCGGTACCGGCTGCCCGCTGCGATCTTTCGCGGAGCCTCCCCGTCGATCGACGCGGTCGCTGCGTCGTGCGTCACTTCCACGACATCGCCGACGCGGCAGAACAGCTCCACGGGCTGCGCCTAGAAGAAGCTGCAGCCGATGAACTTCGTCGACACGCCGGTCGCGCCGGGGAACCCTTGCGACGGGCCACCGAGACCGCCGGTCCCGCCCATGATCGTCGACATCGGAATCGTCATCGTCGTCGAGCCGACGCAGACGAGCGCCGCCGACGGACCACCGCCACCACCGCCGCCGTGACCGCCGATGCCGCCCGCGCCGCCGAAGCCGCCGGGGCCGCCCATGCCGCCATCGTCTTGCTCGCTACCGCCGCCGTAGCCGCCCGTGACGCCGCGGTTACCACCGAAACCACCGGTGCCGCCCGAGCCGCCACGACCGCCATCGCCGCCGCGGCTGGCAAGCACCGTCGATGACTTGATCGTCACCCCGGAGTCGATCGCGACAACGCCGAACGAGCCACCGCCGCCGGTGCCGGCGGTGCCGAGCCCACCGCCGCAACCACCGCCACCACCGCCGCCGCCGGATGCGCCGTAGGAATCGCAATCGTCGTCACCGCCGCCGCCACCACCACCGCCGCCGCCGCCGAGACCGTGACTTCCGACGCCACCGTTACCGCCATTCGACGGCATGTAGAGCGGGCCTTCGAACACGCCAACCTCGCCGCCGGCGCCGCCCCACATACCGACACCGCCGGGCGTGCCGTTGGCGCCCGTACCCCCGGGCGTGCCGAACTGACCGGCGCCTGCGGGTCCGCCGAACGCACCACTCTGGGGATAGCCAACGGCGTCGACGCCGTTGCCGCCGCCACCGCCGCCGTGACCGCCGTGACCGCCGCGACCGCCGCTGCGCCCGCATGCAGAGGCGCCTGCGCCACCGCCTTGCGGTTGGCCACAGCCGCTGCAGAAGCCGCCGGAGTCTTCGCAGCCGGGTTGACCGTTGCCGGCGTTGCCGCCGTTCGCACCTGCGGCGCCGTTGTTACCGTCGGTGCCGCGCGCGCCGATGCCCGACTCGACGATCACGTCGGTGAGCGTGATCGCTTGCGAGTTGTTGATCACGATCGCGTACGAGCTCGTGCCCGGCGCGGTGGCGTCGCCGCTGCGCACCGTGAGGCCGTCGAGACCGGTGCCGGTCTGGATCTGATCGAAGATGACGGCGGGAGACGGCGCGTTGATCTCGGTGATGACCGCGGGATTGCGGATCCAGGTTTCATCGAAGCCGCCGTAGACCGTGACCGCGGCGCGCATCACGACCGGCTCGGGATAGAGACCGGCTTGCACGAACACGGCGAACGGCGGCGTGTTCGCTGCGGCCTTCGCGATGCCGACGCTGATCGTTTTGAGCGGCGCGGTCTTCGTGCCCGCCGCGGTGTCGTTGCCCGAGCGCGACACGTAGATCGCATCGCACGGCAGGTTGTTGCAGAACAACGCATCGATCGTGACGATGGTCGTGTCGGCGGTGTTGCCGCCATCGACGTCACCTGCGTTGCCGCCTTTCGCACACGCAGCTGTTAGCGCGGCGACGCAGAACCACGCGACTCTCATCATCTACGAGTGTAGCGGACTTCGCGTGCCGTCACCTGCGAAACGCGTCACGTGCGGCGCGACGCGTCGACGGTAGGTGGGTCTCCGCTGACTGTATGTAGGTACATGACCTGCGCGCCATACGCGAGGAAACGGCCCTCGTCGTCCCAGACCTCTGCGTCGGCGATGGCAATCCCGCCTTTGGCGCGGCGCAGGGTCACAGAAACTAGCAGCCACTCACGAGTGGTGTCATCGACGGTGTAAACCGTGAGATCGAGGCTCGGTGCGTAGAACCGGTACGGACCCGGACCGATCGCCCGATGCAGTGCGGTCGGCATCGTATCGATGAGGGGCGGAATCGCGAGGCGATCGAGGCGGCCCTCCGGATCGCGCGGCACAATTTTGTAGCGAAACCAGCGTGCGTAACGTGCGGGACCCGCGGCGAAGGTCGGCTGCCAGAACGGTTCGCCCTCCGCGAGCTTGGTCTCTAGCTGGTGATAGAAGCGAAATCGCGTATGCGGATTGTTCGAAGCGCCGTCATCAATCGATACCGCATCGGTGAGCGATTTCACGGTGGCAGGAAATGGCACACCGACCACGTCGGGGCCTTTGCGATCACGCGAGAAGGTCGCGATCAGCTCGAGACCCGGCTCGCCGTTCTTCTCTTGCACGTGGCGCAGGGTCACTCGCAGCTGTGCCGTGTTGCCGCCGCGCCGGATCATATGGACGTCGGCGATGCAGCGACCGGGATGGATCGGCGATGCGAAGATCGTGGTCGCGGATGCGAGGCGCAGCTCGGGATCGCCGATCAGTGCTTCGGCCGCGCGCAGCGCGCACGTCATCACGACACCGCCGGATGGCAGCAGGTAATCCCAGTGATCGGGGAGCGTGAGGTGATAGCGGCCGGGGACGTCCGGATCGGCGCGCACGGCCGTATCCACCGTCAGGTCTGCGAACGACATCGCAGCGAGGTTACGCGACCTGCGTGCGCGGTGCACGCCACCGAGCGACGCGCGAGCGTGTGGAGCTGGGCGGTCGATCTCCTGCGACTAACGACGCGCGAGGGCGTCGAGCTGGCGGTCGATCTCCTGCGGCTAGCGACGCGAGAGGGCGTCGAGCTGGCGGTCGATCTCCATTAGACGCGCACGCGAATCGGCGAGCTTGCCTTCGGCGCCGCGCACTTGCTCGCGCAGCGCGACGAGCTGCTTCTCGTGCGCGAAGACATCGCCTTGCGCCACCGTGCGGAGCTCGAGCAGCCGTTCGCGTTCTGCGGCGCGCTCCGCCTCGGCCTCTCGCTCTTGCGCCGCCTGCTTCTCCGCCGCGAGCTTTGCCTGCTCGGCCTCGAGCTTCGCGCGGTACGCCTCGATCTCGCGCTGCCGGCGTTCGAGCTCGGCCTGCCTGCGCCTGCGCTGCTCGACGAGCGCGGGCGGCAGCTCGCCACCCGGTTTGAGTCGCTCGTAGAACGCTTCGAGCTCGACGACGTTCGGCGCACCGATCAGCCGGCCGAGCTCGCCGTGATCGAGCCACACGCCATGCGCCGCGCAGCGATCGACGATCAGCTCGCCGGCGAGCACCGGCGTCATCGCGTCGTGCACGCCTTCCGCTGCGCACGCGGGACACTCGAGCGCGCGCCGCCACCATGCGCTCGCGCCGGCGGGCCACCGCGTCGTGCCGAACGCTTGGTCGAGCGTCGGGTTTGCGAGCCACGCGCCTTCGCATCGCGTGCAGGTCCGCACGCCGTCACTCACGCGCTCGAGTACGTCGCCGCAGCGCGGACACATCATTAGGCGCGGTGGTTCGCGAAACGGCGTCGCCATCGCTGTACGGTACTACGCATGGACTACGTGCCATACATCGCGATCATGCTCGCGTTCGGTCTCGTGCATGTGCCGCGCCTGGTCGTCGGCAGCGAGATGAAGAAGCTCGACGGCGGCTACAACAATCACGATCCGCGCATGCAGCAGGCGCAGCTCGAAGGTCGTGGCCGGCGCGCGCTCGCCGCGCACCAGAACGGCTTCGAGGCGTTCGCACCGTTCGCCGCGGGCGTGCTCGCTGCGGTGCAGCGTGGCGCGAACCTCCACGCGATCGCGTACCTGTCGGCCGCATTCATCGTCGCGCGCGCGCTCTACATTTATGCGTACCTCGAGGACAAGCCGAAGCTGCGCGGCAAGCTGTGGGGACTCGGCGTCGGCGTGACCGGCGTGCTGATGATCCTCGCGATCGTCGGCGGATAGCGTGCGACACTGTTGATCGTCGTGAAGAGGCTGCTCATCGCCTTGCTGCTGGTGTTCGTCGGATGCGAGGAGGACCGCGGCAACCGTGCGCACTTT
>DATDCH010000833.1:0-2954 GCA_036524455.1 Kofleriaceae bacterium | reverse complement strand
AGGCGCACCCCAACCTGACGGCACTCGGAGACACCTGGCTACTCAACGCGGTGCCGGCGCGACAATATGGGTACGGTGCATCGCTGCACCTCGCATCCGATGCCACGACCCCCTCGACCGACGGCACGACGATGGTCCGCTTCATCAATCCGTATCCGGGGACCGAGCTGATCGCTCATCAGATCGCCGCCGCGACGATCCCGATTGCAGCACCCGGCCTCGGCTCGGCCACCGTCTCGATCGCCGTCAACACGTTTACAGCGGTCGACGTCGCCGGCGCGAGTTGCTCGGCGACGGCTCGGCTCGGGACGACGGCGGCGATCGGCGGCAACTTCAAGATCGGCCCGACGCGGCTCGACGCCGACGCCCAGCAGGTCAGCTTACCGAACGGGCCGTTTGCCGAGCTCACCTGGGACCACGTCGTCGATGGCCCCGCCGATCTCTACGCGGTCACGTTGTGGGAGCTGTCGAACGACGGAGCCGACGGCACGAAGATCGACGGCCGCGCCGCGTGGGAGACGCCAACGCGCCGGCTGCTGGTCGACAAGACGCTGCTGAAGCAGGGCAGCTCGTACGTGCTCGCGGTTTACACATCGAGCGGTGCGCCGAACGCGGCGACCGGCGACATGGTGACGGTGAGCTATCCGTACGAAGTGAACGTCGCGTACTCGCACACGTTCACGATCAACTAAAGCGCGCCAGCTTCAGGTGATCGATGTCGACCGTCGTCGCGCGCCCCGTGCGCACGAGCTCCGCCATGCCGAGGCCGGTTGCGAGCGCGCTCTTGAAGCCGACGCCTGAAAATCCGGTCGCGACGTAATAGCCCTCGATGCCGATCGGGCCATCGACGATCGGCTGGCCGTCGGGCGTGAAGTCGTAGAGGCCGACCACCCCGCGCTGCAGGATCGATTCGCGCAGCGCCGGGAAGCGATAGCCGAGCGCGAGGCCGGCACGCGCGAGCCACTTGCCGTCGATGTCGCGCTTGTAGTCGTCCGGATCGGGAACCTCCGTGAACGGATGGCTGCGATCGCAGCCGACGAGGTTCACGTCGCCTGCCGGGTGCGTGTAGAGCCCGGTGACCTCGTCGTAGAACCCGATCTCGCGCTCGGGCAGCCCCTTCGGGCGCGTGAGGTAGCCGACCTGCCCGCGCTCGATCGTCACCGGCAGCTTGATCGACGGCTCGGCGTGCAGGCGAAGCGTGTGCGGTCCCGCGGCGAGGATCACGGTGCCGCATGCAATCGAACCCGTGGTGGTCTCGACGCCGGTGATGCGACCGCTCGCATGCGTGATCTGCGTGACCGTGACGTGCTCGCGCACGTCGGCGCCGTGCCTGCGCGCCGCGTCCGCGAGTGCACGCGTCGTCGCGACCGAGTCGGCCCATCCGCTCGCAGGTTCCCACGCACCGCCGACGAGCTGGTCGATGTTGAGCAGCGGTTGCAGCTCGCGCAGCTGCGCCGGCTCGAGCCACTGCGACTCGAGGCCCGCATCGAGCAACATCTGGTGCACGCGCCGCACATCCGGCTCGCGATCGACACCGGTGACGTGCAGGTAGCCGCCGCGCACGAAGTCGCAGTCGCCGCCGATCCGTGCAGCGAAATCGTGAAACCCGTCGCGCGACCACGCGATCAGCTTCACCTCGGCGAGGGTGTCCCAATGCGTCTGCACGAAGCCGCCGGACTTGCTCGTCTCGCCGGAACAGATCGCGCCGCGCTCGAGGAGCACGACATCGCGCGCACCACCTGCAGCGAGGTGATACGCGATGCTCGTGCCGATCACGCCACCGCCGACGATGATGATGTCTGCCATCAGCCACCCGCCGTGAAGAATTGCGTGTTGGCGAGCGCGATCGGTTGATCGGCCGCGATCGGCATCACGTCGTCGAGCCACGGAATCGCGCCGCCGTAACCGAGCGCGTTCCACAGCCGCGTCGCGAAACTCGGCATCACCGGCGCGACGAGCATCGCGAGCGTACGCGCGGCTGCCAGCTCGAGGGCGAGCCCGGTGGCACGCTCGGTTTCGAGCTTCGGCACGCCCGCGAGGTGTCCCTGCCCGGCGCCGAAATTGACCGCGCGCTCGACAAGCTCGTGGATCGCGATCGACACCTCTTTGAGCGAGCACGCGTCGTAGCCGCGCCGCGCGCGTGCCACCAGCGCGTCGAGCTGGCTCAAGAACTGCGTCTGCTCGTGCGACCACGGCGCGAGCGACGCGTTCGCCGGCTGCGGTGCGCGCGACTTGGTCTCGGCCGCGAGCGCGGCGCCGAGCCGCGACAACCAGCCCTGCCAGTAGCGCGGGATCATCGTCAGGAACATCTGTGCGGTGGCGAGGTTCACATTGGATCGATCGTCCTCGGGACGCATCTTCGCGAGGTAGAGCCGAAGCAGATCCGCAGGAACGCGCGCGAGCAGGTCGTCGGCGTCGAGCACGTTGCCGCGGCTCGTCGACATCTTTCCGTCGTCGAGCAGCAAGAACTCGTTGGCCGCGAGCTCTGCGGGCGCCGCCGCTTCGCGTTCGAGCGCGAAGCACACCGCTGGATCCTGCACGAGGTACAGAAACGCGTTGTCATAGCCAAAGCAGCTCGTGATCTTGGCGTCAGCTGCGAGGCGCTCGCGCAGATAGCTGCCGGCGAGCGCGACCTCGAACCACGGCGAGATGATCTGATCGTCGCCGGCGGGAATGCCCCACGTGCCGACCTGCGTCGCCGCCGGCGCGAAGTCGGTATCGAGCCACGCGGCAGCGAGCTTGCGCAGCTTCGGTGACAACCGGAGCTGGCGGTGGTACTCGGCGAGCCGCTCCTTGTAGGGGGCGAGCGGAAAGAACCAGCGTTTGACCTGGCGAACGCTCGCCGGTTTCTTACAGCGATCGCACTGCGGCTCGACGAGCTCGGCCGAGTCATACGTCGCGTTGCAGCTCTCGCAGAACGAGCCGAACGCGCGCTGCTTGCACTGAGGGCAACC
>DATDCH010000832.1:0-8489 GCA_036524455.1 Kofleriaceae bacterium | reverse complement strand
GGTTCCTTCTCGAGGCAACGCAGCACGATCGCGACAAGCGCGCTCGGGATGTTCGGGTTCAGCGAGCGCGGATCAGGCGGTGCGTCGCGCATCTGCGCCGCGATGATCATGCCGGTGCCGTGATCGCTGATGAACGGCGGCCTGCCGGTCGCCAGGTGGAACAGGATGCAGCCGATCGAATAGATGTCGGTGCGGTGATCGAGATCAGGGCGGCCCATGCACTGCTCGGGGCTCATGTACGCCGGCGTGCCGATCATCATGCCGGTCTGTGTCTTGACGCCCGCGGCCTTGTCATCGGCGAGCTTCGCGATCCCGAAGTCGAGCAGCTTGACCTGCGTGCCGCCCGGCATCAGCTCGTTCGGGACGAGGAAGATATTGTCGGGTTTGAGATCGCGGTGAACGATGCCGCGCTGGTGTGCCGCCGCGAGCGCGGATAGCACCTGCACGATCCACGACGCGCCTTCGAGCGGCGCCACGCGCGTTTGCTTGAGCCGCGCTTCGAGGCTCTCGCCTTTGAGCAGGGGCATCACGATGTATGCGCTGCCGTCGGTGTGCGTACCGAAGTCGTAGACCTCGACGATGCCGGGATGATCGATCGCCGATGCGGCGCGTGCTTCGTTGAAGAAGCGCTGCACGATCGATGGGTCGCTCGACAGCGCCGGTAACAACATCTTGAGTGCCGCTGGTCGGCCCAGCTGGGTGTGCTCCGCCCGGTACACCATGCCCATGCCGCCCCGCCCGAGCTCGGAGACGATCCGGTAGTTCCCGATGACTTGCCCGATCACGCTCGCCGGAGCATAGCAATTGGACCACCCTACATCCATGAGCGATTGGTTGTGGGACGTCGTCGATGGCAACTGGGGCTCGGTTCGCGCGGTCGCCGGCACGGCCCGCGAGCTGTTCGTGCCGATCGCGATACGAACGTCTATCGGGTCCATCCGATCAGCGGCGAGTACCTCGAATCGCTCGGCGACGGCTTTGACGGCGACCAGCTCGTCATGGTCGGCGCCACGCCGCACGTGCTGAACGGTCCGGCGACGCTGCTCGGCGGCCGGCTTTTCAACGTCGAGGATCGCGCGCTCTATTCCATCGATCCGGCAACCGGTGACTACGAGCAGCTCGACAACACGTGGGACACGCGCCACCTGATCGGCCTCGGCGATCATCTCTACGCGTGGGAAGCCGACAATCATCTGTACCGCGTCGATCCGAAGACCGGCGGCGCAGAGCAGCTGACCAACACGTGGCCGCACGTCGCCGGCGTCGCGTCGGCGATCGGTCGGCTATACGCGGTCGACGACGGCATCCTTTACGAGGTGGACCCAGTGACCGGCGGTTGCACGGAGATCTGCGATCGATTGCGTACGCGTGTGCTCGCAGGCGCCGGCTCCTCGATCTATTCGTTCACGTACGAAGGCGACCTGTACCGCATCGGCGTCGGCTGACCGGCACCCGCGTTGCACCACTCGGTTCCATCCGAACAAGGAGAAACCGATGCGTATCATCACGTACTCGCTCCTCGCGGCCGCACTGTGTGTCGGTGCGTGCAAAAAGCGCGAGGACAGGACAGAGGCAGACGAGCAATTCCAGAAAGCGCGAGAACAAGTCAAGGACGAGACGCGAGACCTCGACAAGGAGGCCACTGATCTCGACAAGGAGGCGGGAGCTCTCGACCAACAGGGCAAGGAGATGAGCGAAGCGCAGCAGGACATGGTGCCCGCCGTCGCCCAATACCGTCTCATCCTCACGGATCGGCTCGCGCGACTCGACTCGCAGATCATCGTGCTCGAGCAGCGCCCAGACGCGAAGTCACAACAGACCGGGGCGGCCCTGCGCGCGCGTTACAAGGAGCTCGAGGGCAGAATGGAGAACCTCGAAGGTCACCGATCGCCGACGAGCTTCAACGAGTTCAAGCAGAACACCGACAAAGAGGTCGACCTGTTGCAACGCGACATCGACGCCGCGTCGCAAGCGCCGTCCGACATGCCGTCGGCACCCGCGCCAATCTCGCCATCACAACCAGCGCAGCCGCCGATGAGTCCATCGACGCCGCCGACCGAACCGTCACTGCCGCCGTCGCAGCCGCAGCCGCAGACGCAACCATCAACCCCGACCGAACCGGCGCAGCCGCAGACGCAACCATCAACGCCGACCGAACCGGCGCAGCCGCAGACGCAACCGTCAACGCCGACCGAACCGGCGCAGCCACAGACGCAACCGTCAACGCCGACCGAACCGGCGCAGCCGCCGATGGGATCGGCGCAGCCGACCGAACCGTCTACGCCGCCGACCGAACCGTCTACGCCGCCGTCTGGATCGCAGTCTCCACCTGGCGGTTACTGATCACACACGTAACGAAGCGCTGACAGCTCGCGCACGCCACCGCGCGTGACCGCACCGAGAGCGCCGCTCACATGACGCGATTTCGCATCTCTTGTTGGGCACCCACGTTGCAGAACCACGGTGCACTTAACCAAGGAGACTATGATGCGTAAGATCTTTGCGTACTCGCTCCTCTCGGCCGCGCTGTTCGCAGGCGCGTGCAAGAAGAGCGCAGAGGAAAAGGCTGAAGACAGGTTCGAGAAGGCTCAAGAGAACGTCAAGGACCAGGCGGAGGACATCAACGACGAGCGGAAGGATGTCACCGACGAGGCGAAGGACGTTGCGAAGGAGCAGAAGGACGTCGCCGAGGAGCAGCGCGAGCTGGGCAACGCGCAACGCGAGCTGTCGGCTGCAGCGGCGAACTATCGCCGCGTGGTCACCGAGCGCCTGAACCGGATGGATGCACGCATCGCGGAGCTCGAGGCGCGCGGTGACGCGAAGGCGCGTGACACCGCAGCGAAGCTACGCGCGCGCCGCAGTGAGCTTGCTGCCAAGATGGACCGCCTCGAGGATCGCGCCGACGCGAACTGGGAGGAGTTCAAGAAGGACACCGACAGCAAGCTGGACCAGCTCCAGAAGGACATCGACGAAGAGTTCTAGGTTTGTGAGTTAGAACTACGGCGGGCACTCCGAGAACACCGGAGTGCCCGTCGCTTGTTTCGGCGGTACGTTCTTGGCAGATGCGTCGACTACGCGTCATGACCTACAACATCCACCGCGGTCGCGGTGTCGATTGGAAGGTCGATCTCGGGCGGACCGCCGAGGTGATTAGGTCGTACGACCCCGACGTCGTCGCGCTGCAGGAGGTCGACATCGGGCGGCGCCGCAGCGGCCGCGTCGATCAGGCCGATCAGCTCGCGAAGCAGCTGGGTATGGAGATGGTGTTCGCGCCGAACATCGAGTGGTCGGACAGCGAGCGTTACGGCATCGCGACGCTGACGAAGCTGCCGATCAAGTCATGGCGTCACTTGAAGCTGCCGCTGCACTATCGCTCGGAGCCACGCTCGTCGCTGATCACGCTACTCGGTTGGGGTGAAGGGCACGTGGTCGAGATGATCAACACGCACCTGTCGATCCTGTTCAAGGAGCGTCCCGGCCAGGTCGCCGCGATCGCCGCCGAGATGGCGAACGAGGCGCTCGTGATCGCCGGCGACTTCAACATGACGCCGTGGTCGCCCGCCTACCGCGCGCTGCGCCACGGCTCGTTCTTGCACTCGGCGACGCGGTTCGCGCGCACGTGGCCGGCACCCGCGCCGCTGTTCCCGCTCGATCACATCCTGTATCGCGGTCAGGTCGAGATCGTGAACGCGCAGGCCTGGGTCGGCGGTCCCGCTCGGACCGCTTCTGATCACCTGCCGGTCGTCGTCGAGCTGCGGGCGGCATAGCGTGCTCTAGCGCGCGTTGCGGCGGTGCAGCGCGCGGCGAGCAGTGGCACGCGATTCGCTCGGGTTGGGTTCGTGGCCAGTCGGCTGCGTGTGATGACCTACAACATGCATAGCGGGCGTGGAACAGACGACCGTTATGACATCGGCCGCATTGCCGAAGTCATCGGTTCGTACAATCCCGACATCGTCGCGCTGCAAGAAGTCGACGTCGGGCGCCTGCGCTCTGGTGCGATTGACCAGGCGACCGAGCTGGGCGCACGGCTCGGTCTCGACGTGCACTTCGCGCCCGCAATCGAACGTGGCGGTGAGCGCTACGGCATCGCTACGCTGACACGGCTTCCCACGGTCGAAGTGCGCAAGATCTCGCTACCCAACCACACGCACCTGCGTACCGAGCCGCGCTGCGCGCTGGCGACACGCCACCGCTGGGACGGCGGCGAGCTCGAGATGATCAACACGCACCTGTCGACGCTGTTCCGCGAGCGGCCGCAGCAGGTCGCGGCACTGATCGAAGCGTTCGCGTTCGAGGCGGTCGTGATCGCCGGCGACTTCAACATGACGCCGCTGTCGGCGGCGTATCGGCTGCTTCGGCGCGGCATGCGGTCGGCGACGTGGATGGCGCGCACCTGGCCGTCGTATGCGCCGATCGCACCGATCGATCACATCCTGTATCGGGGCCGGTTGCGGCTGATCCACGGCGAAGCATGGCGCGGCGGCCCGGCGCGCGAAGCATCGGATCACCTGCCCGTCGTTGCCGAGCTCCAACACTTGGAGGCAGCTGCATGAGACCGCTCCTCGTACCCGGCGAAACCTGCGGCGCGCTCGTTGAGAGCGATCGCTCCGGCGTGCTCGTCGACGGTAAAGACTTCTATCGCGCGTTCTACGACGCGTGCTGCAAGGCCGAGCGCACGATCTTGATGGCGGGCTGGCAGTTCTCGAGCAACGTCAAGCTCGTGCGCGGCGACGACGCGAAGTGCTGCGAGTATCCGAACACGTTACTGGAGCTGCTCACGACGCTGTGCGAGGAGCGTTCCGACCTCAACGTCTACATGCTGCCGTGGGACAGCTCGCCGGTGTTCGCGTTCGAGCGAGAGCCGATGCAGAAGCTCAAGCTCAAGCTCAAGGGGCACAATCGCATCCACTGGAAGATGGACAACATGCATCCCGCGGGTGCGAGCCATCACCAGAAGATGTTCATCGTCGACCGCGGCATCGCGATGCTCGGCGGCATGGACGTGTGCCGCGCACGGTGGGATGACCGCGAGCACGTCGGCTGCCAGCCGATCCGCGACAATCAAGCGAAGCCGTATCACGACGTCAACGCGTACGTGACCGGCGACGCGGTCGACGTGCTGCGCAACTGGTTCAAGCGCCGCTGGGAGATCGCGACGCACCAGCCGCTCGAGCTACCGGACCAACCACGCAAGACGATCGAGGTGCGGTCGAGCTTCGATGTCGCGGCGCCCCGCGTCGGCCTGTCGCGCACCTGGCCCGCGATGGAGAAGTCGGGGTTGCCCGAGCTCCGCGAGCTGTTGCGCCTGCACCAGCGCGCGATCGGTCAGGCGAAGCAGCTCATCTATATCGAGAACCAGTACTTCTCGAGCTACGAGATCGCGACCGCGCTGGAGTGCCGGCTCCGCCAAGGCGGACCACCACTCGAAATCGTGATGGTGCTGCCGCAGAAGAGTGCGGGCCTCAAGGAGCGCGTGTCGATCGGCGTCTATCAGCAGGAGATCCTCGAGGACCTCACGAAGGTGTGCAAGGCGACCGGTCACCGGCTCGGCGTCTACTACCACGCATCACCGCTCGACAACGGCAAGGAAGTGCCGGTGTTCATCCACTCCAAGGTGCTCGCCGTAGACGATCGGTTCCTGCTGATCAGCTCGGCAAACCTGTCGAACCGCAGCATGGGCTTTGACAC
This sequence comes from Kofleriaceae bacterium, assembly GCA_036524455.1. GTDB lineage: Bacteria > Myxococcota_A > Polyangia > Haliangiales > Haliangiaceae > JABFXX01. Next base: position 2,801 of record DATDCH010000832.1, on the reverse strand, counting down.
CGAGCTCGGCGTCGCGTGGGAAGCGCCCGAACCCACCGAGTCGTTGCGCGCGGCGCGCATCGAGCTCATGGCCGAGCACTGCGGGATGACGCCGGAAGAGGCCACCGAGCGCTATGCATCGCCGAAGGATCTGGTCGCGAAGCTCGACGCGCTCGCCAACAGCAGGGAACGGCTGCTGCGCATCCACAATCGCAACTGCGACGAGAAGCCGGGCTGGTTGCTGCGCAAGCTGATCCCGAAGCGCACGCCGCTCGATCCGGCGAACCCGCAGCAGTTCCGCGAAGGCTTGCCCGAACCGGTCGCCTGGCTCGATCGGTTGATCCGCGAGCCGGCGGTCGTGCTGTTCGGCGACCGCATGCCGTGGATGCGCAAACGCGGCTCGGGCTCCGGTTCCGGCTAGCGGAACTGCGCCGCCGGCACCGGCCCGGTCGGCGATGGATACGTCGACGGACACTTCGCGAGCACGTCGGTGGCGATGAACACGTCGCCGCGCCACTGCCCTTTCGCGACGATCTCGTTGCGGTCGCGCACCTGATCGCTGAGCGGTCCGCGATAGCGGATCTGCGTGCGCTTCTCGCCGTCGACAATCGTGAATTCCGCGGTGTCGCCGCTGCGCTTCATCGTGCTCATGTCGAGTAAGCCACGCACCGACGTGGTTTCGGCGAGCACCGACTCGTCGATCACGACAAATACGACGGAGGCAGCGATCGCGACCACACAGCAGGTGAGCAATGCGACCGCGCGCCGAGACCGCGGTTGATCGCCGACCGCGAGCTTGACGCCGAACGCGACCGCTTGTGCGGCGAGCGACGCGGCGAACGCGATCAGGATGGTCTCGAGCGTCGAGCCAAAGCCGTGCGTGAAGTAGAACGCGATCAACACCGCGGACGCGACGGCGACGCGAATCGCGAAGTACATCAGCGTGCCCTCTCGCGATAAGCGATCGGCGTCACCCCGGTCCACTTGCGGAACGCACGCGTGAAGTTCGGCAGCTCGCTGTAGCCGAGCTTCGTCGCGATCTCACCGATCGACAGGCCGCGGTTGTCGAGCAGCAGCAACGCGCGCTGCCGGCGCATGTCATCGCGGATCTGCGAAAACGTGGTGCCGCGGTCGGCGAGCTTGCGCTTGAGCGTGCGCGGCGACATCCGCAGCTCGCGCGCGATCACAGTGAGCGCGGGCGCTTCGCTGCGTACCGTGAGTGCGGCGCGCACGCGACCGGGCAACCCGGCATCGACGAGCGCCGCCAGCTCGCGTTCGCATTGCTCGCGGGCGAGCTGCGTCGCGATCGGATCGGCGGTGACGAGCGGGATGTCGAGCTCGCGCGCCGGAAACACGAGCCGATGATTTGGCTGGTCGAAGCGCAGGTACGCGCGATGCGGCAACGCCTTGATGAATTCAGGCTCGGGGAACGCGCAATGGCCGACGCCTTCGAGCATGCGCCCGGTGAGCGCGCGGCCGATCTGCTCGATGCCGACGATCAGTGCGAGCACCACGAACTCGCGCACGCCGTCGAGCGGCGCGTTCTCTTCGATCACGAGCGACGCGGTGTCGCCTTCGACATAGAGCGCGAGCCCGATCGCCAACGTGCGCGTCTGCGCGAACCGCACCGCGAGATCGAGCGCCTCGCCGACGTTCTTCGCGGTCATCGCGGCGAAGCCGAGGAAGCCGTGCGACGACAGGCGCATCTGGGTGCCGACGTGGAGCGCGAGCGCGGGCTCGTGCGTCAGCTGGTGCGCCCGCGCGAGGATCGCCTCGCACACGCGCAACGGAACGCGGGTGTTCGGATCGGCGAGCTGGGCGGCGGTCACGGGCAAACCCCTGAGAATCTCGGCGGGTCGCACGTTCCAGCGACCCGCGAGCTCGAGCACCTCGTTGACGTATGCGCCGGGCAGGTCCGACACGTGGCCCCAAATGATAACCGCTCGGCACGCCCAGACCTAGGGGTCTTTGCGCGGCCGCCTCACACTGAGCGCATGGAGATTCCCCGCCGGGATGTCGACTTCAAGATCGATCCTGCCAAGGTGCCGCGCGACTGGTGCGATCAAGATCCGTACGAGACGACGTTCTTGAACGCACTGTCGATGCTATTCCCCGAAGGCGAGCGCTTCTTCGTCGAGTCGGTGAAGCAGCACAAGCATTACGTCACCGATCCGCAGCTGCAGCGCGACGTCGCCGGCTTTATCGGCCAAGAGGCGATGCACGGCCGCGAGCACCGCGCATTCAACGAGCTGCTCCACGCGCACGGCTATCACGAAGCGCCGCGCATCGAAGCCAAGCTCCGGTGGTTCTTGAAGCGCGTGCGTGTCGCCCTGTCACCGAAGTCTCAGCTCGCCGTGACCACCGCGCTCGAGCACTTCACGGCGATGCTCGCCGAGTCGCTGATGGCCGATCCAAAGATGCGCGGCCAGATGCACGAAGACGTCGCACCGCTGTGGCTGTGGCACGCGCTCGAAGAGAGCGAGCACAAAGCCGTCGCGTTCGACGTCTATCGCGCGGCCGGCGGCGGATACATCCGCCGGACCTGGATGATGCTCGTGACCACCATCTTCTTCTTCGCCGTGGTCGGCATGGTGCACGCGCGCCTGATGCTGACGCGCAAGGTGCTCTGGAAGCCGTGGACGTGGGCGCGCGGGGTGACGCGCATGTGGATCTATCCAGGTTTCTTCACGCGGCTCGCGCCGGCGTACTTCTCGTACTTCCGGCCGAGCTTTCATCCGAGCGATCGCGACACCAAACAACTGATCGCGACCTGGCAAGTCACGCTGTTCGGAACCTCGAGCTCGACGCTCACGGGTTAGACA
>DATDCH010000831.1:0-17796 GCA_036524455.1 Kofleriaceae bacterium | reverse complement strand
CAGCTTCTCCCACGGCGCCTTGTCCTCTTCGAGATCGAACATGTCGATCACCGCGAGCCAGCAGTTGATTGTCGTCCAGGCCGCGACCTTCGATGCCGTGAACGGGCGCGTTGGCCCGCGCATCTCCCAGATCCCGTGATCCTCCTCGGTCCACTTCTCGGCCACCACTTGCGCGGCTGCTTTGATCGCTGCTCGCCCGTTCGTGCCGAGCTCACCATGGGCTTTGGCATACACGTAAATCACGGCCGCGAGCTCGCCGAGCACATCGAGCTGGAACTGCTTGTACGCGCCGTTGCCGATCCGGACCGGGCGCGCGCCGCCGTGGCCCTCGAGCCAGGGGAGCGGCTCCTCGGTGAGAATCCGCTCGCCGCGGATGCCGTACATGATCTGGAATTGTCCCGGCGCTCCGCCGACCGCATCGATGAGCCAGCGCCCGAAGCTACGTGCCTCTTCCGAGAGCCCTGCCGCCATGAGCGCGTTGAGCGTCAGCACGGAGTCGCGGATCCAGGTGAAGCGGTAGTCCCAGTTGCGCTCGCCACCGGGCGTCTCCGGCAGGCTGAACGTCGGCGCGGCAACGATCGCTCCGTTCGGCAGGTACGTGCACGCCTTGAGCGTGATGAGCGATCGCATCACGAGATCTTGATATTGCGACGGCAGCTTGATCTGAGATGTCCATTGCGCCCAGAACTTCTCGGTCTCCCGCAACGCGGCAGGGATATCGAGCGGGGGAGGAACATCGTCGTAGGGTCGCGCCCACGCGAGCTCGTACATCACCTGCTGCCCAGCGTTCACGGTGAGCTCGGCCTGAAACGGCGGCGCATGTTTGCCGGTGCCGCCGCGCAGATAGAGCGCGTCCGGACCCGCAATCGCCGAAGACATACCGTCGACCACGTGGTCGCGAGGAGTCGTGAGTCCATACTCGAAGCGCGGCCGCAGATCGAAGCGCATCGGTACCGCACCGCGCAGGCCTTCGATGATCCGCACGACGCGCGGTGCACCTTGCCGAATCGGCATGAAGTCGATCAGACGGACGGTGCCCTCGGCGGTCTCGAGCTCGGTCTCGAGGATCAACGTGTTGCCGCGATACCGACGCTGCACCTGCTGCACGGGCCGTACGGGCGCGATCCTCCACTGTCCGTTCTCGGGCGTGCCGAGCAGCGACGTGAAGCACGAGCCAGAGTCGAAATCGGGAAGACACAGGAAGTCCATGGTCCCGTCCTTGGCGATGAGCCCGGCGGTATGGAGATCGCCGATCAACGCGTGATCTTCGATCAACGCCTGACGGTTGGACGGCGCGGCGACGGGCTGTGCACTCGCATGCTTGGGTGTCGAAGTGATCATGGTGGACCTCGCTGTTGTCGCGACCTTGCCAATGATTGGCGGCGCGACAAATACAGTGAGCTACGCAAAGCAGCGGCGACGCAGTGCTCGGAATCGCGTGCAACGCGTCCGCTAGTCGTCGGTGTCGTCGCTCGCGGTCGTCGGTCGCGGCTGGGCGGCGAAGATGCCGGCGTGCCGGCGCGGCGGCACGCCCTCGGTAATCGTACCGACCGCGAGGTCGAGGTCGGCGGGCGGGGGCGGCGCGGGCGGCCAGTCCGCATGGGTCTGAGCGCGCGCGCCCGCCAACCCAGGCGGAATTGCCATCGGCGCGGTGTCATGGAAGTCGTCGTCGATTTGCACGACGATCTCCTCGATCACCTCGTATTCAGACTCGTCTGCCATGCCCCGGTCTATTTACGATAGCGCGGTCGATCGCCTTCCCTAAAGGACAATCCGTGTGCCGCGATGTGCGCTCAGGGGCGAAACCGGCGACGCAATTCATCCGGAGGGCCTGCGAACACGTCGAGATCGACGGCGCCGTCGATGCCATCGACGCGACCGTTTTCGGTGTACTGCCAGAACGTCCATCGCTGCCACGGCGGCGGCACCGACGGGCATTGCTGCGTGTAGTGCGCGAGCCAGAGAGGCTGGCGCGCGAGCGGCTCGGCGCCACCCCAGCGAAACATGCCGTAGTTCGTGTAGACGATCGGCTCGACGCCGAGCTGACTACGCACGTGCTCGATCCACAGCCGCGCGTTCGCCACGACGGTTGCCAGCGGCAATCCGCCGGTCACTTCGATATCGATCACCGGCGGTAACTCGCCGGCGCCCTTCGCGCGCAGCTTGTTGATCAGCACGTTCGCCTGCTCGACCGGATTTTCCTCCGGGCGGAAGAACTGATAGGCGCCGCGCAGCACGTTCGCGCGTTTTGCGCCCGACCAGTTCGCATCGAACTTGGTGTCGACGATCGTCGCGCCGTCGGAGACGCGGATGAACGCGAACTGGACACCGGCGCGGCGGACCCGCGACCACGAGATGTCGCCCTGATAATAGGAGACGTCGATGCCGGCAGTCGTCGGGCCGAGCTTGCACTCCGGCGGCAGCGGCTTGTCGCGGACCGCCCGATCGCGATGCTGCACGGCGCGCAGCACCACGTAAGCGGTGAACGCGACCATGCCGAGCGCCACGAAGGCGCCGAACCGCACGCTGCGCTGTCGCTTTCGCACCATGGAGCTAACTACCGAGCCGAGCCAAGTATTCGGGCACGTGGCACCATCGTGACATGGCGTTGCGCCTCGGTGGGCTGGCTGACCTCGATCCCAGCGCGGTCCCGCTGCCTGCGGGAACCGAGGTCACGACGCGCGTCGATCGCGTCGTCGACGACGGCGAGCTGCGGCCCCAGGGCGCGACCGGGCGGGTGGCAAAGCTCGACGGTGATCGCGTCGAGGTCGTGTTTCTCGACGGCAAGCGGGCGGTCTATCTGCGCACGGAAGTGGTGCCGCGCAAGCTCGGCGTCATGCGTTACGCGCAGCGGCGGGCCGCGGCGTGGGATCAGCTCTATCCGTGCGTCGCGATCGACACCGTCGTGGGCTCCCGTGCGTGGGGCGTTGCAGATGAGGGCTCGGACGAGGATCACCGCGGCGTGTTCGTGTTGCCGATGCCGTGGACGACCGGCCTCGTCGATCCGCCGGCGGACTTGATCTCGCTCGACGGCTCGCAGACCTACTGGGAGATCGGCAAGGCGATCCGGCAGGCGCTGCGCGCCGATCCGAACACGCTCGAGATGCTGTTCGCCGCGCCCGAGATCCGCGATCCGATCGGCGAGCCACTCGTCGCGATCCGCACCGCGTTTCTCTCGCACGAGATCTACGGCAGCTTCGGCCGCTACGCGCTGTCGCAGCTCGATCGACTCGAGCACAACCAGCGGCTCGCCGAGCATCGCGTGACCGTGATCGGTTGGCTGCGCGACGATCCCGCGCTCGCGCTCGATACCGCCGCTGAACGGCTCGCCGACGCCGCACGCATCGAGGCACCGTCGCGCAGCGATGCGATCGTGCGTGCGCGCGACTACATCAAGCAGCTCTATCGTTCGATGTACGATCAGGGCTTGATCGCCGCGAACGACTGGGTATCGCTGCGCGCCGCGGCTGCGACCGAGCTCCAGCTGCCGCGCGATCTGCGACCGAAGAACGCGTACAACTTGATCCGGCTGCTCGATCTCGCGATTCGCTGGCTCGCCGGCGAGCCGCCCAGCGTGCAGGTTGGCGACGCGATTCGCCCGACGCTGCTCGCGATCAAGCGCGGCGAGGTGCCGATGCCCGAGGTGATGGCGCTCGCACGAGAGCTGACGCCGCGGCTCGAGGAGGCGCGCCAGCGCAGCCCGTTGCCGCGGCATCCCGATGTCGCCGCCGCCGATCGCGCATTGCGTGCCGTTCGCGACGAAGCCGCGCGCCGCTGGGTACTGCGCGAACCGGGCCCGTGGGGTGACGCAGCACCCGCTCCGCCCGAGGCGCACTATGACGAGTGACGTCGTCATCCTGTCGCCGCACCTCGACGACGCCGTGCTCTCGCTGGGTGGTTTGATCAGCCGCGAAGTCGCGCTCGGCCGTCGCGTCGAGGTCGTGTCGTGTTTCACATCGGGACCGCCGCTCGATTCGATCCAGCCGGCGCATCGCGTGTTCGGCGACTACTCGATGCGGCGCGCCGAGGATGAACGTGCGCTCGCCGTGCTCGGCGCACGCTCTCGCTGGCTCGACCTTCACGAGCGGATCTGGCGCCAGCCGCCGCTGCCGACAACGAGCGGCGTGTTTCCGACTCACGTGTTTCGCACGCCCGAGCGCATGGAGGACTTCGGCGAGCTCAAGACGATCCGTGCCGTGATCGGCGAGCTGCTCGACGCCGGTGCGACGGTCTACGCACCGCTCGCCGTCGGTCATCACGTCGATCACGTCGAGGTCGCGCTTGCCGCGTTGCGCGAGATGCTCGGTCGCGGCGCGTTCGATCGGATCCGGTTCTACGAAGATCCGTACGCGCTCGGCCGCGCGTGCCGCAAGCAGCACTTCGTCGCGAAGCGCCGCATGTGGCGGCCGTTCGGCGCGCCGGCATGGGCGAGCCCGCGCGTCGGTGCGCTGTTGCGCCTGGTCGCGTTCGTCGCGAAAGGCCCAAAGCTCGAGGATTACCTGCCCGAAGCCGATCGGCTCGACTGGACGTGCACGCCGAGCACGGTCGCGACCGCCGACGAGGACAAGAAGCTCGCGGCGATCAGCGAGTACGTCTCGCAGGTGCGCGCGTTCGGCGGTATGGAGCGCGTCAGCTCGTTCATTCGGCGCGGCCACGCGATGCTCGGCGGCGAGCCGATCTGGTCATGCCGGCTCGCGACACGGCGTTAGTCGCGGCCGCCGATCATGATCGCGACGAAGCCGAGCAACAACGTTCCGCCGATGAAGCCCGCGGTGTACGCGAAGCCGCGCTCGAGGTCGCCGTCGCCCTGGCACTCCGCGGCGCAGTAACCCACCAAGCCGCCGATCGCGCTGAACCCGACGAGCTTGACCACTCGATCGTCGTCGACGCGCCGCTCGCGATGCCGGAGCACCGGTTCTTCGACGGCGCGGCGCGCGAGGCAGCCCTGGTCCGGACCGTCGAGGTTGCAGCCGTCGACGAGCTCGCGGACCGTCATTGTCGCCGTGCGCTGCAGGCCGTCGCCTTCTTGGAGCCGCACGGTCACCTGTTCTTCGGCAGACACGCGGACGTTGCCGGTGCTGCGCACGAGCTCGGCATGACCGTCTTGCGTGAACGCCGGCGCGTGCGCGGCGAGCTGACTCGGCGTCGCAGTTGTCGTGCGCACCGCGCAACCCGCGAGCAGCACGATCGCCACGCCACGCATGGCTCGATGGTAGCGTGGAACCGCGATGGATCCATGGAGTGTGCTGACCGCAAAGCAAACCGAGGTCGCGCGGACCTACCTCGCCGGCCGCGACCACGAGCGCCGCCACCTCGTCATCTATCTCTCCGGGGCGCACGCCTATGGCTTTCCGTCTCCCGACAGCGACCTCGATCTCAAGTGCGTACACATCGCGCCGACGCGCGAGCTGGTCGGGCTGCACGCGGCTGAAGATCCGAACGAGCGCATCGACATCGTCGACGGTGTCGAGCTCGACTACGGCAGCAACGAGCTCGCACCGGTGTTGCGCGGCGCGATCAAAGGCAACGGCAACTACCTCGAGCGCATCCTCGGCGAGCTAGCGCTCGGCGGCGATCCGGTGCTGCTCGGCGAGGCACGCGCCGTCGTCAAGCCGGTGCTGTCGCGTCGCGTGTCGAAGCACTACGGCGGGTTCGCAATGAGTCAGCTGCAGGCGTTCGACAAGAAGCCGAGTGCGAAGCGCGCGCTCTACGTGCTGCGCACGGCGGCGACCGGCCGCCACCTGCTCGCGCACGGCGAGGTCGTCACCGACGTCGCCCGGCTCGGCGCGTTCGTACCCGCGGAGATCGGCGAGCTGCTCGCGATCAAGCAGCGCGGCGAGCGGCAAGAGCTCGACGCCGACCAGGCCACGCAGTGGCGCACCCGGCTCGTTGCAGCGATCGACGCGATCGATACGGCGTGGCCGACATCGGTGCTGCCGACCGACGCGCCGCTCGCTGCTGTGGATGCCGTCGACGCTTGGCTGCGCGACGTGCGAAAATCGTATTGGTGACGAAGCCGATCGCGCTGCTCGTGCTGGCCGGCTGTGGCCGGCTCGGCTTCGGCGCCACCGACATCGACGCGCCGACCGGCGACGTCGACAGTGCAGCGTGCGGGATCGTGCTCGGCGCCGGCCGCCAGCACACCACCGCAGTGCTCTCCGACGGCTCGCTGCGCGTGTGGGGCTTTGGCGCGTATGGTCAGATCGGCGACGGTCAGATGATGGACCGCCCGTCGCCGACGCCGATCGCGCTGCCTGCGCGCGCGATCCACGCAGCCGGTGGCCGCTTCGAAACCTGCGTCGCGCTCGAGACCGGCACGGTGCAGTGCTGGGGCGAAGGCGACTCTGGTCAGCTCGGCGACGGCAACGGCACGACGTCGGCGTCGCCCGTCGTCGTCGCGAACCTGACGAATGCGGTCGAAGTGGCCGCTGCCGCGCTTCACGCGTGCGCGCGGCTCGCGACCGGTGAGGTTTGGTGCTGGGGCAACGGTGGCTCGGGCCGGCTCGGCACCGGCGGCACCGCGCCGAGCCTGGTGCCGGTGCGGACGCAAACGATCACGGATGCAAAGCTGCTGATTGCCGGCGGCTCATCGAGCTGCGTGATCCTCGCCGACGACACGCTGCGCTGCTGGGGCTACAACCAGACCGGTGGCATCGGGGTCAACTCGACGACCGACGTGCTGACACCGATCGAGCCGATCGGCCTCGGCACGGTTCGCTCGGTGACGAGTCGCGATACGACGACGTGCGCGGTGCGGAGCGACGGTGCAGCGTTCTGCTGGGGCCTCAATAGTCTCGGCCAAGCCGGTCTCGGGACGATCGGTGGCAACGTGCTCGTGCCGACGCCGGTGCAAACCGCGAGCGGAGCGTTGACCGGCGCAGATGACATCGGGTTGGGCATCGAGCACGGCTGCGCGCGCCTTGGCACGACTGCATGGTGTTGGGGCCGCAACGACGACGGCCAGCTCGGCGACGGCACGATCGGGGCGGGTCGGCCGTATGCTGCGCCGGTGGTCGGTTTACCGCCGATCGTCCAGCTCGGCGTCGGCGCGTGGACCAACTGCGGCGTCGACACCGCGGATGGAGTCTGGTGCTGGGGGCTCGGGATGAACGGCGAGCTCGGCGGCGGGATCGTGCGCGCGACGCAGCCGATGCCGATGCTGTCGTTTACAGGTTGCGCGTCGTGACTACTCGGCCATCTCGGCGCGCTTGTAGCTGAACCGCGCGGTGACGTCGGCGCGCTTGTTCTTACCGATCTCGATCTGCATCGACTTCGCGCCGAGCGTCGGGTGCCACGCCTCGAGCGTGTACTTGCCCTGAGGCAGACCCTTGATCTCGAACTTACCGTCGGCGGTGGTCACCGAGAAGAACGGGTGGTCTTGCACGGCGACGTACGCGTGCATCCAGCCGTGCGCGCCGCACTTGAGCTCGACGACGTCGTTCGGTTTCGCACTCGACGGATCGAGCGTGAGGTCGGCGGCTTTCGGGCCCTGCGGCTTGTTGAACACGTCCTGGTTTGCGACCTGCCCCCACACGTTATGGAACGTATTGTCGCTGTTGCGCACGAGTAGCTTCTGGCCCGCGACGATGCCGACGACGCGCGGCGTGTACATGCAGTCCTTTTGATCGATGAACACGGTCTGCGCGGGCGCGGCGTGCTTACCGGCGGTGCCGTTCTTGATCCGGACGACCACGTCGCGCAGCTTGCCCTTCGCGACCACGATCGCTTCGTCGGCCTTGTCCTTCGAACACTTCGGATCGGAGTCGCGCTTCAGCGTCTCCTGTACCGGCGGCTCGCCCTCGAACAGCACCGTGCCCTTGACGGAGCCGGCAGAGGCAGTGGACGACACGAACAGCAGGGCCAGCGCAAAACGGTTCATGGAAGATGGCCTGACTATGACACGGGCGATTATCCTCGTGCCGTGGTGGAACTGCCCGTGAAGCTGGGCGCGATGGACGCAGTCCCGCCGGGACTCCGTTATCGGGTCAAGGACGTGCTCGGGCTCCTCCCTATTCAAGGCGGGGCGCTCGACGGCGTGGCTCGCGAGCGATTGACGCGCCTTATCGAGGACGGCGAGCCCTGGCTCGGCGCAGATGCGTCGCTCGCCGACATCGGCTACTGGATGATCGACCCCAAGCACGCGGTCGAGCTACGCCGGCAGGGCTGCGTGTGGCTGACGATGTTCCCGTCGGTGGAGACCGTGCGCCGGCTCACCGCGATCGCGCAGGATCCAAACACGCCGCCGCCGGTGCGCGAGCAGGCGGTATGGACGCTGGGTTACCGCCAGGCGAGGGCGCTGCACCCGAGCACGCAATGGCCGGTCGAGGCGGTGCAGCTCGCCGATGAAGCGCTGGTCAAGCTCGCCGACGCGGCGACGACCGCAGGCAAGATCAACAGCGAGGAGCTGCCGGTCGCGCTGCGCCACGTGCAATGGGAGGGCGCATCGGCGGTGTTCGCGCGCGCGCCCGGCCTGTGGGGCGAAGCGATCGAGTGCTTCGCGTCGCCGGCGCTCGCGCGCGTGTTGCTCGTGTGTCTCGAGGATATTCCGCCCCAGCATCGGCTGCGCGCGATCCGGCTCGTCGGCGCGGTGCTCGGTGAAGAAGCGGTGCCGATGCTGCTCGCGCGCGCGGCGCAAGCGGCGGTCGACGAGAAGCTCGAGATGCTGTTCATGGTCGTGACGCTCGCCGGCGAGGGCAAGCTCGGCGTGCTCGAGGACGCGCTCAAGGGCATGAAGTACGTCGACCTGTTGCGCCAGCGTGCGAAGTGGCACTTGCACAACCCGCGTGTGGTGCCGACGCTGCGCGGCCTGCGCATCGCGCGCGCGACAGGTGTGATGACGCCGGTCAATCGCGCGAGGGCGTGCGCGCAAGCCGCCGACGATCTCGGCGTGCTGACGAAGTTCGCGCGCCACCCCGAGGCGTACCTCTACACGATGTGGGGTTGGATGGTGCGCGGTGCGGCGGATCCGGCGCGTGCGCGCGAGCTGGTCGCGGCGCATCCCGAGTCGCAGCGCCTCGTGCGCGACCTCTATATCGAGGATCTCGCGCGGCGCGGGCGCGTCAAGCAGCTGACCGCCGCAGCCCAGACGCTGCAGGGCGCGGATCTCGGCGCGATGCACCTCGCGACCTGGGGCCGGCCGATCGCGGCGCTCGAGCTCGCGGCGACCGCGAGGTTGCACACGCCCGAGCTCGTGTTCGCGCGCGCACTCGCGTGCTACCGCGCGGGGCGTCCCGATCTGATGGATCGCATCCTCGCCGAGGACATGCCGCCGTCGGAAATCGTCGACGATACTGCGCTGCCCGCGTTTCCTGGCCCACACGAGCAGTGGCTGATCGAGCACGCGCCGGCCGCGCGTCCTGCTCTGGGTGCGCTCGCGAAGGGGCGCGATGCGATCCTCGCGCTCGCGAAAGGCGCGCCGTACGACGCCGAACCCGACACGCCGGCGATCGATCCGATCCAAGCGGTCGTGCGCCGGCTCGGTCGCGGGTTGCCGGGCTCGACGGTGTATCTCGCGGGCGAGTTCAAGTATCTCGACAAGGGCAAGCTCGCACAGGCGGTCGAGGCCGCGGGCGCGCGGCTCGTCAACGGCCCGTTCCCGGGCACCGATTACTACGTGCACGGCGATTGGTGTCTCGTGCAGACGATCGCTCAGCTCGAGCGCCAGGGCTCGCGCCGCCTGCGCCCCGGCGAGCTGGAGGGCCTCTAGATGCCGGCGCTGCCGAAACCGCATCGCGTCGCGGTCTTGGTGCCCGACATCAAGATCGAAGGACCCGACGGTGCGTACGAGCGCGAGGCGGCGGTGCTGCTGTGGGTCGCGTGCATCGAGATCTGCCAGCGTCATCCGCGGCTGAGCGTGCTCGACGCCGACGCGACGCCGCTGTTTCCGCAAGACGGTCACTTTGCGCCGCAACACGCGGGCCGCGGCGGCCGCGCCAGTGATGCGTTCTACGCGCCGACTCGCCGCGACGAGGTGCTGTGGCTCGAGCTGATGATCGGGAGCAAACCGGGCGTCGTGCGACTGCACACGGTCGGCCGTGACGGCAAGCAGGAGACGTTCGACGCGCTCGGCCCCAAGCTCGGCGAGCAGATCCAGCAGGTAGTCGGCTCGTGGCTGACTGCGCGCGGGCTCGGCGCGATGCCGCGACGTTTCGATCAGGTCAGCAGCGACGAGGTGCTCGCCGTGCTGCGCGTGATCGCGCCGACGCTCGCCGAGCAGGCGCGCGCGTGGTCGTTGCCGGTCGCGACGAAGCCGACATGGAATCTCGCGATCGTCGAGGACGAGACCGAGGACGCGGTCCCCGACACGACGCAAGACGACGATGATGACGCCGAGCCGACCGCGAGTGGGGTTGACGACGCGGACGACGAGCTCGACCGCGCATTCGACCGCGCGATCGATTCGACGATCGACTCGACGCTCGACCTGCCGCCATCGCAAAAGCCGCCCTCCGAGGGCACGCCGCCGCAACGCTCGATGACGCGGCCGCTCGTCAACCGGTTGCCGCTTCCGTTCCGGCTGCCCGCGTTGCGGTTGCTCGAGCTCGCGCTGCGCGAGGACCTCGGTGACGCGATCCTCGCCGTCGATCCCATGCACCCGCAGGCGCTGTTCGCGCGGTTCGAGCGGATGGCGCCGCACGGCAAAGACTTCGCAATGCTGCGCCAGGTGATCGCGAGCGCGCCGGGGTGGGCGCGGCCGTACGAATTGCTGCAGGCCGATGAAGACGAGCAAGACGAGCATTTCGCGCCGGCGCGCGCCGAGGTGCCGAGCGATCTGGAGTCGGCCGCAGCTGCGGGTATCGCCGCGTTGTGCCGCCCGGGTGCGTTGCACTCGTTGACCGCGATCGGCGATCGACTCGCCGAGGCTGGCCGCGTCGACGAAGCGGTGCGCCTGCTCGAGCGCGGAGTCGAGATGAACCTCGAAGATCCGCGGGCGCATCTGTCGCTGCTCGACTTGCACGAGCAGACGAACCGCGAGGGCGCGTGGCTCGAGCAAGCGATGCGCTCGGCGAGTCTGCACGGTTGTCCGATGGATCCGGTGCTGCCGTGGTACCCGGATCAGATCCACATCGACCTGCGCGCTTCGACCGCGCTGCTCAACGTCGGCCGGCTCGACGAAGCGATCGCGCTGCGCGCGAATCGACTCGAAGGCCGCGAGGCGACGTGGCCGCACCACACGCGCATCTTGAACAGCTGGCGCAAAGACCCGCGGTTCGTCGCATGGAGCTATGCGCGCGAAGGATTCTTCCGCGGCGACGAAGCGCGTGCCGTCGAAGGTTTCGGCCGAGTGGAGCCCGGTGACTCCGTCGACCTCGCAGTCTTCCTCGACGCGCTCGTCGCGCTCGGCCGCGAAGACGAAGTCTCGCTCGCGTGGGCACAGTTCGGGCTCGGCCACGGTTATGACGGTGCAGTCGCGCGGCTCGCGGCGGCGCGCGGTCTGATGGCGGCCGGCGAGTGGCGCCGCGGCATCGAGGAGCTGTGGCGCGTCGAGCTCACCGAGGCTGGGCGCGACGAGCACGTCACCGTTGCACGCTGTGGCCTGATCATGGCTGCCGCGCCGATCGATGTGATCGAGGCGGCGCTCGGTGAGCGGGTCGCGATCGGCGCACCGATGCTGGCTCGGCGCATGGCGCGCGACGTCGCCGACTTCGTGCCGGCCGCCGCGAAGAGCGGTGTCGTCGCGCGCGCGCTCGGTAAGCCGCATCCGGTCGAGTTCGATCCGGCATGGCTCTCCGGGTTCTCGCCGGAGACCCGCAGCAAGCGCGCGATCGACGCGCTGTTCACCGAGCTGGGGCCATTCCGCCGCGCAGCGCCCTCGGGTTTCGACATCGCCGACGAGCTGCAGCGCGGCGATCGCATCGTCAATCGCTGGCTCGAAGTCGCGTTCGCCGAAGCTTCCGAGGACGATCACGCGGCGCTCGCACAAGCCGCGTCCTATATCGCGGCGCAGGCGCTCGGTCGTTACCTCGCCGCCACCACGCTACCGCCGAGCACGATGGGAGGCGCGTTGCGTGCCGTTGCCGGTGGCGCGCTCGCACTCGTACGCCGCCATCGCCGCGCGCTCGGCGATCGCGAAGCTCGCGCCGTGCTCGGCACGCTCGATCCGCTGCTCCGCCGCGTCGATCGCTGGATCGGCACCACGTGGCTGGGCACCGTCGAGCGCAGCCTCGGTATCGACGAGCGCTGCAGCGGCGACGTCGCCGGTTTCGCGCGCGACTTCCCATCCGTCGCAGCACGCATCCTTGGCCCCGAAGAAACCGCAGTGCTGTCGTGGTCGGTCGCGACGCTGCATCGCGAACGTCCCGACGGCTGGGCGGCGAAGGTGCTCGCGCAAGCGCCGCGGCTCGCCGCGCACACCGGGTTCGCCGGTTCCGACGAGTGGTCCGACGCGGTCGTCACGCAATTCGCGGCGCGCGAGATCGAGCAAGACGATGCGATCGATGCGCTGCACACCGCGTGTTATCTCGCGGTCGGTGTCAGCGCGGTACCGTGTGTTCACGCGGCACGCGTGCTGTTCGATGCGGGGCGCGCACCTGCCGCGCTCGCCGTGCTCAGCCAAGGTCTCCATGCGGCGCACGAAGACTGGCGCGACAAAGCACTCGCGACGCTCGCCGACTCGTGGAAGCGCTCGAAGCTCGACGTGCCGATGGACTTCGACAAGGTCGCGGCGGGCGTGTTCGAAGCGCTCCAGAAGGGCGACGCGACGCGCAGTGAAAAGCTCGCGCGCTGGGCCGTCGCGTACGATCCGAAGAATCAAGAAGCCCATCGCAACCTCGGCCTCGCGCTCGCGATGCAAGGCAAGGTCAACGAGTCGCTCGCCCACCTCGTGCGCGGTACGAAGGAACAGGCCACGCAGATCCTGTCGGGCGTGCTCTACCAGAACGGCAAGCTGCCCGAGTCGATGGCCGTGCTCGACTACGCGTCGCGCTGGTACGTGCGCGCCGATCAATGGCTCACGTACGGCGGCATCGCGTTCGCGGCGATGGACAACCCGCGCACGGTCAAAGCCTATCAACTCGCTTACCAGCTCGACCCCGAAGCGTTCGACGCCAGCCAGCTCAACGCATTCGCGGGCGTGCTCGACGAAGTCGGCGACTACGCGCTGTGCGAGAAGATCGCGAATCACTTGCTTCGCGCCGGCGCCGGCGATCTGATGTGGCAGACGAACGGCTGGAACCACCTCGCGTGCGCGTACATCGGCCAGGGCCGCTTCGACGAGGCCGCCGAGCTCGCGCAGCGCGCGGTCAAAGAGAATCCGCTCGCCGACAACACGCAAGCATTCGCGACCACGCTCGAGCGCGCACAAACCAAGACCAAGTCGACACCGACGCCGGTCCCGCACGCCAGCGCCGCCCGCGACGCGATCTTCGCGCTGCTCGAACTGGGCGATCACGCGGGCGCCGCGGCGCAGCTCGGCGACACGAACTGGCGCGTTCGTCGCGCCGCGCTCCACGCCACGCGGTTCCGCTTTGCTTCCGAGAATCAGGTCGAGGTCACGCCCCGTGCGCGTGCGGCTGCACTCGCCGTGCTCGCCGATTCGGTCGGCACGATGGATCACCAAGCGCTACAGGCGCGCTCACTCGCGCTACTGATCCGCGAGCACGCGTACTTCGCGCGCGACCCGATTCCGCGCCTCGGCGATCGCCCGACGCGCGAGGCGTTCTACCAGGAGTTCCGTGCACGCGGCGGCGTGGTGCTCGGCGAGGACGCGCCGCCTCCGCCCGCGTTTGTCGATCGCGAAGTGGTCGCGGGCGGCAAGGTTTCGCGCGCGAGCGACTACGTCGCGCTGCTTCGCGATCTCGCGCAGCTGCCGCCGGTCGAAGCGCTCGCCCAGTTCGATCTCGACGACGCCAGCTATCTCGAGATCGCGAAGGCGTGGGCCGCAGCGATGGAGAAGGATCCGTCGATCGCGCGCACGATCAGCGCGGGCCTCGCGAAACGCTAGGACGACGTCATGCCGCCGTCGACGACGAGCACCGAGCCAGTCGTGAACGACGCCGCATCTGACAAGAAATACACGGCGGCGCCGGCAATCTCCGGCGGCTGCGCGTGGCGTTGCAGCGGCGTGCGACCGACGACGTGATCGCGCAGCATCGGGTTCTGCACGATCGCGGCGGCGAACTTGGTCTCGACCAATCCGGGCGCGATCGCATTGACGCGGATCTTCGACGCACCGAGCTCGAACGCGAGCGTCTGCGTCATGCTGATCACGGCCGCCTTCGTCGCGCCGTAGATGCCCTGCATCGGCGCCGAGCGAATTCCAGCGATGCTCGCGATGTTGACGATCGAGCCCCCGCCATCGCGCGTGCGCGCGTGCTTGACGAACGCGCGGGCCATGTAGAGGTAGCCCTTCACGTTGACTTCGATCGTCTTGTCGATCGCCGAGTCGGGCGTGTCGATGAGCGGCCCGAAGTACGGGTTCGTCGCCGCGTTGTTGACGATACCGTCGACGCGGCCGAACTTGTCGACCGCGCGCGCGAACAGCGCGTCGACGTCATCGGCCTTGCCCGTATGACACGCGATCGCGACCGCGCGATCGGCCGGCAGCGTACCGGCAACGCGATCGAGGTCCGCTTGCTTGCGTGATGCGAGTACGACCTTCGCGCCGCTGTCGATGCACGCGCGCGCGATTGCTTCGCCGATGCCGCGGCTCGCGCCGGTAATGACGATGGTTTTGCCCTGCAGCATGGGGCGCAACCTAACACGGGAAGATTCGCCGCCGGCCGCGTCGAAAGGACGTCATGAAGCAAGCGATCATGTTTGCATCCACGTTCCCCGCGTCAGACGCGTCGTCGGCGACGCTCGACGACGCCAACGCGCTGCGCTATTCGGCCGACACGCAGCAGCTGTATCGAATGGTGCAGGAGCTGCGTGCTCTCGTGCTGCACGAGCGCGCCGAGGCCGCCGACCTACGCAGCCGCGTCTATCAACATCGACTCGCTGCGGCTGCCGTCGAGACGACCGACGATCGCTGGCGCTCGGCGCGCGACATCTACGACGACGCCGAGGCGGCGTTGCATGATGCCGATTGCTCGCTCGCCGCGGTGCGCGGTGCGCCCGAGACCGACGCCGAACGCGCGTATCGCGCAGCGCGCGCCGAGCTGGAGCGCGCGTTCTTCGAATTCCGTCAGGCGCATCGCGAGCTGAGCGTGCTCGTCGCGATCTACCTGCGCGCGTCTGCGCGCTAGTACGCCGGGCCGCGCGCTAGTACGCCGGGCCCGCGAGGGCGGCCGCGCGTTCGCCGGTCTCGAGCAGCAGCTTGCCGGCCTCGAGCGTGAACGCGGCGCGCCAGTCGTCACCACCACCGATCGGCGGCGGCGGTGGTCGGCAACAGTCGCCGATCATCGGCTCTGCGCCGCTGCGGCTCGCGCGATACGCGGGCATGTCTTGATTCTTGACGATCACGCCCCACGTGATCTGGCCTTTGCCTGGATCGACGATGAACGCCTGGTGCTGGGCAGGATTCACGGGATCCACGTAATCGAGGTAGAGCTGCCCCGGTTGAGCCGTTGGCGTCTGCGTCTGCGGCGTCCACAGCGTCAGGACCGGCATCGTCGCATCGGGAAAGTTGCCGCCTTTGGGGCATTCCTCGAGCGCTTGCCCGATCTGGTTCGTCTGCGGGTCGGTTGCTTGACACGCTGCCACCGCGATACAGCTGGCGATAATCCACCGGTTCATGCTTTCTCCTTGGTTATGGTCCGCACGCGGACCTCGACATCTCCCTGACGCACGCCCCAGCAAATCTTCCCGACCAACTCGTCATGGCCCGGCGAGGTAGAGACGCCTATGGCCGAACGTGAAGGCGCGGGCGCCGTCTTTTCGACAAGCGGCGGCCTTTTACGGGAAGACGGGCTAGGGGCTTCCGTCATAGAGGGCGGAGCGACAATCGAGGACTTGAGCAAAGCTCATGGTGAGTATCTCCGTGGACTTGCACGGCGCTTATGTCGCGACCAATACGACCCCGACGACCTCGTTCAGGACACGCTGCTGCGCGCGCTGAGCTCCCCGATCCCCTCGGGAGCCAACGTGAGGGCGTGGCTCGCGCGCGTCATGCAGAACCGATTCATTGATTACATCCGTCGGCGCCAAGCACGGCGCGAGGATCAGCTTCCCGAGCTGTCGACCGTTACGGCGGATGAACAGCTATGGTGGCAATCGCTGAGCAGCGACGACGTGCTACGTGCACTGGAGCGCCTGCCCGAGGACCAACGCGCGGCGTTCAGAATGTTCGCCTTCGAAGGAAAGAGCTACACCGAGATCGCCGACGCGCAGCGGATCGCGAAGGCGACGGTCGGCACGCGCATCCTGCGAGCACGGCTGCGCATCCGCGAGATCTTGGCCGAGGAGCGGTGCGATGGCTGAGTGCGATCAGCTAGCGCGGACTTCGGCGTACTTCGACGGCGAGCTGCCGGATGCCGAGATCGCGGCCGTGCTCACGCACCTGCCGACCTGCGCCGAGTGTCAACGCATGCTCGGTGCGGCGGTCGCCGTCGACGCGGCGGTGTCGAGCGAACGCTCGGGCCAAGGGGCTCGCACCGTCGACGAGCTCGCGGCGCGGCGGTCGCGGCGCGGCGTGCGCGTGATCGCATTTGTCGCGGTGATCGCAGCGGCAGCAGCGCTGCTGTTCTGGTTCGTGCGGCCCAAGCAGACCGAGCCACGCGTTGCGCTCGCACTGCCGGCCGAGCGTGCGGTGTCGGCGCGATTCACCGGCGCTGCGTTCATGACGCACCGGCCGTATGCGCCGCTGCGCAGCGGCGATCGTGCGCACGAGGCGATCGCGCTCGAGACGCTCGCCGCGCTCGAGAAAAAAGGTGACAACCGCAACTTGCTCGCCGCGCTGGCGTCGAGTGGCGATGTCGCGCGCGCCGTGCAGATCGCGGCGAAGCTGCCCGATGATGCGGCGACCGCGAGCGATCGCGCCGCGCTCGCGCTCGCATCGCGTGATTTCGAGACCGCGCTCGCTCACGCGTATCGCGCCGTCGATCTCGACGACAAGCTGGTACCCGCGTGGTGGAACCTCGCGCTGGTCGCACGCGAGCTCGGGTTGCCGCGCGTCGCAGCGGATGCGTTCAAGCGCGTGATCGCCGCGGGCGAACGCGGGTGGAGCGACGAGGCGAAGACCGAGCTCGCGGCCGTCGCGCGCCAGATCGAGGCGGAGAGCTCGACGGATGTCGACACGCGTGGCCGCGCGATGATCGATGGCGGGCCGGCGCTGACCGCCGACGACGTGACCCGGTTTCCGGCGCTCACGCGCATCTATTTCCTCGACGCGCTGCGCGTCGCCACGTCGAAGGCCGACGTCGAGCGGCTGCGCCTGCTCGCGGCCGCACTCGATCAGCAGAGCGGCACCGCGACGGCGGCAGCTGCCGTCGAACGCAGTGCGGCGGCGAGCTTCGCGGCGCGCAGCAAGGTCGCCGGCAAGTACCGCGAGCTCGTGACGCGGCGGATGAGTGCCGAGGACGGTGCGAAGCTCGTCGACGAGCTGAAGCTGCTCGGTGCGCCCGTCGCCGACCTCTATTTCGGCGCGGCGGTGTTCCTCGCGCAGGGCAAGCAACGCAATGCGGAGCTGCGCGCGATCGCGAGCGGTTGGAAGGATCCATGGTTCGATCTGCTGCTCGAGCGCGATCGAATCGCGAGCACGTACCCCGGCGATGATCTGCGCGCTGAACCCGAGCTTGCCGGCGTGCTCGCGAGCTGCACGAACCCGGCGTGGAGCTTGCGGTGCGGCCAGCTCGCGGAGGCGCTCGGCGCGCTGTTGCTCGCGACCGGTCGCATCGAGGAGGCCGAGGTACGCGTGCG
>DATDCH010000830.1:0-7282 GCA_036524455.1 Kofleriaceae bacterium | reverse complement strand
TTTTCGCGGCGCTGCCGCGACAAGCGGGTCGCGCTGCGCATCGAGTACGCGATCAAGCAGCTGACGCGGCCGCAGAAAGAAGCGCTTGTCGGCGAGCCGACGCGCGTAGCCGGGATCGTGCGGCGCGCGCGGCGCGAGCTTCGCGCTGCAGTGGCGCGGCGTATACTCGCCCGCGATGACCTCGCAGAACATCCCGGTCGTTGATCTCGGGAATTGGCACGAGGGCGGTGCCGCGCGGCAACGCTTCGTCACCAGCGTCGGCGAGTCGCTCGCCGACATCGGCTTCTTCGCGGTGCGCAACCACGCTGTACCCGACGCGCTGCTCGCGCAGAGCTACGCAGTCGCGAAGCAGTTCTTTCATCTGCCGGCCGACACGAAGGCGCGCTACCACGATCCGGCGAAACGCGGCCAGCGCGGCTTCACCGGCATGGGCAAGGAACACGCGCGCGACGCGGAGGCAGCCGACCTCAAGGAGTTCTGGCAGCTCGGCCGGCCCGGTTGGCGTCATCCGCTCTACGGCGAGAACCTCGGTGTCGACGAGGTTTCGGACTTCTCGTCGACGTTCACCGAGCTATACGAGCGACTCGATGGCCTCGGCCGGGTGCTGCTCCAGGCCTGCGCCGCGTTCATCGACGAGCCCGCCGATCGGTTCGCCGAAATGGCGACCGCCAGCGACACGATCGTGCGCGTGCTGTTCTATCCGCCGGTCGGCAAGCACGTGCCGCCCGGAGCCGTGCGCTCGGCGGCGCACGAGGACATCAACTTGATCACGCTGCTCTCCGGTGCGACCGCCGAGGGGCTCGAGCTATTGCGCCGCGATGGCTCGTGGATGCCGGTGCACACCGGCTTCGATACGATCGTCGTCGACTCCGGCGACATGCTGCAGAACGTGACGAACGGTCTCTACAAGAGCACCACGCATCGCGTGGTCAACCCCGGCGACGCGACGAGCGAGCGGTTCTCGATCCCGTGCTTCATCCACGCGCGTCTCGATGTCGACCTGTCGCCGCTGCCGAGCTGCGTCGCGCGCACCGGCGGCGTCGCGAAGTATCCGAGCATTACGGCCGGCGAGTACCTCGACCAGCGGCTGCGAGAAATCGGCCTCGCATGAGGCAAGCGCATGTGAGCGGCTGGGTGTGCCCCTCGCCACCGTCGCAGTAGAGGCTGCGACGATGACGCGCGCGTTGCTGCTCCTCGCCCTGCTTGCAGGCGATGCTGCGGCGCACGGCCGCGATCCGTACGCGGTTCGCATCCAGTTTCGTCCCGGTCAGCCGCAAGACGTGCTCGCCGGCACGACGATCGGCCTTCTGACGTCGCATGACGGCGGCACGACGTGGCGGTGGACGTGCGAGGAAGCGATCCACTACCAAGATCCGTTCGATCCCGATTACGCGTACGCGGGCGGCGGCGCGATCTTCGCGCAGTCGTTCGTCGGGCTCGGCGTCGATCGCGACACGTGCAAGTTCGAGCCGACGCAGCTCGGCGATCTATTCGTCTCGGCAGTCACCACCGCGGGTGCGATCGTCTACGTCGCCGCCGCCGACACGACCGACTCGTCGATCTACAAGTCGACCGACGAGGGCATCACGTTCACCGCCATCGCGTCGCCCGGCATGCCCGGCGACTGGTGGCTCTCGCTCGAGGTTGCGCCGAGTGATCCGCAGCGCGTCTACCTTGCAGGCTACCGGCTGATGGGCACGACGAAGCAGTACCTCGTGTTCGTGTCGACCAACGGCGGGACCTCGTTTTCACCGATCGCGACCACCTCGCTCGTGACGACCGAACACTCGTCGATCGACATCGTCGGCGTCGGGCCGAATCCCGACACCGTGTACGCGCGCGTCACAGCTCCGCCGGAGGGCGGCGACGCGGTCTATCGATCGACGAATGCGGGCATGACGTGGACGAAGATCTTCGGGTCGCAGGATCCTTACGGCATTGCGTGGCTCGCGCGCGGCAACGGCGAGTTGATCGCGGCCACACGGACGAGTGGTGCGTGGCGCTCGACGAACGGCGGCATGACGTGGGAGGAGCTCACCAATCCGCCGCACATCTCGACGCTCGTTGAAGCGCCAAACGGCGACGTGTGGGCCGGCACGCAGAACTTCTTGGGCGTGCCGCCGGTCCCGGCGCTGCCCACGATCCCGAGCGACGGCTACATCCTCATGAAGTCGACCGACCTCGTGACGTGGACGCCCGTGCTCCGGGTCCAGGATCTGGTAGGCCCCGAATGCGCGACCGGCAGCGATGTCTACGAACAATGCGCGGTGATCGATCGCGGTCTCGGTACCGCGTGGTGCTGTCTGGTGACGGCGCTCGGGATCACATCGACCGAAGTCGACTGTTCGGGTCCGCGTAGTTGCGGCGCGAATCAGGGTGACGTGACTGCGGGTGACGTCACAGTGCGGCCCCCTGACGGCTGTTGTCAGGGTTCGCCTCCGACGAGCGTGCTCACCGCGCTGCTAGTCCTGATAACATTTGGCTATGCGCATCGTCCTCGCAGGGCTGCTCGTCGCAGGGCTCGCGGCCACCGCTAACGCAAACGGTCGCGATCCCTACACCTCGACGATCAATTTCCGGCGCGGCAACGATCAACACATCATGGCCGGCATGACGTTCGGCCTGCTGTCCTCCAAGGACGGCGGCGCGACGTGGCAGTGGATGTGCGAGCGCGCGGTCGGCTACGGCGGTCAGTACGATCCTGACTATGTGTACTCGTCGAGCGGCGCCGTGTTCGGCACCACGTTCGACGGTCTCAAAGTGATGCGCGATGGCTGCTCGTTCGTCGCCACGCCGCCGGGCATGACGTTCGTATCGAAGGTCGAGCAAGGACCCGATGGCGCGGTCTACTACGCGGCCGCCGACACCGCCGACGCGAAGATCTACAAGTCGACCGATGACGGCATGACGTTCCCGACCTCGGCAAATCCGGGACAACCCGGCGACTGGTGGTCGTCGATCGCGGTCTCGCCGACCAATGCGAACCGCATCTACCTCACCGGCTATCGGCTCGACGGCGTGAACCCGAAAATCTTCCTGATGTACACGAGCACGAACGGCGGCACGAGCTACACGGCGATGAACCTGACCGGCATCACGCCGCTGTCGCCGAACTCGACGATCGAGGTGATGAGCATCTCGCCGACAAACGAGCAGACGCTCTACGTCAAGGTCACGTTCGAGACCGGCTCGACCGGCGACAGCATTTATCGCTCGACCAACGCCGGGCAGAGCTGGACGAAGATCCTGTCGAAGTCTTCGAACTTCGGGCTCGCGTTCATCGTGCGCAACGACGGTACGACGTGCGTCGCTGGCACCCGCGAGCTCGGGGCGTGGATGTCGACGAACTGCTCGACCGCTGCGACGCCGACGTGGACCGATCTAACGAACGCGCCGCACATCGGCTGCCTCCACCTCGACAGCGCGGGGACCGTTTGGGCGTGTACGCAGAACTACGCAAGCATGCCGCTCAACCTCCCGTCAGATGGCTACGGCATCATGAAGACGACTGATCTGATGACGTGGACGGGCGTGCTCAAGTACCAGGACATCCAGGCGCCGTTCGCGTGCGCGGCCGGCACCGTACAAGAAGATCAGTGTGTGCAGCGCTACATGGATCAGCAGTCGCAATGGTGCTGCCTCGTGCCGCAGCTCGGGATCACGTCGACGGCGATCGACTGCACGGGAGAGCTCGAGTGCTTCGGCAACCCCATTGTCGACGGTGCGCCCGATGCGGGCACCACCATGGTCAAGCCACCGAAAGAAGATTGCTGCGGCGCCGGCAACGGTCGATCATCTGCCGTACTCAGCTTGCTCGTGACCGCCGTGTTGCTATTCCGTCGGAGGAGACCTTCCTAAAGGAGCACCCATGCTGTCGCGCCTCGACCGCCTCGCATACCACTCGCAGCACCTGTCGTTTCTGATCAACGCGACTGTGATGGAGGAGGCTGCGAGGTTGGTTACGCGCAACCCGCGGCCGGTGATCGACTACGCGGTCTGGAAGTGCCTGCAGCATCGCCGCGCGAAGCTGCATCGCCGCGATCTGAAGAACGTCGAGGCGGGACACTATCCACGCGAGCTGCTGTTCGACTTCCCGGTGCGGCGGTTCTTGCGCCAGTTCCCGCGCCTGTTGCGCGACGCGCCGCGCGTCGTGCGCCGCATGCGCAAGAACGACTTCAAAGACATTCCGCAGGTCGACAAGGAACGCTTCCCGCCGTACTACCGGCGCACATTTCACTGGCAGACCGACGGCTACTTCAGCGAGCACTCGGCCGAAGTCTACGAGCTCGGGGTCGAGCTCTTGTTCCGCGGCACCGCGGACGTGATGCGCCGCCAGGTCATTCCGCCGATCAGCGAGCTCGTGAAGCAGAGCGGCGGCGCCGACAAGGTGAAGCTCCTCGACGTTGGCTGCGGCACCGGCCGCACGCTGCATCAGCTCGCGATCACGCACCCGACGATGCGCCTCCACGGCTGCGATATGTCGCCGGCGTATATCAAGCTCGCGCGCAAACGTCTCGAGCACGTCGCGGAGCTCACGCTCGCCGTCGAGAATGGCGAGGCACTGCCGTGGGCCGACGACACGTTCGACGTCGTCACGAGCACGTACATGTTCCACGAGCTACCGCGCAACGCGCGCCGCAATGTCGTGCGCGAGATGCTGCGCGTCGTGCGGCCCGGCGGGCTCGTCGTGCTCGAAGACTCGGCGCAGATCTCCGAAAGTCCCGAGCTCGAAGCCGTGTTGCGTGGCTTTCCCCAGGACTTCCACGAGCCGTTCTATGCGGACTACCTCGAGGACGACCTGGCCGGGCTGCTCGAAGAAGTCGGCTTTCAGGCAACGGCGACACAGGCGCAGCTGGTGGCCAAAGTGGTCACCGCAACGCGCATCTAACGGAGATCCCAAAAGATCGTAGCGAGCGCCGGTGACACGTGCGCTTGCGCTCGCCGCGCGCCGAGCGCTCATAGCGGTTCGCGTTAACCGTGCGGATTTGCGTCACCGATCGAATTGCCCGTGAATTGCAGTACAAGACGCGCCCTCATGGAAGATCTTCGCATGCTCGTCCGGCTAAATGAGGAGACCCAACCTCACCACGCCGACGCCGACAGCGACGTCGATCGCTACCTGTTCCGACCGACCGTGAGCACGGACGACTACCGCGCTTACTTGAGCCGGGTCTATGGCTTCCTCGTCCCACTCGAGGCATCGCTCGCGATGGCGCCCGGCCTCGAAGAGGTCGTCGACGTTCGCCTGCGCGCCAAAGCCGCGATGGTCGTCCATGATCTGATGGCGCTCGGCATGACCATGACCGAGGTCAATGATCTGCCGCAGTGCCATTCGATCCCGGCGTTCCGCGGTCCTGCCGCGGCGCTCGGTTGGATGTACGTGATCGAGCGGCCGCTGCTCGCGAGCGCGGTGATCCGCGGTCACCTCGCGACGTTCTTGCGCGCCGAGATGGCGTACGCCGCGAGTTACCTCGCGTGTTACGCCGGGCAGGTCGGCACGATGTGGCGCGAGCTCGGCGAAGCGATGGATCGCGTCGCCTATACGCAGACCGTGGCCGATCGCATCGTGATGTCCGCGCACGAAGCGTTTCGCACGCTGAACAAGTTCCGTACCCAAGAGCTGTCGGGGCGGTCCGCGATCCGCATCGCCGGCTAGCTGTCCGCCTCGCACGGCTAGCCGCGACTCCGAGATGACGGCGGGGTACCTTCGGACCCATGTCCGAAGACGCACGCACCAGACTCGAGCCTCTTCGCACCGAGCTCGGTCAGATCGATCGCGATATCCTCGCGCTGGTCTCCAAGCGGCAGGCACTCGCGCAGCGGATCGGTCAGATCAAGCGCGACGCGGGGATTCCGACGCGCGACTACCGGCAGGAGCGCGACGTCGTCGAGCGTGCGCGGGCGTCTGCTGTCGAGCACGGGTTGTCGCCGTCGCTCGGTGAAGAACTGATCCTCGCGTTGATCCGCGGTTCGCTCACGGTGCAAGAGAAGGACACCGTCGCGGCAAGTGGGGAGGGCACCGGTCGCCGCGCGCTCGTGATCGGCGGCTCGGGTCACATGGGCCGCTGGTTCGTGCGTTACCTCGCCGCGCAGGGCTTCACCGTGGAGAGCGCAGATCCGAGCGAGCCGCCGGTCCGCCACGACAACATCACGTATCACAGCGACTGGCGCACGCTGACGCTCGACCACGAGCTGATCGTGATCGCCGCGCCGATGCCGGCGACTGCACAGATCCTCGAGCAGATGGCGAAGGCGCCGCCGAAGGGCGTCGTGTTCGACGTCGGCTCGCTGAAGTCGCCACTCCGGCAGGGCCTCGCCGCACTGCGCGCCGCCGGCGGCAACGTGACGAGCGTGCACCCGATGTTCGGTCCCGACACCGAGCTGCTCAGCGGGCGCCACGTGATCTTCATCGACCTCGGCGTGCCGGCGGCGAATGCGGCGGCGCGCGCGCTGTTCGAGCCGACGATGGCGACGCTCGTCGAGATGGATCTCGAGAGCCACGACCGCTTGATCGCGTACGTGCTCGGGCTATCGCACGCGCTCAACATCGCGTTCTTTACCGCGCTCGCCGAGAGTGGCGAAGCGGCACCGCGACTTGCGACGCTATCGTCGACGACGTTCGACGCGCAGCTCGGTGTCGCCGAGCGAGTTGCCGCCGAGAATCCCGATCTCTATTTCGAGATCCAGACGCTCAACGACTACGGGACCGAGTCGCTCGCGGCGCTGCTCTACGCGGTCGAGCGGCTGCGCTCGGTCGTGCGCGCGAACGACGTCGAAGGGTTCCGCGCACTGATGACACGCGGCAAGACGTACTTGACGACGCGCGAGCGGCGTTAGCGCCAACGCCGCTCAGATAGCGTCCAGCCGGAGATCACCAAGACACGGAGTCGAGGACGCCAAGACGCCACCAGGGAAAGTTCGATCGTCGAGCGAAGGATCGACGAGAACGCACATGTCCTAGAGCAGCATCCCAGCTAGCGGGCGTTAGCGCGAGCGCAGCCAGCCCACCGCTTCGGCGATCTCGTCGACGAGCTCGGGTGTCTTGCGATAGGTGGCCAGCGCCGCACGCGCGAGCTGCTTCGCACGGGCCTTGTCGCGCCCCGTGCTCCACAACGCCTTCGCGAGATCGAACTTCAGATCGGCGATCAGATCGGGGTCGGTGAGCTCGCCGGCCTTCGCGAGTGTTTGCTCGAGCGCCGGGATCGCCTCGTCGGCCGCGCCATTCGCGATCAGTGCGGCTGCTAGGTGCTCGACGCCGATCGCGTGATCGTTCGGCGAGATC
>DATDCH010000829.1:0-7989 GCA_036524455.1 Kofleriaceae bacterium | reverse complement strand
ATCACGATGCTGTGCAGAACTTTGTCGAGCGGGCGCAGGCGCTCGTACACGGCCGACACGACGTAGTTGTCTTTGACCGCGATCAGCGCGTCGCTGCGATAGTGACGCGA
Organism: Kofleriaceae bacterium; assembly: GCA_036524455.1. Lineage (GTDB taxonomy): Bacteria > Myxococcota_A > Polyangia > Haliangiales > Haliangiaceae > JABFXX01. The sequence continues at coordinate 7,879 of DATDCH010000829.1, read as the reverse complement.
GCGGCGCTCGTCGACGAACATCATCAGATGGGTGACTTCGTGGACGAACAGCTCGTATAGCGAGTGCGGCGTGCGGTCCTGCGGGCGCACGACATAGATGACGCCGAGCGCTGCCGACGACGTACCGCCCGGCGTGTACTTCGACTCCGTGCACACCACGAAGTTCGTGAAGATGTCGAACACTTCCCAGAAGCCGGGGTCGCGTTGGCGAAACTCGGCGAGCGATTCGGTGAGGTGGGCGACCTCGCGGCCGAGCAGGTCGCGATCGCGCCTCACGTTCTGGTAGTTCTTCGCGTCCTTGTAGACGTCGCGATCGTCGAGCGGGGACGGCTGGAACAGGGGCGCGACGAGTTGCTCTTCTCGCGCTTCATCATTGGTCAGCTCGACACCGAGCTGCTGCGGCGCGGGCAGGTCTGGCAGCACGCTGCCGAGCCAGCCCTGATACGCGCGCTGAAAATCCTCGAGCTCGAGCTCCGCTGCGGGTCGCGTAAAGAACTTCTTCGCGACCGTGAAGAGGAGGTTGTAACAGTATTGCGGACCGACGCTGTAATACATGGTTTGGCTTCCTTGCAGCGGGGCTCGAGGTTGGTTGGGCGAAGGCTAGACCTCAGCGCTCATGCGGCGCGGGTAACCGGCGAACTGGTCTCCACCGCCGCCGACGCCGGGACCACCCTGGCCGCCGATGCCGCCGGCGAACTCTTCACCCATGCCGCCGATCACACCTTCCAGCTCTTCAGTCGCGATCTCTTGCACGAGCTTCTTCGGGTCGATGGCGGGCTTGTTCTTCGTGTTCATTGGCTCTCTCCTTGGGGTTGGCTTGCGTCGAGCCCTTATTGCGAAGTTCAGGCCCGAAATTTTGGCGTCCAACCCCACGGAAAGTGCCGCCTCCGGAGCAACACAATGAGCTCTATTGAGTTGCCGCGGATGCGGTTTCGTAACCGCCGGGACTCGTCGAGTGGCTCGCGGAGCTACACGAGGCCGGGCGTCTCGAACTGCCAAGCAGGCCGCTCGATCTCACCGACGTTCGCGGTGAAGCCGCAGAACACATACTCGTCGTCGTCGTAACCGCCCGGGCAGCGGAATCCGCTGTACTTGCTCGCCTTGAGTCGGCCGAGCCCACACGATGGGCAGCGCGGCAGCGCGCCGTTCGCGACGCAATCGAGGATGCGCTTGACCAGCTTGCCCTTCGTGCCGGTCGTGATCTGATCGTTCTTCTTCAGCATCGATCGCAGGTCGGGGATCGTCTTGGCGTCGAGCGCGGCCTTGCGCTGATTGGTGAGGCTCGGCGTCTTCGCCGCTTTCGCAGCTTTCCCCTTCGGGGCGGCAGGCGCAGCGGGTGGAGCCACGGGAGGACTGACGACGGGAACCGCCGTGGGCGCGACGACGATGATCGGTGGTGTGCTCGCGACCGGCGCTGCGACAGCCGGAGGCGCCTTCGCGGCCTTCGCGGGTGTCGGCTTCGCGCGAACCGCCGGTTTCGGCTTCGCAGCCTGCTTCGCGGGCTTCTTCGCGGTCTTGTTCGCGAGCTTTTTGGCCGGCTTGGTCGCGGCCGTCTTCTTGTGCGTCGTCTTGTTCGCCTTCTTCGTCTTCTTCGCTGTCTTGCGCTTCGCCATCGCAGCCCTCTCTAGAGCTAGAACCTCGACGAAGTCAGTTGTCGCACGAAATCAGCGACGGCGGCGTCGGGACAGCGCAGCGACGACGAGCAGGAGCCACGCGCTGGGCGACGAGCCCGACCGGCAGCCGCAGCCACCTCCCGGGTCGCCGCTATGCGATCCGCCGCCCGCATCGCCCGGCGCCGGCGGTGCATCGGGGACGCCGGCGTCGCTGCCCGGTGCGCAGTCGGGCGAGGAGCCGCTGCCGCATGGCAACGTCACGTGACTCTCGATCCATGAGATGTACGGGTCGACGCGCGTGTAGACGCCGCCGGGCGAGCAGTCCATGAACGCGAGGCCGCGCGACACCACGGCGGCGATCTCGAGCGCGCCATCGATCGTCGCGTACACCGGTCCGCCGGAGTCTCCGTTGCACGCGCCCGCTTCGGCGACGTTCTCGATCGTGACCTCGTGATCGCCGATGCGTACGAGGTGCGCGCTGCCGACGCGCTTGTACGCATAGCCCGGCACGCCGGCGTCGTCGTAATCACTGCCGTAGCCGTAGCCGACGAGCGTGACTGCAAGTCCGGAGACGATCGCGGGCGCGTCTTGCGTGCGCGGCAGCCGCGCCGGCGCGACATCGAGCACTGGATTCGCGAGCAGCACGAGGCCGATGTCATCGGCTTGGCCGATCTGGCCGAGCGGCACCCGGCCCCCATCGAAATTCGGATGCGGAATCATCGTCGCGCCCGCGAGGATCGTTTGTGCGGGCGGTTCGTGTGCGTTGCGTTCGAACGTGAAGCTCGGCACGTCGCCGAACTGGATGCAGTGCGCAGCGGTGAGCACCGCGTTCGGCGCGATCAGCGTCGCGGTGCACGCGAGCGACCAGCCGCCGAGCGCGTCGCTGACCAACGCACCGGTCGCCGGCAGCTCGCCGAGCGCGGCGGCGTGCGATGGCCCCATGATCGCCTGCTCGCGAGTCACGACTTCGTCCACGCCGCAGCCGACCACCAGCAAGACCAATGCGCGCTTCACGGCGCAGGCATAACCCAGCGGTGCGCGCCGCGATGCTCATTTGCGATCACGTTGCGTGCGCGAGATGCGCAAGCGGCCGACACGCGCGTCTCACTGCGCGATCCGCATCACGCAGTGCAGATCACATCTCGTAAGGTGGGATCACGCGGCCGTCGACGTCGGTGAAGCCGTACTCGCGTGCGAGGTTGCCGGCGTAGAGCACGTCGCCGGTCTTCGCGTGCACGTTCGGATCGGCGGCCAGCGCCGCGATCGCACGACCGAGGTAGCGCGGTGTTTCGCTGCGCGACAGCGGGGGAATGTCGCGCCAGTGCTGCTCGTCGGTGTGGAACGCAGCCAGGATCAGCTCGGTGCGCATCCAACCAGGCGCGACGGCGAGCGACGTCACCCCGTGCGGACGCAGCTCCTCGGCGACGGAGAACGCGAGCCGATTCATCGTCGCCTTTGCGAGGTCGTAGAACAGATTGCCTTTGATGTAACGGCCGCGATCCCAGAACGTGGTGGTGACGATCAGGCCGCGCTTCTGCTTCACGAATAGAGGTGCCGCCGCGTGACACGCGACCGCGTGATTGCGCACGCCGTGGTCGAACATCGATTGCCAGTGGTCGAGCGGCTGCTCCCAAAACGGCGCGTCGAGCGTCTCGTGGGTCAACGTCTCATGCCCGCCCCACGCATTATTGACGAGCACGTCGATGCGGCCGTGCTCGCGCTCGACGCGCGCGATCAGGTCGCGCACCTGGGCCGGATCGGAGTGGTCGCAGCGCGCAGCGATTCCGCGCCCGCCGGCGGCGGTGACCTCCTCGGCGACGTCTTCGATCGTGCCGGGCATCGCGGTCAGGTGGCCTTGCGCGAGAAACGTCGAATAGTCCGGTGGCGGTGCGGTGCGGCTCGTGCGGCCGGTGACGTAGACGGTCGCGCCCTCGGCGCCGAGCTCGACTGCGATGCCGCGTCCGCCGCCGCGGCTTGCCCCAGTGACGATCACGACTCGATCTCGCAAGCGCATGCGCGGACTCTAGCGCTACAGGTCGTTTTTTGTGAAGGGTGTGCGCAGTGAGGGCACCCATTGGCCGTATGTCATCCACGACGCTCACCGGAATCGCTGTCTGTGTGGTGCTCGCAGGTTGTGGCAACGACCAGCGTTCGCCGAACGAGCTGAGTGACCCGAATGCGTTCGGCGTGAGCGGGTTGCGCCGGCTCACGCGCGTGGAGGTCGCGAACAGCGTCGGCGACGTGTTCGGCGTCGACGCGGTTCCTCTGCAGGCGATGCTCCCCGAGGACATCTCGGGCGGCAATCCGTTCGACAACAACTACCGCGCGCAGACGGTGTCGCCGCTCGTGATCAGCGACTACTCGGCGTTCGCGTCGGCGTACGCCGCGCAGCTGGCGGTGACGCTGGAGCTGCCGCAACGGCTCGGCGGCTGCACGCCGGTCGCACCCGATGATCGATCGTGCTTCGACGCGATCGCGAGCAACGCCGGCCGCCGCATGTTCCGCCGCCCGCTCGAAAGCGCGGAGCTCTCGGCCTACGGCGACGCGATCCTGCCGCACGCGAAGACCGCGGGTTCGTTCGCGACGGCGATCGAGATGCTCGGCCTCTTGCTCGTCCAACACCCGGCGTTCCTGTACCGGCTCGAGCAAGATGGCGATCTCGATAACTTCCAGATCGCGACGCGGATGTCGTTCCTGTTGTGGGGCAGCGTGCCCGACGACGAGCTACTCGATGCGGCCGAGGACGCGAAGCTCGACGATGCGAGCGTTCGCGCGGTGCACGCCGAGCGCATGCTCGATGACCCGCGCGCCAAGCGCAACCTGCATCGCTTTCACGAGCTGTGGCTCGGGTTCTCCGACGCACCGCTACCGACGAACCTCGCAGCTGATCTGCGCGAAGAGACCAGTCGGCTCGTCGATCGTGTGGTGTTCGAGCAAGACGCCGAGTGGTTGTCGCTGTTCAACGCGAGCGAAACGTACGTGACGCCCGCGCTCGCGACGCAATACGGCTTTGCGCCGGTCGCGGGACCGGGCTGGGTGACGTATCCGGCAGGGCGCGGTGGTGGCGTGCTCACCCATGGCTCGTTTCTCAGCTTGGGCGCGAAGTTCGGCGACACCAGCCCTACCGTGCGTGGCGCCGAAATCTTTCATCGCCTCTCGTGCGGCGAGCTCGGCACGATTCCACCGAACGTCGATACCGACATGCCGCCGGGCCTGCCGACGGATTGCAAGCCCGAGCGCTACTCGATGCGCGAGATCACCGGCTGCGATCAGTGCCACGGCATCATCGACAACATCGGCTTCGGCCTCGAGAACTTCGGCGTGTTCGGTGCGTGGCGCGCGACCGAGCCAGGCAAACCGCAGTGCGTGATCGACGCGGTGGGCTCGTGGAACGGGATGGCGTTCTCCGGCCCCGAGCAGCTCGGCGCATTGATCGCGGATGACCCGCGTGTGTCGGCATGCGCGACGAAACAAGTATTCCGCTGGATGACTGGACGCGACGAGGACAGCGGAGATCGCAACACGCTTGGCGTGCTCGACGCGCACTACCGCGAGAACCGCAGCCTGCGCGCGCTGCTGCTCCAGCTCGTCACGTCACCTGCCATCGCTTACCGAAAGGGAGAGTAGTCATGCCGAAGAAACCGCTCTCGCGACGGACGTTCTTGCGCGGCGCCGGCGGAGCCATGGTCGCGCTGCCTTTCCTCGAGGCGATGCTTCCGAAGCTGTTGTTCGCTCACGCGGCCACGCCGAAGCGGTTCGTCGTGTCGTTCTGCGGCACCGTGGTCGGAAACGACACGCTGAGCAGCCCGGGCGCATACGGCGCGCTGCCGGCGACGATGCCGGCGAGCTGGAAGGCACTCGAGCCGGTGCGCCAGCACGTGTCGGTGATCTCGAACATGAACATCCCGGTCTACAACAGCACGACGCCGCCGACGCAACCGGCGAGCGCCTACAACATGCAGCACGGCACGACGCCGGCGTGCTCGCTCGCGGGCGTGACGTCGATCGAGCACATGGCGATCATGGTCAAGGCGCAGACCGCCGATCAATTCGCGGCGACGACGCTCGGTCCCGGTTCCAAGCTCGCGTCGCTGCAGGTGCGGACGCAGGTGCTGCCGTACACGGGCAGCAACAACAACCACCACGGCATCATGAGCGCCAAGCTGGTCAATGGCGCGCTGCTCCAGCTGCCGCCGATCGTCAGCCCGGCGCAGCTGTTCACGACGCTGTTCGGCGCGGGCGGCTCGACGCCCGGCGGCACCCCGGCGCTCGAGCGGCAGGCGAGCGTGCTCGATCTGATAGCGAGCGACGCACAGCGCCTGACTTCGACGCTAGGCGCCAACGACAAGGCGCGCGTCGATCAACACTTCGAAGAGATTCGCTCGCTCGAGAAATCGATCCAAGCGGCGATCAGCGGCGGCGGCAGCACTGGCACGTGTGGGCCGGCGACAAAACCCACCGATCCACCGATTGGCCCCAACGCGTTCTCGGGCTCGTCGAACGAGACGCTGCGCGGCCAGATGCAGGCCGACATGATCGCCTACGCGCTGTCGTGCGACCTCACGCGTGTCGCGAGCTGGATGATGACGTTCGAGCAAGTGCAGATGGCGAACGCCGTCGACGGGCTGACCCAAATGCACGACGACTCGCACAGCGCGTCGACGCGGCCGGTGAACATCGCGGCGAACTGCAACTGGCACGCGACGCTGTTCGCGCGGCTCGTGCAGAAGCTCGCGGCTATGCCGGAAGGAACCGGCACCGTGCTCGACAACACGTTTCTGTCGCTGATCTTCGCGGAGTCGAAGACGGCGCACGGCCGCTCGGGCATGCGCATGCTGGCGGCCGGCTTGCCGAGCAGGATCAGAAACGGCCAGCACATCGACGCCCAGGGCCTGCACCCCGGCAAGATCCAGCTCAGCGGCCTGCAGGCGGTGGGCGTCGCGACGAACACGCTCGGCGAGCTGACCGGCGCGCTATCGCCGCTGATGGTCTAGCCGAAACCCCACGATCTCGCGGCTCTGCGCCGCACCTTTTTCGTGAAGGGTCCCGCGGCTGCGGGCACCCATTTGTCAACCAAACGAGATGCACTGGAGGCGACCGATGATTCGACTGACAATGCCTACGATGGTGTTCGTGACGCTTGCGGCGTGTGGCTCCGACCCGGGCCAGACGATCACCGGCCGCGTCAACACCGGCTCATTCCCCGAACCGATCACGCAGGTCCGCGCGATCGGCAACATCGAGACGATCGAGGCGCAGGTGTTCGCCGATGGCTCGTTCCTGCTGACGTTGCCGGCAGACGATCGCTATCGGATCGAGATGGTCGCGGCGGTACGCAGCCCGGACCTCGTCTATCCGCGCTCGGCCAGCCAAGTCGACACGTCGTTCTACATCGCCTCGAGCGATGACGCGTTCGACCTCGGCGGCGTCCAATATGTGAAGGACGCCGAAGGCGCGCTGACCGCCGATACCGCCGTGCCCGACAACTCACCGAACAGCACCATCGATGGTGAAGGCGGGGGTGGTGGTCCGGAGGACGGCGAGGGCGGTGGCGGTGGAGAGGGCGATACCGGCAGCGGTGGCGGCCAAGACACCGGCGGCGGTGGCCAAGACACGGGTGGAGGCGGCGGCGGCGGATGAACGTCCGGCTCGCCATCAGCTGTGCGGTCGTGCTCGCGTCACCACACGCGAGCGCAGCCGAGTGCCCCGCGACCGCGGTGCTCGACGGTGATGGTGCGCTCGTCGACTCGATCGATACGGAGCTATCGCGGCGCGGCGTCGCGACCGATCCGATCGCGAATTGTCCCGCCGCGAAGGCGCGCATCGAACGGCGCGGCGCCGGTGTGACCGTGATCGTCACGGATCCGAATGGCAGGCGCAGCGAGCGTACGCTCGCCGATCTCGACGCAGCGGCATCGCTGATCGAATCGTGGGCGCGCCAGGACATGAACGCGGCGGCGCTGCTCGGCTGGACCGAGCCGCCACCGCTCGTGACCGAGGCGCGCGTCGACGAGGTGAGCCCGCCACCGGTTCCGGTCGCAGCGGCGCGTGTGCGCGATCCGTTCAGCGTGGTCGTGGGCGCCGAGAGCTCGGTCGCGTTCAACGGAACGTCGTGGTTTGGCGGCCGCGCCGCCGCGTGCGTGCGCGTTGGGCCGCTGTGCGCCGGTGCTAGCGCACGGATGCTGTCGGCCGATCCGCGCCGCAGCTACGACGTGCTCGCTGGGGTCGATCTACCGATCGCGCTCGGCCGTCGCATCACGCTGATC
>DATDCH010000828.1:0-12234 GCA_036524455.1 Kofleriaceae bacterium | reverse complement strand
GCTCCGGTCTCCAGTCGCCAAGATCACGCGCGTGCCCACGTGGGCACCGAGGTCTGGCTCCGATCTCCGAACTACGTTTGTGGCCACCTGGACCGCCGTTCGCGTCGACCAGTACGCACCGCGTTCTGCACCACGTCGCGTGACGTCGATCAACGAGACCCTCCCGGGAGGGCAGCGTCGGCTGTTGCGCTCGCCCTCTCGGCATCCCGAAACTTGTTTCGGGCGTCACGCGCGAGCAGAGCGCCCCACGCCCGGACGCCTCACGACTGCACAACGCATTCGTCTCCCGGAGGTCGCGTGACTGCACAGCGCCAGGTCTTCGCGCGAGCGCAGCGGTCGCGTTCGCGGGGTGACAACGCCAGCGAGGACGAACCTCGGCAGTGAACGCGCTGGAAGCACGCGCGAGCGTGCGTACGATCTCGGCGCGAATCGTCAGCAGCGCGACGAGCGGTATCGCCCGCATTCACTGACGCCACACTCCCGCGCCTTCAAGTTTTCGCGCTCCCGCGCGCCGCGTGACGCCGGATCGTCCACGATTGGCGCCATGAAGGCCCGCATCAACATCATCACGCTCGGCGTCGATGATCTCGCGCGCTCGCTCGCGTTCTATCGCGATGGCCTCGGCTTCGCGACCCCGGGCATCATCGGCACCGAGCTCGAATACGGCGCGGTGGTATTCATCGATCTGCAGGCAGCCAATCTCAAGTTGGCGCTGTGGCTGCGCGACAGCATCGCCCGCGATACCGGGTTGGCGAAGGGCAAGCCGAGCCCGACCGAGCTCACGCTCGGGCACCTCGTGAATAGTCGCGCCGAGGTCGATGCGGCGATGGCGCAGGCCAAGCGAGCGGGCGCAAACATCGTCAAGGAGGCCGCCGAGACGTTCTGGGGCGGCTATGCCGGTTACTTCGAGGACCCGGATGCACACGTCTGGGAAGTCGCGTGGAATCCGCAGCTGGCGGTCGACGACTGAGCGTCGGAGTCGCCAATATCTTCAACGGTTACGAGATTTGAGAGAAAAGTTTCGGCGCGTGTCGATCGAAGCCGGCATCGATCGTCGCCCTTACGAACCCAAGAGAACCAGCAGCGAACCTAGAGGAGAATGACCATGAAGTTTCTGATCCTTGTCAAAAGCACCCCCGAGGCCGAGACCGGCGCGCCCCCGAGCGCCGAGCTGATCTCGGAGATGATGAAGTACAACGAGGAGCTGTCGAAGGCGGGCGTGCTGCTCGACCTCGGCGGTTTGCAGCCGTCGTCGAAGAGCGCGCGTGTGCGGTTTGAAGGCAAGAACCGCACGGTGATCGACGGTCCGTTCACCGAGAGCAAGGAGCTCGTCGCCGGCTACTGGCTGATCCAGGTGAAGTCGCGCGAAGAGGCGATCGAGTGGGTGAAGCGCGTGCCGAACCCGACCGGCGACACCGGCGAGATCGAGATCCGGCCGCTGTTCGAGATGGAAGACTTTCCGCACGCCGCGGCAGAGACCGTCGAGCGCGCCGCGAAGATCGACCAGCAGCTCAAGCGGTCGTGATCGCGATGATCGATCGGCAGCCCGAGCGCTCGTGACTGTCGCGCGCGTGTGCTTTGATCGCGGCCGTGCAGGCCGATACCGACAAGGTCCAGCGCGCGATCGACGCCGTGTGGCGGATCGAGTCGGCACGGCTGATCGCAGGGCTTGCTCGGATCACGCGCGACGTCGGGCTTGCCGAAGAGCTCGCGCAGGATGCACTGGTGACAGCGCTCGAGAAGTGGCCTGAGACCGGCGTTCCGGACAACCCAGGTGCGTGGCTGATGCAGACCGCGAAGCATCGCGCGATCGATCGGCTGCGCCGGACCAAGCTCGTGGACAAGAAGCACGAACAGATCGGCGCGGAGATCGCGGGGCGGCCGGACCGCACCGTCGAGACGCTCGAGGCCAAGCTCGACGACGACGTCGGGGATGACCTGCTGCGCCTCGTGTTCACGTGTTGCCACCCCGTGTTGTCGCGGGAAGCGCGCGTCGCGCTCACGCTGCGCATGCTCGGCGGCTTGACCACCGCAGAGATTGCACGCGCGTTTCTGGTGCCCGAGCCTACGATCTCGCAACGCATCGTGCGCGCGAAGAAGACGCTCGCCGACGAGAGCGTGCCGTACGAAGTGCCGCGCGGCGAAGAGCTCGCGCCGCGGCTGTCGTCGGTGCTCGAGGTGATCTACCTCGTGTTCAACGAGGGCTACTCGGCGACCGCGGGCGACGATTGGATGCGCCCTGCCCTCTGCGAAGACGCGCTGCGCCTCGGCCGCATCCTTGCCGCGATCGCGCCGAATGAAAGCGAAGTGCACGGCTTGGTCGCGCTGATGGAGATCCAGGCGTCGCGGATCGCGTCGCGCACCGCGAAGGACGGCACGCCGATCTTGCTGCTCGATCAGAATCGTGCGCGTTGGGATCACTTGCTGATCCGGCGCGGGCTCGCCGCGCTCGCGCGTGCCGAGGAGGTCGGTGGCGTTGGCGAGTACATGCTGCAGGCCGCGATCGCCGCGTGTCACGCACGGGCGCGTACCGCGGCGGAGACCGACTGGACGCGGATTGCCGCGCTGTATGCGGTACTGGTGGAGCTGACGCAGTCGCCGATCGTCGAGCTCAACCGCGCGGTCGCGGTGGCGATGGCGTTTGGTCCACAGGCGGGGCTCGCGATCGTCGACAGCCTGCGCGACGTGCGCGCGCTCGACGACTATCACCTACTGCCGAGCGTGCGCGGTGATTTGCTGTTCAAGCTCGGGCGGCATCTCGAAGCGCGCAAGGAGTTCTTGCGCGCCGCCGAGCTGACGAGGAACGAGCGTGAGCGCGCGCTGCTGACGAAGCGCGCCGAGGCGTGCACGTCGGTCCCGCCCATTCGCAACTGAGGCCGCTACCTGCGGCGGTATTCGCCCGGTGGCACGCCGGTCCACCGTTTGAACGCGCGGTGAAACGCGCTCTGCTCGGAGAACCCGCACAGGTATGCGACGTCGACGAGGCTCAGCGACGCATCGGCGATGTAACCGAGTGCGAGCTGGCGTCGCGTATCGTCGACGATCTTGCTGTAGCTCGTCCCGCGCTCGGCGAGGCGCCTCGTCAACGCACGCGGGGTCAGCTCGAGGGACGCCGCCGCTGCATCGAGCTCCGGCAGCTCGTCGCGAATCGACCGCACGACGAGCTCGCGCACGCGCGTGATCAGGACGTCGGGCGCACTGCGTTCCGCGGCAAGCCGTGCCGCGCGCTCCTCCATGCGCGCTCGCAGTGCAGGGTCGGCTTGCGCGAGCGGCTTGCGCAACACGGTCGGATCCCGCCACACGATCATGTGGGGCGCGTCGAAGATCAGCTCGCAGCCCAGTAGTTGGTCGTGCGCCGCGCGCGACGTGGGCTCGGGATACGGCAGCGCGATCTTGCGCAGACCGTCGTCGGCGCCGGCGAGCCAGCGCACGAACGCGACGTTCCCAGCTGCGGCACACGCGGCGGCACACGCCGGCGGTGCAGGCTCCGAGTCGGGGAAGAACAGCGTGCGCTTGCTGAGCTCGCCATCGCGCACGTACTCGAGCCGCTCGCCGTCGGCGATCAGCGAGTGCCAGCGCTGGTCGAGCTCCGCCGCCTGACGCATCGATTCGCAGCTCATCAGGATGTAGCCGAGCGCGCCGAGATGAGCGGGCCGGATGCTCTCGCCGACCCGCAGGCCGAGGTCGGGATCGCCGGTGAGCTCGACCGCGACCTCGAACGCGTGGAGCCAGGCGCGGCGGGCGATCCGGCCGTCCCGGTCGGCCAGGGCATCGACGTCGACCCCCATGGCCGCAACCACGGGCTCTTGTGCATACCCGTGCGCGACCAGATAGTCGGTCAGGATCCGGCAAAAGCTCGTGCTGTACGTCAGATCACCATCCATACGGGGGCGGAACCTTGGGTCAATCCAGGGTGCCGCCGGTCAAGACGGCGCGCAACAGTGGCGGCACTTTACGCCGCGGGAGGCCCTCATGCGTAATCTGTTCTGCATCGTGCTCGCCGTTGCGACGGCCGTGACGGCAGCGTGCTCGGGAAGCTCCGGCATGGGCGATGACGGCGGAGACGACGTTCCCGCCAGCTGCGGCAACGGGACACCCGATACCGGCGAGCAATGCGACGACGGCAACGATGATCGCTTCGACGGTTGCCGGCCCGACTGCACCGCGGTCGATCCGATCATGCCTCCGGCGATGATGTGGCAGTTCTTCGAGATCCCCGGCACGAAGTGCATCGACGGCACGCCCGCGGGCTTCAGCGTCAACTTCAATCCCGCATCGACGAAGATGGTCATCTACCTCGAGGGCGGCGGCGCGTGCTTCAACAGCTACTGCGAGAGCCTGTTCACGCGCAGCGGCAATCAGCCGACGAACGGCGGCATCTTCGATCGCGCGAATGCCGCGAACCCGGCGCGCGACTGGACCTGGGTCTACGTGCCGTACTGCTCGGGCGACGTCTACGGCGGCCAGGCCGACACGATGCTCGGCGGCAAGATGCGTCAGTTCTACGGCTACTCGAACTTCACCGCGTTCCTCGAGCGCTGGGTGCCGAGCTTCGACACCGATCAGGTGTTACTCACCGGCTCGAGCGCCGGCGGATTCGGCGCGGCCGTCAACTACGCGCAGACGCAACGCGCGTTCGGCACGACGCCGGTCGCACTGATCGATGACTCGGGACCGCCGATGGCCAAGGAAGTGTTCCCGCCGTGCCTGCAGACGCTGTGGAAAACGGTATGGGGTCTCGACAAGACGATGCTCGCCGAGTGCGGCGCCGACTGCACTGATCCGAACGACTACATTGCCGACGTGTTCGATCACGTACGCAGCGAGTTCCCCGACATGCGCGGCGGCCTATTCTCCAGCGTCGGCGACCAGACGATCCGCGCGTTCGCCGGCTACGGCTGGTCGGGCGGCTACAACATGTGCGCCGACATTCCGAACGCCGTCACCGCGACGGTCTACCAGCAAGGCCTCACCGAGCTGCGTACGCGGATGATGGCGGCCGGCACCGGCTTTGGCACGTACTACGTCACAGGCAACGGCCACACGATCCTGCGCGGCGCCGGGTTCTATTCGACGAACGTCGGCGGCATGACCGTGCCGCAGTGGATCGAAGGCACGCTCACCGGCACCGCGGCCCACGTCGGTCCCTGACATTCGCTATTGGCAGGCGCGCGTCGACATCCACAGATTCGACAGCGTCGATGCTGGCTCGTGAACCGACAGGATCATCGTCGTGCCGTCGTGCGAGATGTCTGCGCCGTACTCGCCGATCCCGACGCCTGCAAACGGCGAGATCGTGGGGCCGGCGAACGCCACGGCCCGGTCCGGCCGGGTCGTGACGAATAGATCGTTGGGAACTTCGACTCGATTGCTCGTGAGGTAGAGGGTGAGCTCGTCGTGATCGAGCGCCGCATCGAGATCGTTCGAAGTGGTGTTTAACGCCGTGACGTGCGTCAGCTGATCCCACGCGCTCGTGGAGCTCGCGCGCTGCACGCTCCAGATGTCGAACCCGCCGAGGCCGCCGCCGCCCCGCGCATCGAAGTACAGGGTGAGGCCGTCGCGCGAGATTTCTGGGCCGCCGGTCTCGAGGAAGGTCTCGAACGGCCCCGCGACGAGGGTGGCGCTCAGGAACCGATCGGATGTGGTCGCGCGTTGCGCTACGTAGAGCTCGCGTGGACCACCGCCGTTCGATTCGAAGTAAAGCGTCAAGCCGTCCTCCGAGAGCGACGGTCCCATATCGTCCCCCGACGAGCTGATCGGGTCGAGGTGCGTAGGCAAGTCGAAGCTGGTTGCGCCCACGGGACGCGTCGCCATCCACAGATCGTATCCGCCGAGGCCTCCGGATCGATCCGAGGCGAACACGACGGTACGTCCATCGCGCGAGACCGTCGGTGTGTACTCTTCGAAGCCCGACGACAGCTCGTTGAGCATGACGCGCTGGCTCCACGGGCCAAACCCGCACGCATCGGCGGGCGGACCGCCACCATCGCCACCGTCGCTGCGAGCGTCAAACCCGATCCGCCCGCATGCCGCGAGCGCGACGCTGCTGGCGATCATCCAACGCGAGCCCACCATCATCATCGTACACCACGCGCGATCGGGCGCGGCCGCGTTCACCTCTACGCGAGCGAACGCTCGTAGCGTGTGAGCAGCGGCGTCGAGGTGATGCCGTGGATCACGACCGACAGCGCGATCACCGAGACGGTCAGTCCGGTGATCTCGGCGGCGGCCGATCCTTCGACGCCGTGGCGAAGCGCATAGCCCAAGTAGTAGAGGCTGCCGATGCCGCGAATGCCGAACCACCCCATCAGCCAGCGCTGCGGCCGCGTGGTCGGCGTGAACGTGAGGAACGCGCGCGCCGCGAGCGGACGGATGATCACGAACAGCGCCGCAGCAAGTGGAATTGCGCGCGGATCCCAGTGCGTCGCGATCGCGACACCGACCGCGACGATCATGCCGACCTCGACAAGGCGCTCGACGGTGCTGCCAAACGACAGCGTCTCGGACACGAGCACGCCAGCGGCGACGGCGGGCTGCTCGAGCGCCTGGGGCTCGACACGCGCGGCGACGAGTGCCTCAGCCGGCGGGTGGCGCAGCGGATCGTCGTCGGGGACCGGCGGCGCGTCGGGATGCGGAGCCTTCGTGACGACGGTGACCTCCGCACCGCGCAGGCCGAGGCCGGCCGCAAACACGCTGAGAAATCCCCACGCGCCGATCGCGTCGGCACCGACGTACGCGATGCCGATCAGCGCGAGCGCGAGCAAGTCGCTCGGTGCGGTGACATCGCGTTGGTTCGTGCGCAGCCGGATTGCGAGCCGGCCCACGAACCGGCCGAGCACGTAGCCGAGCGCGAGTGCCGCGGGAATTGCCCACAGCACGCGGAACACCGCCCACTCGACGAGCCAGTCACCGGGACCATGCGCTGTCCAGGCGAGCGCGAGCACGACGAACGGGAATGCGGTGCCGTCGTTGAGACCGGCCTCGCCGCTGATGCCGTAGCGCATGCGATCGCAATCGTCGGCATCGTTGACGGCGACCGCGGTCGCGAGCACCGGATCGGTCGGGGCGAGGATCGCGCCGAGGAGCAACGCAGCGCCGGCCGGCAGTCCCAGCAGGAAGTGCGCGAACAGCGCGATGCCGCCGATCGTGAGCACCATGACCGGGCCGGCGAGCACCACCGCTGCACGCCACGCCGGATCGTTCCAGCGCAAGCGGAGCTTCAGCCCGCCGACGAACAACGCGACGACCACCGCGATTTCCGCGATGCGCTCGACGTAGATCGAAGCGTCGACCATGTCGAGAGACACGAGCGCGAAGCCCGCCGGCCCGATCAGGACGCCGAGCACGAGGTAGAGCGCCGAGGTCGTGATCGGGAGAGCTCGCACGTACGACGACGCAAGTGCCATCAGCAGCAAGACGCCGCTCGCAAACGCGGTCCATGCGAAGACACTCATCGCGGCTCTTGGTAGAGCAAACGAGGGTCCAGCCCTTTCGCATCAGCGCGGGCGAGCGGACACGCACACTGGGCGCCGCCGCATGATCGCCAGCCCGACGAGCACGACGAGTACGACGAGGAATGCAGCCGGTGTCGCCGTCGCGGTGCTCGCGCAGCCGCAACCGGCCGGGCTCTCGCAGAACGTCTCCGCGTCGCCGCGACATTCGAGCCCAGCGGTGCAGTGCGCCGCGTAGAAACATGGCTCGCCCTCGCCTGCCGCACCGGGCGCGGTCTCGGCGAGGTACGGCTGGATCAGCGGGTCCTGCGCGATATCGATCCGGGTGTAGACCGCGTGATCGACGCACAGCGAGTCGACACGACTGACGACGCCGCCGATCGTGCCCGCGGGGAGCAGCGCCGGCCCGCCCGAGTCGCCGAGGCACGACAGCGACGGATCGGGCACCGCGATCAGCTCTTCGGTACGGACCGCAGCGATCCGGGCCGTGCCTTCGCGCTTGATGCCGGCGTCGCTGAGATTGCCGGCCGTGAGACCGAAGCCGACGACGCGAATCATCGTACCGACGAGCGACGCGTCGACCGGTCCCGCGAGCTCGAGCGGTGCGACCGGCGCCGACTCGCGCAGCGTCATCATCGCGATGTCGCGACCGCCCGGATCGAACTGTGGATGCGTGCGCGCATCGGAGACGGCGATGAACGTGCCGGCTTCGCCGAGCGTGCTGCCGATGAAGATGCGCAGCGTGCGGGGATCGCGGCCGCCGACGCAGTGCCCTGCGGTGATCGCGGTGTGCGGTCCGATCACCGCGGCGGTGCAGATGACTTGATCGCTCGCGTTGACGAGCGCGATCACGGCGGGGTCACCCGCAGCCGCGGTTCCGTTCGTCACCGGTTGCGCAAGCGCGGTCGCGATCGGCAACACCCACGCGGCGGGCGCGAGCGCGAGCAACCAGCGACGCATGCTGCGAGCGTAACAGACCGGTCACGCGCGGCGGAGCGTTTGCCAGCGCGGCCGCCCCGTCGCATCGTCGACCTCGACGGAGAATTCGTAACGTTTGCCCACGCATTCCTCCGCCGAGTCGAACGTGAGCTGCACGGGACTGTGAATCGCGAACGCGGTCTCGCTGCCTGCGGCGAGTGGTAACCCCGCGTCGGCTTGCTCGATCGAGACGGTGAGGATCCAGTTGGCGTCGAAGTGGGTGAGAAACGCTGTAGTTGGTTTGTCGACCTGAAAACGGGTGCGGCAGTCGACCACCGTGCCGCTGAACGTTGCGACGCTCATGACTGAGTTACGATGGTGCCATGGGGATCACGAGAACACTCGTTGTTCTGTTCGTTGTGTTGTCGGCGGGCTGTAGCAAGCAGCTCCAGCTGACGAAGATCGATTCGAGCGTGCAGCGGCCGTCGAACATCGCGGTGTACTTCACCGTCGACACGGCCGACGGCGATCCGGTGCCCGGCCTCACCGCAGACAAGTTCCGGATCTACGAGGACGGTTCGCCCGTGTCGGTCCTCGAGAGCAAGCAGACGATCCTCAACCCGGAAGTCTCGGCGACGCACTACACGCTGCTGCTCATCGACATGAGCGGCAGCGTGTCGGAGTCCGACGATGTTCCCGTGATCACGCAGTCGGCGTCGGCGTTCGCCGCTCGCATCGAGAAATTCCAGAAGGTCGCCGTGTACGCGTTCGACGGCAGCCCGCAGATCCAACCGATCGCCGGATTCGGCTCGGGCACCGGCGGCACGTCATCCGGTATCGCGCGGCTGTCGGAATACAAGGGCCGCGATCCGTCGACGAACTTGAACGGCGCGATCCTCGAGGGCCTCAAGGTGCTCAAGCAGCAGATGCGCGGCTCGTCGACGCCGCTCTCGTTCGGCACGCTCGTCGTGTTCACCGACGGCACCGATCGCGCGGCGCGCGTGCCACGCGACAAGCTGCACGACGAGCTCGACAAGCGCGAGGCCGACATCATGGTGATCGGCGTGGGCGCCGAGATCGACGGTGGCGAGCTGCGTGCGATCGGTCGCAACGGCGCGATCGTGTCGAAGGATCGCGCGCAGATCTCACAGTCGTTCGATCAGATGGCGGCGCGCATCGAAGCGATGTCGAAACGCTACTACTTGCTCGGCTACTGCTCGCCCGCGCGCGCCGGCACCCACGTCGTGCGCGTCGAGACCACCGTCGACGGTGCGACCGGCGCCGTCGAGCACGAGTTCAAGGCCGACGGCTTCACGCCGAACTGCGATCCGAATCGCCAGCCGAACTTCGACATTCGCCGGCCCAAACCGCCCCGCAACGACAGCTAGCTGTTAGCAACATCTGCTTGACGCTCGACGGCGTAGAGCCAATATCCCGCCATGAAAGCCGCGCTCCCCGCACTGCTGTCGCTCGTCGCTTGCTCGTCGGAGCCGGCGTGGGAGTGGCCGGTGTCGACGCCCGCAGAGCAGCAGATGGATGCAGCCGTCCTCGACGGCGCACGCGCCTACGCGTTTCAGCCCGGCAAGAACACGCAAGGCGTGGTCGTCACGCGTCGAGGCGTGCTCGTGGCCGAGTGGTACGAAGACGGCCGCGATGCGAAGAGCTACGCCGGCAGCTGGTCGATGGCGAAGAGCTTCACGAGCGCGCTGATCGGGATCGCGATCGAAGAAGGCAAGATCTCCGGCGTCGCGACGAAGCTCGTCGACTACTACCCGATGTGGGCAGGCTCGCCGCGCGATCAGATCACGATCGAGCACGTGCTCCATATGTCGTCGGGCCTGATGTGGCTCGAAGACTACGCGATCGATCGAGCGAGCAACTCAGACGTCGTGCAGCTCGTGTTCACAACCGAGAGTCCGCTCGACTACGTGCTCGCGAAGCCGCTCGAGTCGCCGCCCGGCACGGTATGGGAATACTCGAGCGGCGACACGCTGCTGCTGTCGGGTGTGCTGGGCAAAGCGGTCGGCAAGCGCGCCGGCGACTACGCGCAAGACAAGTTGTTCGGCAAGCTCGACATCGCAGATGCGGAGTGGTGGCGCGCGAAGACCGGCGAGACGCTCACGTATTGTTGCCTCGACATGACGTCGCGCGACTTCGCGCGCTTCGGCCTTCTGTACATGCAGCGCGGGATGTGGAACGGCGAGCAGATCGTGCCCGAGGCGTGGGTCGATGCATCGCTCAGCTCGGCGCCGACCTACGCGGGCTACGGCTACCAGTGGTGGCTCGACGGCAAAGTCGATAGCGAGCTGCCGCCCGATCTGTTCATGGCGAACGGTCACGACGGCCAGTTCATCTACGTGATCCCGAGCCTCGAGCTCGTGGTCGTGCGCAACGGTCACTACGACAAGTTCGACGGTCCAGCGATCGCGGATCCGCAGCTGTTCCTGCGCTACCCGAGCGACGGGCTGTCGCCGGGCGGCGGCACGCTTCCGCCCGACACGTGGTCGCACGCAGAGTTCCTGCGCCCGATCCTGACGTCGATCGCGCAGTAACTAGCGCGTGCGGAGGCCGCGCATCAGGCCTTCGAACATGCGCCCGTTCGTCCCAGCGTCCCAGCGCGTCTCGCGGCCGTCGTACTGGTGGTTGCCGTACTGGTACTGCAGCATCGGCACGACTTGACCGAGCGACGGTAGCGGCTGGCGCCAGCGCGACCGCGCCTGGAAGCTGGCCGGGTCGATGCCGCGCTCGCGCATGTCAGCTGCGACGGTGGCCATCAGTTGCTGCGTCATCGCAGTGCCGGCGGCGATCCGGGCCGGATCATGATCGGGGCTGTTGCCCTCGCGATCCATGTGCGCGTGCTGGCCGAACGACATGCCTTCGTGCGCGTAGGCATCCTGCATGTGGTGGTTGATGCGGCCAAGGACGTCGACAACGCCCTGCCCGTTCGCGGGCGTCGGGTCAGCCTGGTAGCGATCGAGCGCCTGACGCAAGTGCGAGCCGTTCTCGGTCGCGACGTTGATGTTGTGCTCGGCCGCTTGCTCGGGCGTCTGGTTCTCGTTCGCGTTCGCGTGCATGTGCGGTTCGCTGAAGTGCGTGTAGTCGACGTTGCGCGTCGCCGCCGCGATCGAAGCCGCGACGTCGGACGAGAAGCCCGCGCGCTCCGACGCGTCTTGCGTCATGTTGTAGTGCTGTGCAGGTGCGAATGCCGGAACGACGCCCGGAACCTCGCCGTTGTTGATGCGCTCCCAGAACGAAGGATCGCTGTCGCTGTACGTCGGCTGATCCGCGTTACGCGCCAGGATCTCTTCGACCGACATGCGCGGCTGGTCGGGGTTGGGCAGCGTGCCGTTGCTGATCGTGCCATCGGGTGACGCGTTGCCCGTCGGTGCAGCACCGCCGTCGCCGGGGTTGGCGTCAGGCGCGGGGTTCGTGTCGGCAACCGGGTTCGCGTCGGCGGGGTTCGCAGCCGCGTCGGGGTTCGCGCTGGCGTCAGCGGTGATCCCGCGCGTCGCTGCATCTGCATCTCCCGCCGCGACGGTCGGTTCCTGCTCGTCGAACGGCGACTCCTGCACGGGAACTCGGCCGTCTTGATCGACCGACTCACCTTGTCCCGCAGCTGCCTGCTGCGGGTCGACTGTGCCGTCGCCAACCGGCTGCCCGCCGGCCGCGCCGTCAGCAACCTGCTGCGGGTCGCTTGTGCCGTCACCAACCTGCTGCGGGTTTACTGTGCCGTCACCAACCTGCTGCGCGTCGACTGTGCCGTCAGCAACCTGCTGCGCGTCACCAACCTGCTGCGGGTTTACTGTGCCGTCACCAACCTGCTGCGCGTCGACCGTGCCGTCAGCAACCTGCTGCGCGTCACCAA